>NZ_JBFYGQ010000004.1:0-508674 GCF_041079455.1 Microbacterium sp. 16-032 | reverse complement strand
CCGAACGACCGAACCAAAACCTTACACCATTCGGAGGAGGTTTTGGGTGGTCCGCCACTTGAGACGATGCGGGGCCTTTCGGCCTCTCCGCTCTCCCCTGTGGGGCGAACAGGTAAAACATTACGTCGGGACCCCGCATCGGTCGAATCGTCCCTTCACCCCGGGCGTGTCGTCGACCCTGAAGCCCGGAATCACGCGGATCGACGACGCAGGCCCGACCGACGGGTGTCGGTCGGGCCTGATCGTCTGCGCTCTGGGAGGGAGCCGTCATCACGCGCTCGCGGTCTCGGCGTTCTCTGAGACGGGCAACGGCCACAGCGCGTCGAGGAGCTGGCGCACCCACGCGATGAGGTTCGCATCGTCCGCATCCTGAGGGAGCGGGACCACCATGGCGTCCCCGCCGGCGACGAGCTTCGCCTTCGGGTACAGCCGCTGCAGACGCACCCGCATCGAGTCCGGAAGGTTCGCGGGGGCGATGCGCAGGTTGGAGCCCATCGCGACCACATCGGCCAGACCGGCCTGAGCGGCCCGGCGGCGCAGGCGCGCCACGGCGATGAGTCCCTCGACTTCGGCCGGCGGCTCTCCGTATCGATCCCGAAGCTCCTCGACCACGAGGTCGATCGCATCGCTCTTCGCCGTCGCGGAAGCCGCGGCCGACAGCTTCTGGTAAGCCTCGAGACGCAGACGCTCGCTGTCGATGTAGAACTCCGGCAATCGAGCATCGACGGGGAGCTCGAGGCGGAGTTCGGTGGGACCGTCGACGTCTTCGCCACGGAACGTGGAAACGGCTTCGCCGATCATGCGCAGGTACAGGTCGAAACCGACACCCGCGATGTGTCCGGCCTGCTCGGCACCGAGGAGGTTTCCGGCGCCACGCAGTTCGAGGTCTTTCAGCGCCACCTGCATGCCCGAGCCGAGGTCGTTGTTCACGGCGATCGTCTCGAGCCGGTCGGCCGCGGTCTCGGACAACGGCTTCATCTCGTCGTAGAGGAAATACGCGTACGCACGGTCGCGCCCACGCCCCACGCGTCCGCGGAGCTGGTGCAGCTGCGACAGCCCGTACTTATCGGCGCGGTCGATGATGATCGTGTTGGCGTTCGAGATGTCGAGCCCGGTCTCGATGATCGTGGTCGAGACCAGCACATCGGCACGACGCTCCCAGAAGTCATCGACGACCTGCTCGAGGGCGTGCTCCCCCATCTGCCCGTGGGCCACGACGATCCGGGCCTCGGGCACCAGTTCAGCGAGGTGCGCGGCGACGCGCTGGATCGACGAGACCCTGTTGTGCACGTAGAAGATCTGGCCCTCGCGGAGCAACTCCCGGCGGATCGCGGCGGCGATCTGCTTGTCGTTGCGGGGGCCCACGTACGACAGGATCGGATGCCGATCCTCCGGCGGGGTCGCGAGGGTCGACATCTCGCGGATCCCCGTGACCGCCATCTCGAGGGTGCGCGGGATCGGGGTGGCGCTCATCGCCAGGATGTCGACGTTGGTCTTGAGCTTTTTCAGCTGGTCTTTGTGCTCGACGCCGAACCGCTGCTCCTCGTCGATGATCATCAGCCCGAGGTCTTTGAAGATGACCTTCTCGGTCAGGATGCGATGGGTTCCGATGACCATGTCGACCGTGCCGTCGGTGAGGCCGGCCAGGGTGGCCTTCACCTCTTTGTCGGTCTGGAAGCGCGACAGCGGCCGGACCGTGACGGGAAAGCCCGCGAAACGCTCGGCGAAGGTCTCGAGGTGCTGCTTGACCAGCAGCGTGGTGGGAACCAGCATCGCGACCTGCTTGCCGTCCTGGATGGCCTTGAACGCCGCCCGCACCGCGACCTCGGTCTTGCCGAATCCGACGTCGCCCGAAAGCAGTCGATCCATCGGGATCGGCTTCTCCATGTCGGCTTTGATCTCGTCGATCGTCTGCAGCTGATCGAGGGTCTCGGCGAAGGGAAAGGCCTCTTCGAGCTCGCGCTGCCAGGGGGTGTCGGGACCGAACGCGTACCCCTTCGACGCCATGCGTGCCGAGTACAGCTTCACCAACTCGACCGCGATGTCGCGGACGGCCTTGCGGGCTCGCCCCTTCGCCGCCGCCCAGTCGCTTCCGCCCATCTTCGACAGGGTCGGCGCTTCGCCGCCCACGTACTTCGACAGCAGGTCGAGCTGATCCGTGGGGACGAACAGCTTGTCGCCCGGGTAACCGCGCTTGGCCGGCGCGTACTCGAGGACGAGGTACTCCTTCGTGGTCTTCACCGCGTTGCGACCGCCGCTGGACACCTCGCGCTGCGTGAGCTCGAGGAACTTACCGATGCCGTGGGTCGCATGCACGACGACGTCGCCGGGCTTGAGCTGCAGCGGGTCGACCACGTTGCGTCGACGCGAGGCGAGCTTCTTGACGCCGCGGTTGTCGCCGCTGACCGAGCGCCCGTAGAACTCCGTCTCGGTGATGACGGCGAACTTCGCCTCGGTCAGCTGGAAGCCCCGCTCGAGAGGAGCGCAGACGACATGGGCGACTCCGGCCTCGGGGGCCGACTTCACATCGTCGACGCGGCGGGCGGCGATCCCGCGCTCGGAGAGGACGTCTCGGGCACGATCCACCATTCCGGGACCGGATGCTGTGACGACGACCGACCACCCGTCGCGCAGAAGCTCGCCGACGTGAGCAGTCGCACCCTCGACGTTCCCTTGGAACGACGGCACCGGATCGGCCTTGATGCGATGAGCGGAGTCATCGCCGACGACGAGCCCCTCGTCTTCGGCATCCGCCGCTCCCGAGTCGAAAGCGCTCAACTGCCACCAGACGCCGCCTCGACCGCTGGCTCTCTCGTGCAGGTCGTCGAGGGTGACGAAGTCACCGGACCCGAGATCGACCGGGGTGTCCGCCCCCGCCGTCGCCGCCGACCACGCCGCCTCGAGGAACTCGCGGTTGGTGTCGCCGAGCGTGGTGGCACGAGCGAGCGAACGCTCCGGATCAACGAGCGCCACCGCGCTCGCGCCGGGGAGATAGTCGACCAGGGTGATGAGGTCGTCCACCAGCACGGGGATCAACGACTCCATGCCCTCGGCGGGAATCCCCTCGGCCATCTTCTCGAGCAACTGACGCAGCCCGGGATAGCCGTCGCGGAGTTCGGCGGCGCGCGCGCGCACCTCCGCCGTGAGCAGAAGCTCTCGGCTGGGCACGAGCGTCACCGCGGGCACCTCCCCGGGTAGCGAGCGCTGGTCGGCGACGGAGAAGGCGCGGATCTGGTCGACCTCGTCGCCGAAGAACTCGACGCGGTACGGGTGATCCGCCACCGGGGGGAAGACGTCGAGGATGCCGCCGCGCACCGCGAACTCTCCGCGGCGCGAGACCATGTCGACGCGGTGGTACGCGAGCTCGACGAGGCGCGTCGTGACGACCTCGAGCTCAAGCCCGCGCCCCCCGACCGAGAGTTCGACCGGTTCGACGTCGCCCAGACCGGGGGCCAGCGGCTGGAGGGCGCTGCGCACCGACGCGGTCACCACGAGCGGCGCGGTGCGGTCCCACGCGGCGATCCGGCGCAGGACGTCGAGACGGCGACCGACCGTCTCGGGACTGGGGCTGAGCCGCTCGTGGGGCAGCGTCTCCCAGGCCGGGAAGTGGAGGACCTGCGCGCCGGGCAGAACGGCCTCGAGAGCCGGGCCGAGGGACTCGGCACGTCGACCGGTGGGCGCGATCACCAGCACGGCGCCGGGATCACCCGCGGCACGGCGACGCTCGACGAGGCCCGCGACGACGGGGGCGTCGAGGCCGTCGACGAGAGAGAGCGACAGGTCGGAGGAGGCCGCCGAAGCGGCTTCACGGTACGACTCAGCCTGCTCGAGGGCGCGAACGATCCCGGGAACTGTCACTTGAAAGAGTCTACGCGGGGGCTCCGACATCGGGCCGGGGTGGACAACGCGCCCGGGTGCCACCTCTCGTAGGCTTGCCGCATGACGACGCCGAGCGCCCCGAACGGTCCGGTCTTCGCCGCCCCTCATGCGGCACCGCCCGTCGGGACGCTCCTCACTCCCCCGCCGCCGACCCGCCGAGGTCGCCCCCTGGGCACCTGGGCGCTCGCGCTCTCCGTGGTCGCGGCCGTCCTGGCCCCGGCCGTCGGCGGCTTCGCGGCGTTCCGCTCGGCGCGCGGTGCGGCCCCTGGGCTGACCACGATGTCGTCGAACGGCTTCGACTGGCGCGTGCTCTCCCCCGTGCGCGAGCTGGTGCTGCTGGGGGAGGTCGCGTTCTGGACGGGGACGGCGATCGGCATCACGGCCCTCGTGCTGGGAATCGTCGCCATCGTCCGGCGGTCGGGGCGCGGTGCCGGGATCGCGGGACTCGTCCTCTCGGTGCTGGGCCCGATCTTCTTCGCTGTGCTGACCGCCATCGGGATCGTCGCGGGGCTGGCCACCGTGCCCGCAGGCGGTGCGCCCGTCTGACCCCGCCCCGGGCCGGCTGCGGGCGCCGATACCGCGCCGCGCGGACGGGCGTCCAGCCCCACGCCCCGGCGCGGGACGCTTCTTAGACTCCGGGAACGGGCGGTCCACGCCCACCGACGACCAGAGGAGCATCTCGTGAGCACGACACCCCCGCCCCCCGAGCCGTACCAACAGCCCGTCACGCGCGGCGACTCCTCCGGCACCGCCCCGTCGGCACAGGGCGCTCCCGCCGCACCCGCCTACGTCCCGCCCACCACCAGCAAGCCGAAGGGCCCGAAGAAGCTCGGACTTGTCGCCTTCGTCGTCTCGCTCATCGCGGTCGTCGGCGGCTCGATCGTCGCCTTCATCGCCGGGATGCAGAGCGCGAGCCTCGCCCCGTACGCCGACGGCGGCCAGCAGATGGAACCGAACACGCTTCCCCCGGAAGTCCAGCAGGCGGCCATCGTCTTCGGCATCCTGACCGTCGTCGCCTTCGTCGTGTACGCGGTCTTCGGACTCTGGGGGTTCATCCAGGGAATCGTGGCCGCGGTGAAGAACCGCGGTCGCGGATGGGCGATCGGCGCGATCGCCCTGTCGCTTCTCGGCGGCATCGTGGTCGGCAGCGCGCTGGCCGCGGGCGCCGCGATCGGCGTCTCCGCGTGACGTGACCTTCGGCACGACCATCGGCCCCGGTTCCTCGTGACCGGGGCCGATCGTCGTTTCCGGCGCTCTCATCCCCGGACGGCGCGGGAGCGCGCGGGACTGCGCCCGGGGACGCGACGGGTGATCCGTTCACCGGCTGGACGGACGGCGGGGGTCACGGCACGCAGGCGCTCGGCCAGCTGCCGTGCCGCGCGTCAGGCGCGCGGGGCGTGGAAGCGCTGCTGGGCGGCGACCAATCCCTCGTCGACCAGGAGTTCCACGGCATCCGCGGCATCCGAGACGAGGATCGGCAGCGTCTGACGCTCGGTCGAGCTGAACGGATCGAGCACCCAGTCAGCGGGATCCTGGCGCCCGACCGGACGCCCGATGCCCACGCGGACGCGGGGGAACTCCGGCGTACCGAGGGCTTTCGCGATGTCGCGCACCCCGTTGTGCCCGCCGTGACCGCCCCCGGTCTTGAGCTTGATGGTGTCGTAGGGGATGTCGAGCTCGTCGTGGACGACGACGACGCGCTCGGGCGCGGTGCCGTAGAAACGCGCGAGCCCGGCCGCCGGCCCCCCGGACACGTTCATGAAGCTGTTCGGCTTCGCCAGGACGAGCTTGTCCGCTCCCGGGCGCAGCCACGTCTCGACCACCCGCGCGTTGGCCTTGTGGGCGCGGAAAGCCTCGCGGCGGCGGGCGGCGAGCTCGTCGACGACCATCTGACCGATGTTGTGTCGAGTCGCCTCGTAACGGGGGCCCGGGTTACCGAGACCCACGATGAGCCAGGTGTCTGCCATGGCATCCATCCTTCCGGGTCCGCGTGCGGACCGTGCGCGACGACGCGGTCGTCAGGTGACGGGACCCCGCGCGCCATCCGCGCGGAGAAACGAACGAGGGGACGCGAAAACGCGCCCCCTCGTACTCGGACCGTGGAACGGCCCTCGGGAATTACTTGTCGTCGCCCTCTTCGGCCGACTCGGCCTCTTCGGACTGCTCCTCGGCGACCTCGGCATCGGCCTCGGCGATCTCTTCGTCGGCAGCGAGGGTGTCGAGCGGCACCGAGACACCCACCACGAGCGTCTCGGGCTCGGTGACGAGGGTGGCGCCCTTGGGCAGGGTCAGGTCGGCAGCGGTGATCTGCGTGCCGTCCTCGGCGCCCTCGACCGAGACCTCGATGTTCTGGGGGATGTGGGTGGCCTCGACCTCGAGCGACACGGAGGTCGCGTCGAGCATGGCGACGGTGCCCGAGAAGGGCTCACCGGTGATGACGACGGGAACGTCGACCTGAACCTTCTCGCCCTTCTTCACGACGATGAGGTCGATGTGCTCGATGATCTGACGCACGGGGTCCTTCTGCACGTCCTTGACGAGGACGAGCTGGTCCTTGCCCGCGATGTCGAGGTCGAGCAGCGCGTTGGCGCGACGGATGAGCAGGGCGACCTGATGGCCGGGGAGCGCCACGTGCTGGGGCTCGGTGCCGTGACCGTAGATGACGGCCGGGATCTTGCCCGCGGCGCGGAGGCGACGGGCGAAGCCCTTGCCGAAGTTCTCGCGGAGTTCCGCGACGACCTTGTTGTCTTCCGACATGATGTTCTCCTCGCGGGCTCGTGTCCCGCAGCTTGTGAGCGGACATGGTCCGCACCTGTGTGGTCTGGATTCGACTCGAACGCGAGCGCGTGAGGAAAGCCGGGAGCCTGCATCACTGCGTCGATCACGGACGCCTGCGCACCGTGCGACACGCGAAGCGGCATCCCTCGCCGAAGTTCCCCGGAAGTCTACCAGCGCGAGAGGGAGAACCACGACCCGACCTCGGACGGCGGCGGGAGCGCGCGCCGAGCGACGGTAGGATCGAACGGCCACAACCCACCCGGAGGATCATCATGGACAGCGGCTTCTTCTCTCACGTCGTGCTCTGGGTCATCGGCGGCATCGCCGCGTTCGGCCTGATCGGCACCGTCGGCGCGCTCTTCACCATGGGCCGCAACGCGAACTACAAGAAGCACTGACGCGCCGTCGCTCTACGACGTCGGCGTCGTGAGCCGAATGCCCGCGATGACGACCTCGACCGTCTCCCCTGGACGAACCGGCGCCTGCGAGAACGGCGCGCCCATCATGACGACGTCGCCCGGCCCCAGCGTGGTCCAGCCCGCGACGTAGGCGAGGCACTCGCGCAGCGTCATCGGCAGGCGGTGCGACGACGTCTCGGCGCGCACCTCACCGTCGGCTGACAGCCGCATCGGCAGATCGCCGTCGATCGAGAGGGCGGTGTCGACCCAGGGTCCGAGCGGGGTGTAGCCCTCTCCGGACTTCGACTCGAAGTTGCGGGGATCGAAGGCCGCGCGGTCGGGACTCGAGAGGTCGTTCACCGCGGTGATGCCCCACACGAACTCGTGCGCCGTTTCGATCGTCAGTCCGGTCGTGTCGCGGCCGATCACCACGGCGATCTCGGCCTCGGCCACGGTCGCACCGGCGTCGCGGCGCAGGCGGACCGGGACTCCGGATGCCGTGACCGTGCGCGGGCTCTTCAGCCACGCCTGCACGGGAGAGGCGTGGCCCGGGCCGTTCTGCGCGATGCCGACCACGACGGTCGGCTCGCACGGGGCCAGCAAGACCCCCGTGATCGCGGCGCCCTCGTCGGCGGGGTCGACACCCGCGGCGAACGCGGCGTAGGGGTCGCCGATCGGGACGAAGCCCGCCCCCTCGACGCGGACGGTGCGCGGGCCCTCGGCCGTCATCAATCGAGCGATCCGCATCAGCGCACCGCCCCGCGTACCTCGAGGCGGAACCCCTCCGCGGTGTCCGCGAGGAGCGCCGGAGCCCCCACCAGGCTGCCGGCACTCCCCCGCCTGTCGTGCGTCACCGGATCGTCCGGACGGTCACGGTCGTGGCATCCACGCCCTCGCCCGCTTCTTCGCGCGACACCTTGATCGCGTCGTCGGTGCGGGTGAGGTCGCGACGCAGCGTCTCGGGGACGAGGAAGGTCGACGCGGTGGTGATGAGGGCGAGCGTGCCCATGTAGATCGCCAGCAGCAGCCAGTTCGCCCCGCTGACGGCGATGATGTAGGCGCCCAGGACTCCGGCGAGACCACCGGCGAGCACGGCGGAGAGCTCGCGGGCCATCGCGACGCCGAGGTAGCGGTGACGGTTGCCGAACAGCTCGGGGAGCATCGCGCACTGGGGTCCGAGCATCGAGTTGACGGCGACACCGATGCCGATCGCGATGACCGCGATAGTGATCGGGTAGCTGCCGAGCGACATCAGCCACCAGGCCGGGAAGGTGAAGACCAGCATGAACACCGCGCCCATG
Organism: Microbacterium sp. 16-032; assembly: GCF_041079455.1. Taxonomy (NCBI): domain Bacteria; kingdom Bacillati; phylum Actinomycetota; class Actinomycetes; order Micrococcales; family Microbacteriaceae; genus Microbacterium; species Microbacterium sp. 16-032. The sequence continues at coordinate 500,318 of NZ_JBFYGQ010000004.1, read as the reverse complement.
CGATAGACGGTGCGACGACCCATGCGGTCGGACAGGGCGCCCGTCAGCGGCACCGAGAAGATGCCGATGAGCGAGCCGAGCGTGACACCCCACGTCAGCAGGCTGCGGTCGGCCTGGCCGCCGACCGTCGCGACGAAGAACGTCAGCGCCAGGGTGTTGAACATGTAGGAACCGCCGTTCTCGGCCATGCGCAGGCCGATGCCGACGATGACTCCCGGAAGACCGCGCGTGAAGATGTCGCGGATAGGTCGCTCGGCGATCTGCTCGTGCTTCTCGAGCTCGATGAAGGTCGGCGTCTCGCGCAGGCGCATGCGGATGAACAGCGCGAGCAGGATGAGCGCGAACGACGCCAGGAACGGCACGCGCCAGCCCCAGCTGAGCAGCTGGTCTTCGGGCAGCAGCGAGATGAGGCTGAACACGACGGCCGCCAGGAGGGTACCCGCCTGGATGCCGATGAAGGGCAGCGCCGAGAAGAAGCCACGGCGCTTCACCGGGGCGTACTCGGCCATCAGGACCGTGGCCCCCGCCTGCTCGGCACCGGCGCCGAAGCCCTGCAGCAGGCGCATGATCACGAGCAGGATGGGCGCGAGGACGCCCACCGCCTCGTACGTCGGCAGGAGTCCGATGGCCGTGGAGGCGCCGCCCATCAGCAGGATCGTGATGACCAGCACCCACTTGCGTCCGAGCTTGTCGCCGAGGACGCCGAAGAACAGTCCGCCGAACGGGCGCGCGAGGAAGCCCACGCCGTAGGTGGCGAAGGCTGCGACCGTGGCGAGGGCGGGATTGTCCTGCGAGAAGAACAGGACGTTGAAGATCAACGCCGTCGAGAGGCCGTAGAGCGCGAAGTCGAAGTACTCGAGCGCGCTGCCGATGCTCGAGGCGAGCGTTGCGCGGCGGAGGTTCGCTGCGTATTCGGGGTCATCCGTCGGCTGCGTCGTCGTGGTGGATGAAGTGGTCACGGCCATCTCCTTCGATCGGCTGGGGTCTTGCGACTCGGCCGACTGTACCAACAGAGTGGACAGAGTTCAATATGTTGAACAGAATTCGAGGGGCGAGGTGTGGGCAGCGCGGGTTCGGGCGTGATTCGTCGTGGGGAACGGGAATTTCCGCCAGGAACGACGGGATCCGCCCCGAACGGCGCGCGGGGCGCGGCGAGCGCGACGCGCACGCTCATCGGTCGCGATGAGGCGTTGGGGACGCGCGGCGTGCCTGGCAGGCGCGCGGCATGCCCGGCAGGCGCGCGGCACGCCCGGCAGGGCACCGGCGGAGCGCGACGCGCGTGGCGGGGCGACGAGGGCGCGCACGGCGTGCGCGCGTCGAGTGGGGCGGCGCTGCGGGTCAGCCTGCGCGGGACGCGCTGAACGGGTTGGTCAGCGCCGCGGCGGCCTCGCGCAGTGCCGCGCCGACGCGCGCGATGCGTTCGGGCGTGGCATCCGCCGCCGGAAGACCGACCCCCAGCGCCAGCTGCGGGTCGCCGGGCGCCCACCCCTCGAGGGGCACCGCGACACCGACGATGCCGCGGAACGACTCCTCTTCGTCGACCGACCACCCGCGTTCGCGCGAGGCGGCGATCTTGGCGATCACGGCGTCGACGTCGAGGGTGCTGTGGTCGGTGAGCTTGGGCAGCGGGCGTCCGTGCGTGAGAAGAGCCCGCACGTCGTCGTCGGTGCGGGTCATGAGCAGTGCGCGGCCCGTGGCCGACAGTGCCGCGGGGAGGCGCGAGCCGAGGGGCGTGCCCATGCGGATCGAGCGCGAGCCCTCATAGCGGGCGAGGTACAGCGCGTCGGCATCGTCGAGCACGGCGACCTGCACGAGCTCGCTCGCGAGCACCGGCGACGTCTCGCACACGGCGTAGAACTCGCGCACCTGATTGAACTGCGCGGCGAAGGCACCGCCCAGCTCGGCGGTGCGGATGCCGAGACGGTAGCCGAGGGGGACGCGCTCGATCATGCGCCCCGCCTCGAGCGAGAGGCAGAGGTTCGCCGTCGACGACTTCGCCAGACCGAGACCCGCGGCGAGCTCGGTGAGGGTCAGGGTGCGCCCCGCCTCGGCCAGCAGGCCCAGGAGCCGGATGCTGCGCCCCACGGCCGGCGCCGGATCGCGCGCGATCTCACTCACGTCGTCGTCGCTCACCGCGGCCCCCTCGTCTCGCCGGCATCGCGGATCGCGACACCTCAGTAGAACTCGACCGTATCGACAACGGCCCGCATCGGCTCGCCGTCGATGAGGCGCGTGGCGTTCTCGGCGAAGCGGCGGGCGATGCGCTCCTCCTCTTTACTGCTGAGCGCGGCGGTATGCGCACTCACCAGGACCGACGGATGCCGCCAGAGCGGCGAGTCCTGAGGAAGGGGCTCCACCTCGAACACGTCAAGAGCGGCGAACGACACCCGGCCGTCCTCGAGGGCCGCGAGCAGGGCGTCCTCGTCGATCACCGTGCCGCGCCCCACGCTGGCGAGGATCGCGCCGGGCTTCACCGCGGCGAGCACGTCGGCGCCGATCAGGTGATGCGTCTGGTCGGTGCCGGGGAGAGTGACGACGATGGCATCCACCTCGGCGACGGCCGACACCAGCTCGTCGAGCGGCACGAGGCGATCGACCCCCTCGACGGGGGCGCCGCTGCGCGTGGTCCCCCACACCTCCGCGCCGAGCGCATGGAAGCGCCGCGCGCACTCGGCACCGATGCCGCCGAGACCGACCACGAGCACCGTCATCTCGTCGACCTGGCGCATCTCCCAGCGCTCGCTCCAGTGCTTCTCGGCCTGGTCGCGCGCGAGGCGAGGCAGCCCTTTGGCCCCGGCCATCACGCCGAAGACCGCGAACTCGGCGAGGGGTCCGCCGTGCACGCCGGCACTGGTGGTGAAGGTGACACGGTCGAGGGCCTCACGGTCGAGGCCGGCGGCCTTGACCTGTCCCCCGCCTCCGGCCGCGGTGGTCATGACCCAGCGCAGGCGCGGGTTGGCCGCGACCGTCCGGGCGAGAGCCGCGGGATCGACGTCGGGGATGCCGAAGAGCGCCTCGGCGGAGTCGACCATCTCGTCGAAGGCCCGCTGCTGTTCGGCAGTACGCTCGTGGTCCGGGTCGCCCGACCAGTCGGCCGGTCCGCGCATCGGGTGCGTGAGCGAGGGATCGCGCACGAGCTCGAGGCGCGGCTCGAGACGTTCGATGAGCCGGCAGTGCTCCTCTTTCAGGGGTACCGCGACTACTGCGCGAAGACTGGACCGTGTCGACATCGTCGTCCTTCCCTCCGCCGCCGCGGGTGCGCCCCGCAGCGGTCTCTCTCGAACTCTGTTCACCATATTGAACCCTGTTCAACCTGTTGTCCAGCCGATAGGATCGACTCATGACGACGCTCGATGACGTGCGACTCGGCGTGTGGGGCCTCGGCGCCATGGGCGAGCCGATGGCCCACCACCTGCTCTCCGCCCGCGGATCCCTCACGGTTCACGCGCGGCGAGAAAGACCCGGACTCACCGACTCCGGAGCCCACTGGACGGCCACCGCCCGCGAGCTCGCAGAGGCGACGGATGCCGTGCTGGTGATGCTCCCCGACCTCCCGCAGCTCGAAGAGCACCTCGACGGCCCTGACGGACTGCTCGCCGGCGTCGGCGAACGGGACTTCCTGCTCATGATCGGCTCGACATCGTCACCCGTCGGCGTGCGGGAGCTCGCCGACCGCCTACCCGGCGGCATCCGGATCGTGGACTGCCCCGTCTCGGGCGGCGAAGACGGCGCGAAGGCCGGGACGCTGTCGATCATGCTCGGCGGCGACGAGGCCGACACCGACCGGGCGGCCGCCTTGCTCGCTCCGTGCGGCACCCCCGTGCGGCTCGGCCCTCTGGGCGCGGGAGAGGTCGCGAAGGCCTGCAACCAGATGGTGGTGGCGGCGACGATCCTCGCCCTCGGCGAGGCGACCGAACTGGCCGCGCGATCCGACGTCGATCCCGCCGCCCTCTGGGACCTGCTCGGCGGCGGCTACGCCGGGTCGAACCTGCTGCAGAGCCGGCGCGAGAAGCTCGTCAGCGGCGACGACTCCCCCAGCGGCGTCGCCTCGTACATGGTGAAAGACCTGCGCTTCGCCGCCGACATCGCCGAGGCGACGTCGACCCGGCCCGCCCTGCTGCCCGCGCTGCGCGCCGCGTTCGACGAGATCGTCGAGCGCGACCTGGGCGACCGCGACATCGCGGTGACGCGCCGGTTCACCGCCGAGCGCAGCCGCTGACGCCGGAACCACTCCGAGAACGACGAAGCGGAGCGGCCCAAGGGTCGCTCCGCTTCGTCGTTCGGATCAGAGGGCGAAGACCACCTTGCCCGAGCGCTCGGAGTCGCGCGCGACAGCGAAGGCCTCGCCGGCATCTGCCACCGCGAACTCGTGCGTGATCGCACTCTCGATCGCCGGATTCGCCGCGAGCAGCTCCACCGCCGCGTCGATCTCGTCGCGGAAGCGGAAGGCGCCGAAGTAGCGCACCTCCTTCGAGATGAAGGGCGCGAGGTTCACCGGCCGCGCATCGTCAGGGAGCATGCCGACCTGCACGACCGTGCCGCCCGCCCGCACCGCCTTCAGGGCCGTCGAGATCGACACGGGCACGCCCGAGCACTCGAGCACGACCGCGTACGCACCGGCCTCGACGACCTCGGTCGAGACGTCGATCGTCGCCTGGGCGCCGAGGGTCCGGGCCCGCTCGAGGGGACCGGCGAGCACATCGGTCGCGGTGACGCGCGCCCCCGCGGCGGTGGCCGCGGCGACGGCCATCAGACCGATCGGACCGGATCCGGTGACCAAAACCTCGAGACCCTCCACCGGGCCCGCCTTGCCGAGGGCGTGGAGGGCGACCGCGAGTGGCTCGGCGAGAACGGCCCGGCGCACCGGCAGGTCGGCCGGCAGCGGGCGCACCATGTCGCTCTCGACGATCAGGTACTCGGATGCCGCGCCCTGGGTGTGCGGCCAGGTCGAGGCACTGCCGAGGTACGAGCCGCCGGGCCACAGGTGCGGGGCGTCTTCGATGCCCTCGCGCGGAGTTCCGAAGCGCGCGGGGTGCACCGTGACGGGCGTGCCCGCAGCGAAGGTTCCCGAGGGGTCGAGATCGACGGCGCCCGATAGCTCATGCCCGGGCACGAGCGGCTCGCGCACGACGAACGCGCCGTTCGCGCCGTCGAAGAAGTAGTGCAGGTCGGATCCGCAGATGCCGACGTAGGCGACCCGCAGGCGGACCTGCCCCTCGCCCGGTTCAGGCACGGCGACCTCGCGCACGGCGGCGGTGCGAGCCGACTCGATCAGCAGCGACTTCATGGTGTGCTCCTCCACGATCAGACGACCGCCGTCATTCCGCCGTCGACGAAGATGTTCTGCCCCGACACGAAGCTCGAGGCGGCGGATGCCAGAAAGAGCAGCGCCCCGCGCAGTTCGTCGAAGTCGCCCCAGCGGGCGGCCGGCGTGCGCTGGGTCAACCAGCGGGTGAACTCGGGGTCGTCGACGAGGTCGCGGTTCATCTCGGTCGCGAAATAGCCCGGGCTGAGGGCGTTGACCTGGATGCCGTGGCGGGCGAGGTCGGCCGCCATGCCGGCGGTCAGCTGCGCGACGCCGCCCTTGGTGGCCGAGTACGGCGCGATGGTCTGGCGCGCAAGGCGCGACTGCACCGACGCGACGTTGACGACCTTGCCGGACCCGCGGGCGACCATGGCGGGGGTGACGAAGCGCGAGACGTAGAAGACGCCCGAGAGGTTCGCCGCCACGATGTCGTCCCAGTCCGACACCGCGAACTCGTGGATCGGCGCGCGGCGCTGGACGCCGGCGTTGTTGACGAGGATGTCGGGGACGCCGACCGCCTCGACCACCCCGGAGATCGCAGCCTCGACGGCCGCGGCATCCGTGACGTCGAAGACGACGGCGTGGGCGGGCCGACCCGACAGCTCTTCGGCCTCGGCGCGGGTCTGCTCCACGGCATCCGCGTCTCGACCGTGCACGATCAGCCGGGCACCGCCGCGCGCGAGGGTGAGGGCCAGCGCGCGGCCGAGGCCACGCGAGGAACCGGTGACGAGCGCGAGTCGGTCGGAGACGTCGAACAAGTCGGCGTTCGAGCCCGTCACAGCAGCGCCCCGATGCCGAAGACGGCCAGGGCCGCGACGAAACCGAGCACCGACTCGATCGCCTGCTGCACGGTCCAGGTCTTCAGGGTGGTCTTGACGTCCATGCCCATCAGGCGGCCGACGAGCCAGAAGCCCGAGTCGTTCACGTGACCGGCGAACACCGAGCCGGCGGCGGTCGCGAGAGTGATCGCCACCACCTGCAGCGGCGAGAAGTCGCCGGCCATGACGGCGGGGGCGGCGAGACCCGCGGCGGTCACGAGCGCGACCGTGGCCGAGCCCTGCGCCAGACGCAGGATGACGGCGATGATGTACGCCGCGACGATGACCGGCAGTCCCAGGTCGCCGAGGCTGTCGGCGAGGGCGTCGCCGATGCCCGAGGCGCGCAGGACCGCGCCGAACATGCCCCCGGCGCCGGTGATGAGGATGACCGAGCAGACCGGGCCGAGGGCCGAGTCGACGACCTTCTCGAGCGCGGTGCCGTTCTCGCCCCGGCGGAAGCCGAAGACGATCGTGGCGACGAGGACGGTGATGAGCAGGGCGACCGGGGAGTTGCCGAGCAGGACGAGCACCTGGATGACGGTGTTGTCGGTGTCGACCACTCCGGCCGAGCCGAGGGTGGTGAGGCCGGTGTTGAGGAAGATCAGCAGCATCGGCAGCAACAGCACCAGGATGACGGTGAGGGGCTTGGGCGGGTTCTTCGGCTGGTCGGCGTCGACGTCACCGAACAGCAGCGGCACGGGGAGGACGATGCGACGGGCGATGAACTTGCCCCAGAGGTAACCCGAGAGGTACCAGATCGGGAAGGCGATGATGAGGCCGACGATCAGCAGCAGGCCGAGGTTGGCGCCGTACAGCTCGCTCGCGGTCACCGGGCCCGGGTGCGGCGGGAGGAAGACGTGCATCACCGAGAACGCGGCGGCGGCCGGCAGGCCGAACAGCAGGACGTTGTTGCCCGACACCCGGCGCGCGATGGCGAAGATGATGGGCAGCATCATGACGAGCCCGGCGTCGAAGAACATCGGGAACCCGAGGATCAGCGAGACGATGCCGAGGGCGAAGGGGGCGCGCTTCTCTCCGAAGACGCGCACGAACGTCTCGGCCAACGATTGCGCGCCGCCGGAGTGTTCGATCAATCGACCGAGCATCGCGCCCAGGGCGACCAGCAGGGCCACTGTGCCGAGGGTTCCGCCGAACCCTCCGGTGAGCGTCGACACGATCGCCGACACCGGGATGCCCGCGACGAACGCCGTCACGAGCGACACGATGATGAGGGCGAGGAAGGCGTGCACCTTCAGCCAGATGATGAGCACGAGGATGAGCGCGATGGCGCCCGCGGCGATGGCGAGCAGGGGCGCCGTGCCGAGTGTCTGAGTCCAGTCGTCCAAGAGATCTCCGTTGATTCAAGCCGTCGTACGCGTCATCGGGCATGCTGTGTCCGCCCCGCATCCGCCGGAGCGGTCAGGGCATCTTCACACAATGATCATATCTTTGACAAGATAAGGTCGTACCTAAGACCCGAGGAGGGGGAATGGCTCGAGCGACGCACGGCTCGCTGGTCGACGCGATCGGCATCCGCATCGTCGACGGCGACCTGCCGCCGGGCACCGTCCTGACCCTCGCCGCCCTCGAGGCCGAGTACGCCGTCTCGCGCACCGTCGTGCGCGAGGCCGTCCGCTCGCTCGAAGCGATGGGCCTGCTCTCGCAACGCCGTCGCGTCGGACTCACCGTGCGCGAGCCCGAGCACTGGAGCGCCCTCGACACCCGCCTCATCGGGTGGCAGCTCGCCGGTCGCCGGCGCGACCAGTTGATCGTCAACACCACGGAGCTGCGCGCGGCGGTCGAACCCGTCGCCGCTCGGCTGAGCGCCCGGCGCGCCACCGACATTCAGCGCGGTGAGATCCTGCGTCTGGCCGACGAACTCGCCCGCCTCGGCGCGGCCGGCCTCGGCAACTCCCCCGAGTACCTCGCGGCCGACATCGCCTTCCACGACCTCATCCTCATCTCGAGCGGCAACCTCATGCTCGCCGCGGCCCGCGCCCCGATCGCCGCCGCGATCGAGGGACGCGCGATGCACGGGCTCACCCCGGGGGTCCCACACCCCGACGCGCTCGACAACCACGTCGCCACGGCCGAGGCGATCGGACGCGCTGACGCCGACGCCGCCGAGGAGCACACGCGCCTGTACGTCGCCGCGGTGCTCACCGAAGTCCGCCGCACCATCTGACACCGAACCGATCGCTTTCGACGAAGAGAGATTCCATGACCGCTCCCGTTCCCGTCCTGGTCTTCATGGGCCCCGCCGGCACCGGCAAGTCCACCGTCGCCGGCATGCTCGCCGGTCGTCTCGGCTGGGACTTCCAAGAGGGCGACGACCTGCATCCGGCCGAGAACGTCGCCAAGATGGCATCCGGTCACGCCCTCAATGACGACGACCGCTGGCCCTGGCTCGATCGCGTCGCCGGGTGGATCGACGGGCGGATCGCCGCCGGTCGCCCCGGCATCATCACGTGCTCGGCCCTCAAACGCAGCTACCGCGACGTGCTGCGCCGCGACGACGTCACCTTCGTGCTGCTGATGGGCGACCCGAAGCTCGTGCTCGAGCGCCTGCTGCGCCGCCAGGGGCACTACATGCCGCCCTCGCTGCTTACCTCGCAGTTCGAGACCCTCGAGATGCCGGATGCCGATGAGCAAGCGATCCGCGTCGACCTCGACCTCACTCCGCAGGAGCAGGTGCAGCAGGTCGTCGACCGCCTTCAGCTCACCCCTACCCCGTCCTGAAACACACGCGGGCCGAGCCGATAAAGTGGCGAAGGCGGCCCGCGTGAGCCCGCCCACCCCTTCCTCGCACCTGAACACGGAGCAACGAATGACGTCGACCCCCTCCCCGACCGGACCCTCGAGTGACCAGGATCAGGCCCCGCACACGGCCGCACAGGTGCACGAGGGTGCACCCGGCATCGAAGAGGTGGATCGTCCCACCGCCGAGGCCGACTCCCGCCCCGAGGGCGAGGGCGACGGCCGCGCCAACATCGGCGTCGTGGGCCTCGCGGTCATGGGCTCGAACCTCGCCCGCAACCTCGCGAGCCGCGAGGGCAACACGGTCGCGATCTTCAACCGCAGCAAGGACAAGACCGAGCACGTGCTCGAGCAGCACCCCGAGGCGAACTTCGTCGCCTCGTTCTCGTACGAGGACTTCGCCGCGTCGCTGTCGAAGCCGCGCACCGCGATCATCATGGTCAAGGCCGGCCGCCCCACCGACTTCGTCATCGACGAGCTCGTCAAGGTCTTCGAGCCCGGCGACATCATCGTCGACGGCGGCAACGCCCTGTTCACCGACACCATCCGCCGCGAGAAGGCCGTGCGCGACACCGGCATCAACTTCGTCGGCATGGGCGTCTCGGGCGGCGAAGAGGGCGCGCTGCGCGGCCCCTCGATCATGCCCGGCGGCTCCGACGAGGCCTGGGCCACGCTCGGCCCGATCCTGAAGTCGATCGCCGCGGTCGCCGAGGGCGAGCCCTGCGTCACGCACGTGGGCCACGACGGCGCCGGCCACTTCGTCAAGATGGTGCACAACGGCATCGAGTACGCCGACATGCAGCTCATCGCCGAGGCCTACGACCTCATCCGCCGCGCCACGGGCAAGAGCCCGGCCGAGATCGCCGACGTGTTCGCCGAGTGGAACCGCGGCGAGCTCGAGTCGTACCTCATCGAGATCACCGCCGAGGTGCTGCGCCAGACCGACGCCGACACGGGCAAGCCGCTCGTCGACGTGATCCTCGACCAGGCCGGCGCCAAGGGCACCGGCGCGTGGACGGTGCAGACCGCCCTCGACCTGGGCGTGCCGGTGTCGGGCATCGCCGAGGCCACCTTCGCGCGGTCGCTGTCGAGCCACCCCGAGCAGCGCTCGGTCTCGCGCGAGCTCCCCGGCCCCTCGGGCACCGAGGTGCTGTCGGGAGAGGACGCCGACGCGTTCATCGAGCAGGTGCGCCTGGCGCTGTACGCCTCGAAGATCGTCGCGTACTCGCAGGGCTTCGACGAGATCCGCGCCGGTGCCGCGCAGTACGACTGGAGCATCGACCTGGGCGCCGTGTCGAAGATCTGGCGCGGCGGCTGCATCATCCGCGCGCAGTTCCTCAACCGCATCGCCGAGGCGTACGACGCCGAAGCCGAGCTGCCGGTGCTGCTGACCGCTCCGTACTTCGTCGAGGCGCTCGGCCGCGCCCAGGACGCATGGCGCCACATCGTGTCGCTGTCGGCGGCCAGTGGCATCCCGGCCCCCGCCTTCAGCTCGTCGCTGGCGTACTACGACGGCCTGCGCGCCGAGCGTCTGCCCGCCGCCCTCATCCAGGGCCAGCGCGACTTCTTCGGTGCGCACACCTACCGTCGCATCGACAAGGAGGGCACCTTCCACACCCTCTGGTCGGGCGACCGCACCGAGATCGAAGCCGAAGACACCCACTGATCCCGAGGGATCGACGGTGACGAAGCGGCGACGGGCATGGCTCGTCGCCGCTTCGTGCGTCTACGCGGTCGCGGTGTGGTGGATGACGCTGCGCCCCTCGATCTACGACGCCGAGGTGGGCGGCATCCTGGGTCGTCTGCTCGACGCGCTCCGGAAGTCCCCCGCGACGGCGTGGATCACCTTCGACGTCGTCGAATCCCTGTCGAACGTCGTCATGTTCGTGCCGCTGGGTCTGCTCGTGATCGCGTGGCGGGGACGCCGGTGGCACGGCATCCTGCTCGGCCTGACCGTGAGTTGCGCGATCGAGATCACGCAACTGCTCTTCTTGCCGACGCGTGTGGCCGACGTCGGCGACGTGGCGGCCAACGCTCTCGGGGCGACGATCGGGGTGCTCGTGGGGCGCGTTCTCAGCCGCCGGATCTCGCGTTCCCAGGATTCCCATAAGGCTCGCCATAGAAAGCTCATAGATACGAGAGCACAATGAGTTCTATGACCGCGACCGCCGCCGCCCCCACCTTCACCCGCCCCGACGGAAGTGCCCTCCGCGTCCTCGTCGTGGACGACGAGCAGATGCTCACCGACCTGCTGTCGATGGCGCTGCGTATGGAGGGCTGGGACGTCAAGACCGCCGGATCGGGCTTCGACGCCCTGCAGTCCGCACGTGATTTCGAGCCGGATGCCATGGTGCTCGACATCATGATGCCCGACCTCGACGGCATGGCCGTCCTCCAGCGCCTGCGCCACTCGGGCAACGACGTGCCCGTGCTCTTCCTCACCGCGAAAGATGCCGTGGCCGATCGCGTCGCGGGTCTGACCGCCGGCGGCGACGACTACGTCACCAAGCCGTTCAGCCTCGAAGAGGTCGTCGCGCGTCTGCGGGGCCTCATGCGTCGCGCCGGCACGGCCCTGACGCGCGACTCGGAGCCGATCCTGCGCGTCGGCGACCTCTCGCTGAACGAGGACAGCCACGAGGTCATCCGCGGCGGCAAAGAGATCGAGCTCACCGCCACCGAGTTCGAGCTGCTGCGCTTCCTCATGCGCAACCAGCGCCGCGTGGTGTCGAAGGCGCAGATCCTCGATCGCGTGTGGAACTACGACTTCGGCGGTCGGTCCAGCGTCGTCGAGCTCTACATCTCGTACCTGCGGAAGAAGATCGACGCCGGGAACGACCCGCTCATCCACACCGTGCGCGGCGTGGGCTACATGATCAAAGCCCCTCAGTGAGTACCCCGCCGCGACCTGCTCCCCCCGTTCCCCCCGCCGAGGTCTGGGAGACCGACGCCCCCGACGCCGATTCCCCGCAGGAGTCGACCCCGAGGCCCAAGAAGGAGCCTCTGTCGCTGAGGCTCCGTCGTCCCTGGACGCTCCAGGCGCGCTTGATGACGGCCGTCATCGGCATGGTCGCCTTCATCCTCGTGATGATCGGGATCTCGACCAGCGCCATCCTCAGCCAAGTGCTCTACGTCAACCTCGGCGCCCAGGTCGACGAGGCGGCCGCGTCCATCCAACCGCGTGCCGCCTTCCAGAGCTCGGCGGAACAGGTTCTGGAGTCGGGGTTCTTCGACTCCGGCACCCTGCTCGTCATGAACTCGCGCGGCACGGGCATCTCGGGCGCCGTGGTCGGCGACAACGGAGCGCGCGCGCTCACCACCGACGATCTCGGCCGGATCGCCGACAGCCTGCAGGCCGCCGCCGCCGACCCCAACGCCCAGACCGTCGACCTGCCGAACCTCGGCGAATACCTCGTCCGCACCTTCCAGACGCCCGGCAGCGACAGCATCTTCTTGGTCGGACTCCCCCTCTCGAGCGTCACCAGCACCGTCGGCGCGATCCTGACCACCGTCGCCCTGGTCACGACGGGCGGCCTGCTGCTCCTCGCCGTCATCATCGCGATCGTCATCCGGCTAGGACTCCGGCCGTTGCGCGCCGTCGCCGAGACGGCCACCCGCGTGGCGTCGCTGCGCATGGATCAGGGCGACGTCTCGATCACCGAGCGCGTGCCCGCCGACCAGGTCGACGACCACACCGAGATCGGGCAGGTCGGCACGGCCCTGAACACCCTGCTCGACCGCGTCGACGCCTCCCTCAGCGCCCGCCAGCGCAACGAAGAGCTCATGCGCCGATTCGTCGCCGACGCCAGCCACGAACTGCGTACGCCCCTGGCATCCATTCGCGGCTTCTCGGAGCTGTCGCTGCGCGCCATGCGTCAGGCGCAGGACGACGAGAGTCGCCAGCGCATCTCTCTGGCCGTCGAGACCACCGAACAGTCGCTCGAGCGCATCCAGGCGCAGTCCCTGCGCATGACCACGCTCGTGGAGGATCTGCTGCTGCTCGCGCGACTCGACGAGGGCCAGGAGCTCGTCTACGGGTCGGTCGACCTGACGCGCCTCGCCGTCGAGGCGGTGGGCGATGCCCGCCCGGCCGGGCCGGACCACTCGTGGACCATCGACGTCCCCGATACGCCCGTCGAGCTCGCCGGCGATGCCGCCCGCCTTCACCAGGTGGTGGCGAACCTGCTCGCCAACGCCCGCACGCACACGCCCGCGGGCAGCGAGGTCAACGTATCGGTGGCCCACGAGGGCGCCGAGGCCGTCCTCCGGGTGCACGACAACGGTCCCGGGATCGATCCCTCGGTCGCCTCGCAGCTCTTCGAGCGGTTCGCCCGCGCCGATCGCTCGCGCGACCGCAAAACCGGTGGTACCGGCCTGGGGCTGTCGATCGCGCGAGCGATCGTCGACGCCCACCGCGGAACGATCTCGGTCACGAGCACTCCCGGCGACACGACCTTCGAGGTGCGCCTGCCCGCGAAGCCCGCCGATCCGGTGATCGCGGACACGGTCTGAGACCACGGGATGCCGGAGGTCAGGCGCACCGCGACCTGACCGCCGCCCGCGCCGCCTCGAGGTCGGGACCGGGCGCGACCTCGATGTCGGGCGCGAGGGGGCCGTCGTAGACGGTACCGGTGCGGTCGACGTCGTACGCCACCGTCGCGAGCACCGCGACGGCCCCCCGAGCGCGCTTCACCCCCACAGCGGCCGCACGCTCGCTGCGAGAGCGCTCAACGCTCCCCCGTCGAGGATGACCCGCGACTCGGGAATACCGAACGCGGGCCACTGGACGACGAGTTCGAGCGGGCCCTCCGGGGGCAGCGGGTGCAGCCAGAGCTGGCTGCACATGGTGTAGCGGTGGTCGTCCCCGCTCCCGCTCCCGCCGTTCACCCGCACGGAGGCGCCGCCGTCCACGCCGTCAGCCGGGGCCCCGAAGCGGTCCTCAGCGAAGAGCCGCGTGCCGTCGCCGAGCACGAGGCCCCAGCGCAGCCGCTCGGGCGTCAGCGGCGCCCTCCCCCAGTGCTCGGCGAACATTCCGTGCATCTCGCGCCAGCCGCGTTCGTCGGCCGTCCCGCGCCGCAGGTGCCGCTCGGTAAGAAGTTCGACGCCGTCGGAGAAGATCCGCACGCCCGTCAGCGCGATGACGAGGTTCTCGCCCCGCGCGATGACCTCCGACACGGCGAACGGCGCCGGAAGCTCGTCGGCGGACGGCTCGAACGAGGGCGTCCGCTCTCGACGCGGCTCGACGGCAGGCTCGGCGGCGGGCAGGTCGGCGGGAAAGAATCCGGACTCCATGCCCCCACTCTTCCCGCTCGGGCCCCGCACCGCCACCGTGGTGTCAGTACCCCGCGAACGCGTCCGTCGTCAGCGACCTCGCCTTGCCCAGGGCGGGCGCGAGCGCCGAGATCAGTCGCGGCGGGCCCGAGACGTACGCGGCGCGCTGTGCGATGTCGGGGACGTTCCGCAGGAGCGCCTCGGCATCCACTCGATCCGGTCCGGCCCACACCCAGCGCTGGGGCAGATCGCGCGGCTCGTCGCGCGAGAAGACGATCACGGGGATCCCCGCGGCGGCGATCTCGTCGCGGAAGGCGAGCTCGGACGCCTCGGACACCACGTACACGAGAACGACGTCGCGGTCCTGGTTCGTCGCCACGAGGTGGCGCAGCTGCGAGACGAACGGGGTCACACCGATCCCGGCCGCGACCAGCAGCACGGGCGAGGTCGGCCGCGAGGGGAGCACGAAGTCGCCCCACACCCCCGTAACGGCGAGGGTCGCCCCCGGCTCGACGGCGGTCAGGGCCCGCTTGTACGACGACTGCGAACCGTCCTTGAAGGCGATCCGCACCTCGGGCAGGTCTTCCGGCGCGGAGACGATCGAGAACTCGCGGCGCGTTCCCCGAGCGTCGGGTCGGCGGTGCGGGACGTCGAGTTCGAGGTACTGCCCGGGGTGGAACGAGAAGGGCCGGGCAGCCCGGAACGAAAGTTCGCGCACCGTCGGGGTGACATCGCGCCGACGGTCCAGGCGCAGGCGCACGGCCGCGCGCAGGCAGAACAGGAAGGCGAGCAGATTGCCGACGAGCAGCGCGCGCTCCTGACCGAGCGTGATCTCGCCCACCGGCAGCGGCCACCCGGCCAGGACGCCGACGACGATCGCCACCAGATACTGCTGCACGCGACGGGGCGGAAGGGTCAGGGGCTCGGACAGCATGAACGCGCCCAGGAACAGGAAGGGCGAGGAGAACGCCACCTGCAGCAGCACGCTCGGCACATCGACCGGGAATCCCGCGGCCTGGAACTGCACGCTCGTGCGGAGGAAGGCGACAGCCATCGCGACGACCCAGAAGACGACCACGATCGGCAACTTGTCGGTGCGGAGCAGAAGCAGCACTCCCAGCACCAGGACGGGTGCCGCGAGCCACGGCGAACCGACCCACCACGCCGAAGACCCCAGGTCGGGCGCCCAGATGCTCACGATCGTCAAGACGGTCGCGCCGGTCGCGGCGGGGTTGAAGATGTGCCGACCGCGCCAGGCGAGCACGTATTTCGAGGCGGATGCCACGACACCGGCGAGAGCGAGGCCGGCCAGGCCCATCGGCTCCACCGACGGACGCAGGACGAACAACAGGATACCGGCCGTGATCAGTGAGGACTCCAGGCGTCGCGGCATCCGGAGCAGACTCTGCGCGACGAGATCCGCGAGGGCGCACGCGGCGGCGAGCACCACGGCGCTCGCGACGATCGCCAGAGGTTGCGGGACCACCAGGCCCGCGAACGACAGGACGAGCGAGAAGACGGCGAGAAGACCGAGCGACGCCATGACGAGCCGGTACATCGAGACGCGACCGATGAGGCCGAGGACGCGGGTCGAACCGGCGGTGAGCGTGGTGCTCATGGGGGAACCCTTCAGAGGAGGCGAAACGGGGGGGATGGGAAGGACGGGCTCAGGAGAAGATCTCGCCGGAGAAGCCGGGAGACCACTCGACGCGGCCATCGGTGCGCATGCGCACCCATTCGGCGTCCCGGGATGCCGCCAACTCGGGCCCACCGTCGAAGAACAACGCGGTGGCCAGGGCGTCGGCGCGCATCGCCGTCTCGGCGAGGGCCCACGTGGCGGCGTACGCCCGGACGGGCGCACCGGTGCGGGCGTCGAGGACGTGGTGGAGACCGTCCCCCCACGCGCGGCGGTTGATGGCCGAGGCGCAGAGCGACTGGTCCGCCACGGTGACCACGCCGATGGCGCGGGTCGGGTCGTAGGGGTGCTCGAGACCGACGCGCACGGGCGCCCCGCGGACGGCGAGGTCTCCCGACGCGTCGACGACGGCGTCGCCGTCCACGTGGGATCTCACCGCGTCGAGCACCAGGTCGACCAGTCGCCCTTTGCCGAGCGCTCCGACGTCGACGGTGGCGGGAGCGGTGACCCGCACGTGGTCGTCGTCCCACGTGAGGACCTCGCTCCAGGTGGGCGCCGGCTGCGGCGCTCCCCACGGAGCGAGAGTCAACCGGGCGTCGTACCCCAGGCGCGCCAACGCGTCGCCGACGAGCGGATTGACGGCACCGGAGGTCGCCGCATCGAGCTCGCGGTAGAGCGAGAACATGGCATCCGCGTCTCGAGGAGCGGGAACCGACGCGGTACGCCCCTCGGCGAGCGAGGACACGAGAGAGTCGTCGCGGAATCGCGACCACTCGCGGTCGAACCGCTCGATGAGGGTCGACACCGCGTCGCGGGCGACCGAGGGCAGCGGATGCGCCGTCTCGATCGCCCACGACGAACCGATCGCGTCGAAGGTCCAGATCGACCCCGTGGCGAGCGGCGTGCTCATGGCTGTCAGGCCTTGGCCTCGGACTTGATCGAGTCGACGGCCTTGTTGAAGCCGCCGCTCGTGAGCGAGGAACCGGCCACCTTGCTGACCGAGATCTCGTCGAGCTTCTTGCCCACGACCTCGCTCTGGATGCCGCCGATGAACTCGCCCTGGTAGCGCTTGGACTCCGCGGCCTGCGGGTCGCCGGTCACCTTCACCGCGGTCACGGTGTCGCCGGCGATCGTGAGGGTGACGTCGATGGTCTCGACGCTCTCGGGCGTCGCGTACTGGCCGGTGGCCTCGTACTCGCCGTCCTTGTAGGTGCCCGACGCGGTCGAGCCACCGGCGGCGGCATCCGAGGTCGTGGCGGGGGCCGAGCTCGCGGCGGGGGCCGCGGTGTCGGCGGGGGCGGCGTCGCCGGTGGTCGCGCCGCCGGCGCACCCGGCGAGGGTGGCGATGCCGGCGACACCCAGCAGAGCGGTGCCGATGCGGACGGGACGGGGTACGGCTGTGGTGCGGATCATGAGGGTCCTCCTTCGGTCGTGCCTCGCGGCGCGTACGTGCTCACGGTAGGAACACGACCTTGGCCGCCACCGGGTTCATTCTTTTGTGCGAGCTGTGCGAGGACGGACGCCGCCGGAGGGGCCTGCCTCGAGAATCGACCCTCGGACGGAACGCATTGGGCCGCCTCCCCCTGGGGAAGACGGCCGGATGCGAACGGAACGGCGGTGGTCAGGCGTCGCCACCGAACATGCTCGTGACCGAGCCGTCCTCGAAGACCTCGTGGATCGCGCGCGCGAGCAGGGGCGCGATCGGCAGCACCTCGAGACGCTCGAACCGACGCTCGGCCGAGATCGGCACGGTGTCGGTGACGACGACCTGGTCGATCGCGGGGTCCTGCAGACGCTGGGTGGCCGGGTCGCTGAAGATCGCGTGGGTCGCGGCGACGATGACCTTGCGGGCGCCCGAGGCCTTGAGGGCCTGAGCGGCCTTCTGGATGGTGCCGCCGGTGTCGATCATGTCGTCGACCAGCAGGCAGGTGCGGCCGTTCACGTCGCCGACGATCTCGTGCACCGAGACCTGGTTGGCGACCTTCGGGTCGCGACGCTTGTGGATGATCGCGAGGGGGGCGCCCAGGCTGTCGGACCAGGTGTCGGCCACGCGCACGCGGCCCATGTCGGGCGACACGACGGTGAGGGTCTCGCGGTCTTCGGCGGAGAGGCCCCGCTCGAAGTGGTCGAGCAGCACCGGCTTGGCGAACAGGTGGTCGACCGGACCGTCGAAAAAGCCCTGGATCTGCGCGGCGTGCAGGTCGACGCTCATGATGCGGTCGGCACCCGCGGTCTTGAGCAGGTCGGCGACCAGGCGGGCGCTGATGGGCTCGCGACCGCGGCCCTTCTTGTCCTGACGCGAGTACGGGAAGTACGGCGCGACGACCGTGATGCGCTTGGCCGAGGCCCGCTTGAGGGCGTCGAGCATGATGAGCAGCTCCATGAGCCACTCGTTGACCGGAGGACCGAACGACTGGACGACGAACACGTCGCAGCCGCGGATCGACACCTCGAAGCGGGTGTAGATCTCACCCGAGGCGAAGGTGCGGTGCTCGGTGGGGGCGAGCTCGGTACCGAGGTGCTCGGCCACCTGCTTCGCGAGTTCGGGGTGCGAGCGGCCCGAGGCGACGACGAGTCGCTTCTTGGTCTTGGCGACGAGCCCGGGGGCGATGCCGTTGTCGCGGTCGAGGTCTACACGATTCTTCTTACGAGCCATCGGCCGCTTCCTGTTCAGCCCGAGCCTGAGCGGCCACGTCGGCCGCTCTGGTGCCCGGTCGGTTCTTCTCGACCCACCCCTCGACGTTGCGTTGGGGTGCCACGCTGAGCGCCAGCGCACCGGCCGGGACATCCTTGCGGATCACCGCGCCGGCACCCGTCTTGGCGCCCGCTCCAATCGTAACCGGCGCGACGAAGACGTTGTGCGATCCGCTGTGGACCTCGTCGCCGATGACGGTGCGGTGCTTGGCGATGTCGTCGTAGTTCGCCGTGATCGCACCGGCACCGAGGTTGACGCCGCGTCCGATCTCGGTGTCGCCGATGTACGACAGGTGCGGGACCTTGCTCCCCTCGCCGATCGAGGAGTTCTTCACCTCGACGAAGGTGCCGACCTTGCCGTTCACGCCGACGCGCGCGTTCGCGCGGAGGTAGGCGAACGGGCCGACCCTGGCGCCGGCCTCGACGACCGCGAGGGTGCCGTCGGTGCGGGTGATCGTCGCGTTCTCGCCGACCTCGCAGTCGACGAGGCTCGTGTCGGGGCCGATGGTGGCGCCCGAGGCGATGACGGTCGCCCCGCGCACGTGCGTGTTGGGGAGGATCGTGACGTCGGGGGCGAGGGTCGCGGTCACGTCGATCCACGTCGTCGCCGGGTCGACGACCGTGACGCCCTCGAGCTGCCAGCGGCGCACCGTGCGCGCGTTGAGCGTGCGCCCGGCCTCGGACAGCTGTACACGGTCGTTCACGCCGAGTGCGGCGGACGCATCGCCGGTGACGGACGCCGCGACCCCCATCTCCGCGTCGCGCAGGAGCCCGACCACGTCGGTGAGGTACTTCTCGCCCTGGGCGTTCGCGGTCCCGACGAGGGCGAGCTGCGCACGCAGCGGACCGGCCCGGAAGACGTAGACCCCCACGTTGATCTCGGTGACCGCGGCCTCGTCGGCCGTGGCGTCCTTCTGCTCGACGATGCGGCGCACGCCGTCGGTCTCGTCGCGCAGGATCCGGCCGTACCCGAAGGGCTGGTCGACCCGCGCACTCAGCAGGGTGACGGCGGTGCCGCCGCTGCGGTGGGTCGCGAGCAGCTCGGTGAGCGTGCCGGTCTCGAGCAACGGCACGTCGGCGCTGAGCACGAGGACATCGCCCTCGAAGCCGTCCAGCGCGTCGAGGGCGACCTCGACCGCGCGACCCGTGCCGGGCACCTCGTCCTGATCGACGATCACGACGCCCGGGGCGAGCTCCGCCACGGTCTCGGCGACCATCTCGCGCTCGTGACGCACGACCACGACGATGCGGGCCGGATCGAGGGATGCCGCGGTGTCGAGCACGTGGCCGACGAGCGGGCGACCGCCGACCGGGTGCAGGACCTTCGGTGTGCGGGAGCGCATGCGCGTTCCCTGACCCGCAGCGAGGACGACGACGGCCAACTCGGTCGGTGATGTCATGCTCCGCCGCCAGGATTCGAACCTGGACCTAACAGCTCCAAAGGCTGTCGTGCTGCCGTTACACCACGGCGGACCGTGCCCGAGGGCACCGGTCAAGTCTGCCAGACCCGGACGCCGGGCGTTCCGCCCGCCCGCGCGCGCCGACCGACCTGCCGAGCACTCGACATAATGAGACCGTGACCCGGGACAGCGACGAAGTCGACCGCATCGTCGATGCGTGGATGCGTCAGCGCCCCGATCTGGACTTCTCGCCCCTCGAGGTGCTCTCGCGCGTGGCACGCCTGTCGCGACACCTCGACTTCGCCCGCAAAGAGGCGTTCCGCCGCAGCGACATCGAGTCGTGGGAGTGGGACGTACTCTCGGCGCTGCGCCGGGCGGGCGAGCCGTACCAGCTGAGCCCGAAGCAGCTGCTGCAGCAGACGCTCGTCTCGAGCGGCACGATGACGAACCGTATCGATCGTCTCGTCGCCCGCCGTTTCGTGCGTCGCGAGGCCGACCCCGGAGACGGACGGAGCATTCTGGTGACGCTGACCGACGACGGACGAGTACGGGTGGATGCCGCGATCACCCGCCTCGTCGACGCCGAGGCCCTCTTGCTCGAGGGACTCTCGCGCGGCGACCGCGAACGACTCGCCACCCTGCTGCGCAAACTGAGCCTGGGGTTCGACGCGTGAGCGCGCCGGCGGAGTCGCTGTCGCGCTGGGCGCGCGTCCGGGCGTGGTTCGGCGTCCGCTTCCGTTCCCCCGCGGCGATCTACGGCCTGATCGTGTTCGCGGCGTTCGTCTCGATCGCCGACGACCACACCGAGAACGTGTGGGAGGTGATCGGCAGCGCCTCGCTGTCGCTCGTCGTCTTCTTCATCGCGCACGTGTTCGCGCACACCCTGACCGAGCACGCCACCCACGGGCTCCGCCGCGCGACCCGCGAGGGCATGCGGCACGGGGCGGGGATGCTCTACGCGTCAATCCCCTCGATCCTCGTGCTCGTCTGGGCCGGGATGACCGGCGTCTCGGTGAGCGACGCGTTCGAGTTGTGCATGTGGGCGACCTTCGCCGTGCTCGCCCTGCTCGGCTACGGCGCGTACGCCCGGCGGAAGGCGTCGATCCCCGTCCGACTCCTCGGCGCCTTCGCCACCGCCTGCCTCGGCGTCTTCATCGTGGTGCTGGAGTACGCGGTCCACTGACGGCGACGGGGCCGCCGCAGCAGCGACGACCCCGAGCGGACGGGCGATCAGTCCTGCGCCGCCGTGCGACGACGAGCGCGCGCACGGAACACGAGACCGGCGGCGACGGCGAGCACGGCGCCGACGCCCGCAACGCCCGCCACCTGTGCACCCGTGACCGCGAGGTCCGAGCCGGAGGCCGCGGCCGCAACCGGGGTGGCCGAGGTCGAGGGGCCAGGGGTGGCCGAGGCGGCTGCCGCGGGGTCGGGGGCGGCCGATCCCGAGGCCGACGGGGACGGCGCGGGGCCGGTCGGCGACGTGGTCGGTGAGGGGCTCGGCTGACCGGGGACCGCCCAACCCGACGCGGACAGGGTGACCGGCAGGCTGGCGACGGGGAGGATCGACGAGGGCACCCCGGACGACAGCGCGAGGCACTCCAGGCTCAGGGTCGCGCTCGTCGTGCCCATGGGAACGACCGCCGTGAACGAGGAGCCCATCGGGACGCTCACCGCCGCGCCCGCGGTGACCGGCACGGTCGCCGAGACGACGACGGTGCTGCCTCCGGCCGCCACCGACAGGCGCGCCCCATCGCTCGTTCCGGAGGGGCAGCCGTCGGCGAAGGTCGCGGTGCCGAAGGAGGGATACGCGGCGGCGTCACCCGAGAAGACGGCCGTGCCCGCGGCATCCCGCAGCACGAGGGGGCTCGCCGCGGACGCGGCCAGGGCACCGAGCGGCACGAGACCCGTGACGAGGACCGCGGCTGCGGCGAAAGGGAGGAGGCGGGTGGGCACGGGGGTGGACGACATGGCTGCTCTCGATCGGGTGGTGAGGTCGAACGGACTGTGCCGCACCGTGCGGTCCACCGGGTGAACGGATGGTGACGTCAACATCACCGCGCGTCCACCCGCGATTCATCCGCGGCCCCTACGTTCCCGGCGACCCCTCTCACGAAAGTCTGCGATGCCCTCTCACACCCCTTCCGGCTTCTCCCGCCGCACCTTCCTCGCCGCAGCCGCCGCCGCGGTCACGACCGCGTCCGCCGCGTCGTCGTTCGGGCCCGCAGCCGCCGCGAGCGCCGTGGCCGCGACCACGCCCACGGCCGTGACCGACCCAAAGGCCCTGCGCTGGCTCGTCTTCGACCATCACGTGCACTCGGTCTACTCGCACGACGCCAAGTACGCGATGACGACGATCCTCGACCAGGCGCAGCGTTTCGGGGTGGATGCCATCGCCTTCACCGAGCACAGCAACGTCGGTCACGCGAACGTCGGCGGCGTCTTCAACGCGGCGCGCGAGATCGAGGCGGCGCGAAGAGCCCGACCCGATCTCCTCGTCTTCCAGGGCCTCGAGTGGTACATCCCGGCCGCCGAGCACGGCACCGTGCTGGTCGCCCCCGGCCCTCGCGTGACCGAGGTGCTGCGCCACTTCGAGCTGACCTACGACGGCAAGCTCAACCAGTGGGAGAAGCCCCGACCCAACACGAGCGACGCCGCCGACTGGCTGCAGCACGCCGTCGACGGGATCTCGTGGCTCGGCCAGCAGCGCAAGGCGGGCGTGGTCGACGACGTGCTCGTCCTGGCCAACCATCCCAGCCGACTCGGCATCGACTCCCCCGGCGAACTGCGCGCGTGGCAGGATGCCGACCCCGACGTCTTCGTGGGCTTCGAGGGGGCTCCGGGGGCGCAGGCCTCGGGTCTCGCGGCGAACACCACCGACCGTTCGCAGCGTGGCGAGTACGAGAACTCCCGCAGCGACTACTCGTTCCCGGGATTCCCCACGAGCGCGTACCGGGCGCACGGCGGATTCGACTGGATGACCGCGGTCGTCGGCGGCATGTGGGACGCTCTGCTCAGCGAGGGCCGGCGCTGGTGGATCACCACGAACAGCGACCTGCACCTGAAGAACTTCGACAACACCCGCGTGGGCGACTTCCCCACCGGCTCGGGGTGGGACAACGGGGCCACGCTGGCCAACTTCAACCGCGCGGGTCGCCGACCCGACCCCGTGTCGACCGCCTCCCCGCAGGGCGGCAGCGACCTGTGGCCGGGCGAGTTCAGCCGCACCCACGTCGGCGCCGCCGACAAGACGCACACCGCCGTCCTCGACGCCGTGCGCGCGGGACGCATGTGGGTCGACCACGGGCACCTCGTCGCCGGACTCGCGGTCACCCTGCGCGCCGCCGACGACACCGCCAACACCGCCACACTCGGCGGGACCCTGCGGGTACCGACGGGCACGAAGATCGAGATCGTCATCGACGTCGAGCCCACCACGGAGCGCAACTCCGCCGGCATCCTGCCCCGTCTCGCGCACCTCGACGTGATCCGCGGCGAGATCACGGGCGCCGCGAGCGACCGCGACACGATGGCCGCTCCCCGAACCCGCGTCATCGAGCTGCGCGACGTGAGCGACCGCAGCGGTTCGGCGTTCCAGATCGTTATCCCGGTGGGCACCGCCGACGTCGACGGCTACGTGCGCGTGCGCGGAAGCGACGGCAAGGTGCACGGCACCGGCCCGCGCGGGGCGGACGTGGACCCGCGGGCCCCGCAGCCGCACGCGGCCGGTCAGGGGAACCCCTGGCTCGACACGTGGCTCTACACGAACCCGATCTTCGTGTCGGTGCGCTGATCGTCGATCGAGCACGGCCCGTTCCCTCCGGGGGACGGGCCGTTCGCCGTCGCGGCGTCCCGAGGGCTCAGCCGATGGATTCGGTGAGCTCGAACCAGGTCATCTCGAGTTCGTCGCGCTCGCCCTCGAGGGCCGAGATGCGCTGCATCTCTTTGCCGAGCCCCTCGTAGTCCGCCTGGTCGTGGTCGGCCAACGCCGCCTTCGCCTTGTCGATCTGCTGCTGCAGCTTCTCGATACGGCGTTCCACGGCGGACGCCTCCTTCTGCGCGGCGCGGAGCTCGGCGCCCTGCAGGCCCGGGGTCGCGGAGGCACCGGAGGACGTCGCGGACCGCGAGGGTTCGGCATCCTGCAGCGCCCTCAAACGCAGGTACTCGTCCACGCCCCCGGGAAGATGACGGAGCCTGGCATCGAGGATCGCGTACTGCTGGTCGGTGACGCGCTCGAGGAAATAGCGATCGTGCGAAACGACGATGAGGGTGCCGGACCACGAGTCGAGCAGGTCTTCCATCGCCGCGAGCATGTCGGTGTCGAGGTCGTTGGTGGGCTCGTCGAGGATCAGCACGTTCGGCTGATCGAGGATGACGAGCAGCAGCTGCAGGCGCCGCTTCTGGCCACCCGAGAGGTCTTTCACCGGTGTCGAGAGCTGCGCGCTTGAGAAGCCGAGGCGCTCGAGCAACTGCCCGGGGGTAAGCTCCTGCGACTTCGAGCCGGCGCCGAACGCGTAGGTGGTGCGCAACCCGGCGATGACCACGCGCACGGGGTCGTTCAGGTGCTGGTCGAGCTCGTCGAGGCGCTGGGTGAGGGTGGCGACCTTGACCGTCTTGCCGCGCTTGACGCGGCCGCTGGTCGGCTCGAGGGAGCCGGTCACCAGGCTGAGCAGCGTGGACTTGCCCGCACCGTTCACGCCCAGGATGCCGGTGCGCTCCCCCGGCGCGATCCGCCACTCCACGTCCTTCAGAACCGTCTTGTCGCCGAAGGTGACCCCCGCGTCGAGCAGGTCGACGACGTCTTTGCCCAGGCGGGCGACCGCGAGCGACTGCAGGGCGACCTTATCGCGGATCTCGGGCACATCGGCGATGAGCTCGTTCGCCGCGTCGATGCGGAACTTCGGCTTCGACGTGCGCGCCGGCGCCCCGCGGCGCAGCCACGCGAGCTCCTTGCGGGCCAGGTTCTGACGGCGTTGTTCGATGGATGCCGCCTGCCGGTCGCGCTCCACGCGCTGCAGGATGTACGCCGCGTAGCCGCCCTCGAAGGGCTCGACGATCCGATCGTGCACCTCCCACGTCGCGGTGCAGATCTCGTCGAGGAACCACCGGTCGTGCGTGACGACGAGCAGGCCGCCGGCCGAGGGCGCCCACCGCTTCTTGAGGTGACCCGCGAGCCACGTGATCGCCTCGACGTCGAGGTGGTTGGTGGGCTCGTCGAGGAACAGCACGTCCCAATCGCCCGACAGGAGCTTGGCCAGCGCGACACGGCGCCGCTGACCACCCGAGAGGTCCCCCAGACGGGCGTCCCAGGGCAGATCGCCGAGCAGGCCCGCGATCACGTCGCGCGTACGGGAGTCGCCCGCCCACTCGTGCTCGGGTCGATCGCCGACCACCGCGTGGCCGATGGTGTCGTCGTCGTCGAGGGTGTCCTGCTGGTCGAGCACGCCGACGGTCACCCCGCCGCGCACGGTCACGCGCCCGCCGTCGGGCTCGCGGATACCGGCGAGCATGCCGAGCAGACTCGACTTGCCGTCACCGTTGCGGCCGACGATCCCGATGCGATCGCCCTCGTTCACGCCGAGCGAGACGGAGTCGAAGACGACCTTGGTCGGGTATTCCAGGTGCAGGGCTTCGCCCCCGAGCAGATGTGCCATATCCGTCCCAGGCTACGCGGTGCCCGAGGCGATCGCGCGCGCCGGGGTGCCGGCATCCACCCGGCCCTCCCCGTGCGAGGCGCTCGGGCGGGTTTCCCTGCGCCGAGACGGCAAACTCCTGACGAATCAGGCGCGATCTGACGCCGACATGTCAGCGGGGTGCCGTCTCGCGGGCGAAAACGACGGCGGGGCCGCCCGGTACCCCGGACGACCCCGCACGACGAAGAGACTCAGAAGCCGTTGGCCGAGAGCCACTCCTTGGCGATGTCGGCGGACGACTTCTGGTCGACCGTGGACTCGACGTTCATCGCGACCAGCGCGTCCTCGGTGAGGGCGGCGCTGACCTTGTTCAGCACATCCGACACCTCGGAGGCGACGTTCGAGTTGACGACCGGCACCACGTTCGACGCCAGGAACAGGCCCTTGGGGTCGGTCAGCGTGAGCAGGTTGTCGGTCTTGATGCGGGGATCGGCCGTGTAGACGTTGGCGACCTGGATGGTGCCCGCCACGAGGTCGTCGACCGTGGTCTCGCCCGTGGGCGAGAACTGGACGTTGACCCCGTAGGTCGACTGCAGTCCGGCCGGCCCGTACGGACGCTCGGCGAGCTCGGCGTTGCCACCGAGCGTCAGGCCCGAGGTCACCTTCGACAGGTCGGCGATCGAGGTGAGGCCGTTGGCGTCGGCGAAGGCCTTCGTGACGGTGTACGAGTCCTGGTCGGTGGCCTGCGACTGGTCGAGGACCTCGAGACCCTGGGGCAGAGCCGCCGGGAGAGCCGCGTAGACGTCATCGGACGTGCGGGCGGTGGTGTCCTTCTGGAAGAACTGCAGCAGGTTGCCGGTGTACTCGGGGAACACCGAGACGGTGCCGTCTTCGAGCAGCGGGATGTACGCATCGCGCTGACCGATCTGGAACTGACGCTTCACGGTCTTGCCCGCGCCCTCGAGCGCCTGAGCGTAGATCTCGGCGATGATCTCGTTCGAGTAGTAGGCCTGCGAGCCGACGACGATCGTGTCGGACGACGCCGAGGCGTCACCGCCGCCGTTGCTGAGGGGGTCGCTCGATCCGCCGCTGCAACCGGCGAAGGCGAGGGAGGCGACCGCGAGGCCTGCGACGAGGCCGAGGCCCTTCTTGGTTCGTGCTGTGAACATGGGTGCTCTCTTTTCTGGTGATTCGGGAATCGGGTGGGTCAAGGGGTCGCCGGAGGCGCCGTGGGCGCCCCGACGGCGAGGGCTTCCGCGCGACGCTGACGAGCGGAGCGCGGCTGGGGCTGGGCGGACCCCGCGGCACGGATGCCACGGGGGACGACCAGATGCTGGAGAAGGGCGAAGAGGCCGTCGATGACCAGCGCGAGGACGGCGACGAGGATCGCCCCGCCGATCAGGATGTCGAAGCGGCGGAGGGGGATCGCGGCGATGATGTACTGGCCGAGCCCGCCGAGACCGATGTACGCCGCGATCGTCACCGTGGCGAGCACCTGCAGGGTCGCCGCGCGAATGCCCCCGACGAGGAGCGGCAGCCCGAGGGGCACCTCGATACGCCACAGGATCTGCGACTCGGTCATCCCCATCGATCGACCCGCGTCGATCACGCGGCGGTCGATCGCCTCGAAGCCGGTGTAGGCCCCGGCGAGGAGGGACGGGATGGCGAGGACCACGAACGAGATGATCGCCGCTTCCGGCTTGTGCAGCACACCGAGAAGGAGCGTCAGCAGAATGAGCAGACCGAACGACGGGATGGCACGAGCGGCGCCCGAGATCGCGACGGCCGTCTCGCGTCCCTTGCCGGTGTGACCGATGTACCACCCCAGCGGGACGCCGATCGCGCCGGCGATGAGCACGGCGACGACCGTGTAGAGCAACTGCACGCCGATCGCGACGGGGATGGCGTCGAAACCTCGACCGGGGTCGCCCGAGAAGATCCACCCGATCGCGTCGCCGAGGAGGTTCATGCCTTCACCAACGTCCGGTTGGCCTGCCGTGAGACGGTCTTCGTCCCGCGCGTCCACGGCATGAGCAGGCGCCCCGCGATCACCAGCAGCAGGTCGATCACGAGGGCGAGCACGACGACCGCCACGACGCCCGCGAAGACCTCGGGGATGATGCGCCGCTGAAGCCCGTTCGTGAACAGGTAGCCGATGTTCTGGATGCCGACGAGGATGCCGACGGTGGCCAGAGCGATCGTGCTCGCCGAGGCGACGCGCAGCCCCGCCAGCACGACGGGACCGGCGAGGGGGAATTCGACCGCCCAGAAGCGTCGGAAGGAGCCGTAGCCGATGGCGGTGGAGGCTTGACGCACCCCGGCGTCCACCGAGTCGAGTCCGTCGGCGACCGCGCGGACGAGGATTGCGACGGCGTAGATGGCCAGGGCGACGATGAGATTCGTCTCGCTGACGATGCTGTACCAGCCGGTGACGACGGGCACGAGGATCAGCAGGGCCAGCGACGGGATCGTGTACAGCAGCCCGGTGATCGTGATGACGCCGCTGCGCACGAGCCGATAGCGCCACGCGACCCACCCGAGCGGAACGCTCAGCACGAAGCCCGCGATCAACGCGACGATGCTCTGACGCAGGTGGATCAGCGTCAGTTCCCCGATGAGGTCGAGATTGTTGCCTACCCAGTTCACGGGTGGGAGTCCTCCACGAGCGCCCCCTGCGTGCGACCCTCGGCATCGACGACGACCGTCCCGGTCGGGGTCTGCTTCAGGTGCAGCGCGCGCTTTCCCTTCACCGCTCCGATGAAACTCGCGACGAAGTCGCTGGCGGGGTTCTCGACGATCTCGCTCGGCGTGCCGACCTGGGCGATCTTCGCGCCCTTCTCGAGGATGACGACCTGGTCGCCGAGGAGGAACGCTTCGTCGATGTCGTGGGTGACGAAGACGATGGTCTTTCCGATCTCGCTCTGCAGCCGGATGAGCTCCTGCTGCAGTTCGTCGCGCACGATCGGGTCGACCGCGCCGAAAGGCTCGTCCATGAGCAGGATGTTGGGGTCGGCGGCGAGACCGCGGGCCACGCCCACGCGCTGCTGCTGCCCGCCCGAGAGCTGGCTCGGATAGCGGTCGGCCATGGCGCTGTCGAGACCGACCGTCGCCATGAGCTCGAGGGCACGCGTGCGGGCGGCTTTGCGGCTCTGGCCCTGGAGCACGGGGACGGTCGAGATGTTGTCGGCCACGGTGAAGTGCGGCAGCAGACCCGAGTTCTGCATGACGTAGCCGATGCTGCGACGCAGCTGCACCGCGGGCTTGCCGCCGATGTCGGCACCGTCGATGGCAATCGTGCCCGACGAGGGCTCGACCATGCGGTTGATCATCCGCAACAAGGTCGTCTTGCCGCAACCGGACGAGCCCACGAAGACCGTGGTCTTGCGCGAGGGGATGACGAGGTGGAAGTCGTCGACGGCGCGGGTGCCGTCGGGGAAGACCTTGGAGACGGCCGAGAACTCGATCATGTGCTCACCCGACCTCAGTCGGAGACCACGACCTTCCGGTCGAACGCGACGAATCCGGCGAAGTCCTTGCCCACTCGTTCCACGGCTCCCGGGTAGAGGTCGGGGTACGACCACGCGCCGTCGGTCAGCTCGGCACCGTCGAGTGAGACGTTCCAGTACTGGGCGGCACCCTTCCAGGGGCAGGTGTACGGGGTGGGGCTCTTGTGCAGCGCGCCCTCGCGGACGGACTGCGGCGGGAAGTACCAGTTCCCCTCGATCGAGGCCAGGTCGTCGCGGTCTGCTTCGGCGATCACGACGCCGTCGAGCACTGCCTTCATGGGAAACCCCCTTCGTGGCACCCCGCGGGCACGGCACCCAGCGGTGGCGGTCCACCTCGACTGAGGCTAACCAGGTGGTCGGCACGAAAAGCGAACATTGCTCCGTGTGTCGACCTCGGCTATGGTGCGGCGCGGTCAGACCACACGAGCACCCGGCACGGGCCCGTGCACGTGCAGAGCGACGAGGCCCGCGGCACTGAGGGTGACCTGCAGGTCGATCGCGGAGGATTCGTCGACGGCCAGGAACGCGAGGGTCGGGCCGGATCCCGACACGATCCCGGCCAGCGCTCCCGAGCTCTCTCCGCGTTCGAGGACGCGGGCGAGGTCGGGACGCAGGTGCAGGGCCGGCGCCTGGAGGTCGTTGCGAAGGGTCGCGGCGAGCATCCCGGCGTCGCCCTGGCGCAGAGCGTGCAGGACGTCGCGATCGACCGCGGGAACGCGGGGCGCGGGCCCGATGTCGACGGCGTGGCGCCGACGGTGCGCGTCGAGCTCGCCGTAGACGACGGGGGTCGACATGCCCGTCTCGTTCGGCACCAGCACCCAGTCGAAGCGTCCGCGCGCGAGCGCCGGGCTCAGCTGATCGCCGCGACCGGTTCCGACGGCGGTTCCGCCGAGCAGGGCGAAGGGCACGTCGGCGCCGAGGCGAGCGGCCAACCGGACGAGCTCGCTCGTCGGCATCCCGAGTCCCCAGAGGGCATCGCACGCGACCAGTGCGGCGGCCGCGTCGGCGGAACCGCCGCCCATGCCGCCCGCGACGGGAACGGCCTTGCGGACGGCGAGGTGGGCACCGCGGTCGATGCCCGCGGTCTGCGCCAGAAGTCGAGCCGCGCGGACGGCGAGGTTGCGATCGTCGGTGGGGACGCCCTCGATGTCGACCGGACCGCGCGCCGAGACGTCGATCGTGATCTCGTCCGCGGGCGTTGCGACCATCTCTTCGTAGAGCGAGACCGCCTGGAACGCCGTGGCGAGCTCGTGATACCCGTCGTCCTGGACGTCACCCACCTCGAGGAACACGTTGATCTTGCCGGGGGCGCGGACGCGGACGGATGCCGGAGTCTGCGCACTCATCGCGACGACCGCCGTCCTGCGCGCCGGGGGCTCTCACCGTGTGCGAAACTGGAACGTCGGCCTGCTTCCCGCCGTCGCTCGCAAGGCGGTACGGGGAGGTCCGGGCCGGAGCGAGCGATCTGAGTCACTCTTCGACAGTAGTGCTCCGCTCCCCGTCGTTCGGCGCTGAGGCCGAAACGTCTTCGTAACCCCGGAACCATACGGTGACCGGATCCCATGCACCCACCCCCGAGGAGGCAGAATGCGCCCGATGGTCCCCCTGTCGATCGACACCGACCCCTGGCGCGCCCTGCTGTCCCGGTCCGACATCCGCATGCACGACGGCATCCTGCACGTCGTCGACGACTCGTCGACGCCCGCGATGGCCGAGCGCGACGACCTGCTCACCGCGGCGTCCGCGATCGAGGCGGCCGGCGCGAAGGTGCTCCTCGTGCGCGACGCGAACCGTCGCCCGAAGCTCGTCGTCGACACGGCGGATGCCGAGGCGGCGCTCACCGCTCTGCGCGACCCCGAGCTGGGCCCGGTGTACCTGAAGGCCCGCGGCGAGGACCCCGTACCCGCGCACAGCGTGCACCCCGCGCCCGGATCGGTCCAGGCGTACGCGGTGTTCCGCCCGCGCACTTCGACCGAGGGGTCGTACCGCTACGGTGCCTCTCTCGCTCCGCGACTCGAGCTGTGGCGCTTCGGCGAGAAGACCATCGAGGCCCCGCGCCCGAGCGCCCTCACCCGCCGCAAGTTCGCCGCGGCCGACCTCGACCTCGTCGAGGTGGAGCGGTACGGGCGCCGGTGGATGACCGTCTCGGGGATGTTCGACCCGCACCCCAACGAGTTCACGGCCGACGTCGACATGGTCTTCTCGTGGGTCGACGGCTCGTCGAGCGAGTTCCAGCGCCAGCGTGCCGCGCGCATGAAGGGGTACGTCGTCGGCGACGGCGACGACAATGCCGCGCGCTACCGCCAGGTCGACGAGCTGCGTTACGCGCTGCGCAGCGTGCACATGTACGCGCCGTGGGTGCGCCGCATCTTCATCGCGACCGACTCCCCCACCCCCGAGTGGCTCGCCGACCACCCCAAGGTGACGATCGTGCGCAGCGAGGAGTTCTTCGCCGACCCCTCGGTGCTGCCCACGCACAACTCCCACGCGGTCGAGGCGCAGCTGCACCGCATCCCCGGGCTGGCCGAGCACTTCCTGTACAGCAACGACGACATGTTCTTCGGCCGCCCCGTCACCCCCGAACTGTTCTTCAGCGGCGGTGGGGTCAGCCGGTTCGTCGAGAGCGGCGTGCGCATCGGCAGCGGCCCGGCGCACATCGAGCGCTCGGGCCACGACAACGGCCTGCGCGTGAACCGCGCACTGCTCAGGGAACGCTTCGGCCGGGTCATCACGCTCGACCTCGAGCACTGCGCCACCCCGTTGCGTCGCTCGGTGGCGTTCGAGCTCGAGAAGGAGTTCGCCGACGACTACGCCCGCACCGCCGCGAGCCGGTTCCGTTCGGCCACCGACATCTCGGTGACGAACAGCCTGTACCACTACTACGCGCTGGCGACCGGGCGCGCGATCATCACGACCGAGCCCCGCACCCGCTACGTGCAGACCACGCAGCTCGACTCGCTGCGCACCATGGAGCGTCTCGTCTCGCGCCGCGACACCGACATGTTCTGCCTCAACGACGGCAGCGTGCCCGAGATCCCCGAAGAGGTGCGCGTCCCCGCGCTCCGGGCGTGCCTCGAGCGTTACTTCCCGGTCGCCGCCCCCTGGGAGAAGACCTCGATCAGCGAAGGATCGGCAGCGGCGTCGTCGGCGGCGACACCGGTCCGCTGAACGCCCGCGAGGTCGGGACGACGATCCCGGCATCGCGCAGTCGACGCTGGGACTCCTCGGCATCCACGTACTGCAGGGCCGCGCTGGCGGCCAGGGGCACGACCGAGTGCACCACCGTGTCGTCGTAGACGTGCACGATGTTGAAGCCCTGGGCCGCGTCCTGAGGGCGCGTCCCGCCGACCGGGACCATGAGGTCCTGCGTGTAGCAGGTGGCGGATGCCACGGACACGGGGATTCCGGCGAACGTGGCGAACGTGGAGTAGTGCAGGTGACCGGCCAGGATCGCGCGCACGTCGGTGCCGCGCAGCACCCCCGCGAGGCTCCGCTGGTCGCGCAGCTCGACGGAGGCCGCGAGGTCGAGCACGCTGGGCACGGGCGGGTGGTGCATCGCGAGGATCGTGCCGAGCGGGGCCGGCGTCGCGAGCACCTCGGCGAGCCACTCGCGCTGCGCGGCGGTGACCTCGCCGTGGTGCGACCCGGGCACCGAGGTGTCGAGGGTCACGATGCGCAGGCCGTCGAACTCGTCGATGCGATCGACCGGGGCGGTCGCCTCGGCGTCGTCGGCGGGAAGCAGCCGCGACCGGAAAGCCGCTCGATCGTCGTGGTTGCCCATCACCCACACCACGCGGGTCCGCAGGCGCTCGGCGAGCGGCTCGACGAGGGCGCGGACGCGGTCGTACGCGTCGGTCTCACCGAAGTCGGCGAGGTCGCCGGTGAAGACGAGGGCGTTGGGGCGGATTCCCGACGTCTCGATCGCCTCCACGGCGCGGGCGAGGTAGGCCTCGGAGTCGACGTCGTCGTAGAGCGGTGCACCGCCGGCTCGGAGATGGGTGTCGCTCAGGTGGAGCAGCACACGTTCGGCTCGGGGGTACTCGGCGTAACGCATCTCGATCCTCTCGGGCCGTCGGGTACGACCTCGTCACCGGCGTGATGCTCCCGGTTGGCTCGAAATGTTACAGACATGTTTCGGGAACGCGTGATGAACACGGCGGGAATTCACCCCGCGCCGGATCTGGCTCGGCCGCAGCGCAGTGGGCTGAGCACAACCGCGGACGTCGTCGTCGACACGCCGCGTACCGGCCGGCCCGCACGGCGAGTCGCCGAACGCCCCGCCGTCGGGCACACGCGGGCCGCCTGCCGCGCCCCGGCACGGCGGCCGCGATCAGCCGAACCGTCAGGACGACGCGGCGATGCGGGCGTAGTCCTCGACCGTGAGCTGCTCTCCGCGGAGGGTCGGGTCGACCCCGGCCGCCTCGAGGCGCGCCGAGGCTTCGGCCGCGGTGCCGCCGAGCACGCCCGACAACGCCTGACGGAGCATCTTGCGGCGCTGCTGGAAGGCGGCATCCACGATCTGGAAGGTGCGCAGCCGGTGCTCCTCGGTGCCCCGGGGCTCGGCATCCCGATCGAAACCGACCAGCACGCTGTCGACGTTGGGCACGGGCCAGAACACCTGACGCGACACCGTGCCGGCCAGACGCCACGAGCCGTACCAGGCGGCCTTGACGCTCGGGGCTCCGTAGACCTTCGACCCGGGAGGGGCGGCCAGGCGCGCCCCCACCTCGGCCTGCACCATCACGACACCGCGGTGCAGATAGGGGAAGGTCTCGAGGAAGTGCAGGAGGACCGGCACCGACACGTTGTACGGCAGGTTCGCGACCAGCACGCTCGGCTCACCGGGGAGCTCGTCGACGCGCAGGGCATCGGCGTCGATGACCGTGAGGCGATCGGCGGGAACGTCGTGCGCGGCCGCCGTGGCCGGAAGACGCTCGGCGAGGCGGTGGTCGATCTCGACGGCGACGACCGAGGCGCCCGTCTCGAGGATCGCGAGAGTGAGGGATCCGAGGCCGGGACCGATCTCGACGACACGATCGGATGCCGTCACCCGGGCCGCCTGCACGATCTTGCGGACGGTGTTGGCGTCGACGACGAAGTTCTGCCCGAGCTTCTTGGTGGGAGTGACGTCGAGGTCGGCGGCGAGCCGACGGATCTCGGCGGCACCGAGCAGGGAAACGGGCATTGTTCCACTGTAGTCAGCGATCCCGCCAGTACCCGCCTCGTCGGATACGCAGGAGTAGCGTGATGAGGTGAGTCAAACGCAGTCCATCCCCTCGAACGCCTTCACCCTCAGAAGCCCCTACGGGCGACGAGCCATCGGCCTCTCGGTCGCGGCCGCGGTGGGCGGTTTCCTCTTCGGCTTCGACTCCTCCGTCATCAACGGCGCGGTCGACGCGGTCGACGGCAACTTCGAGCTGGGGCAGGTGCTCACCGGTTTCGTCGTCGCGGTCGCCCTGCTGGGCTGCGCGGTGGGAGCCATCATCGCCGGCGCCCTCTCGGACCGCTGGGGCCGGTTGAAGGTCATGCTGCTCGGCGCCGTGCTGTTCTTCGTGTCGTCGATCGGCGCGGCCCTCACCTTCAGCGTGCCCGATCTGATCCTCTGGCGCGTGATGAGCGGCCTGGGCATCGGCATCGCCTCGGTGGTCGCTCCCGCGTACATCGCCGAGGTCGCGCCCCGCCAGATCCGCGGCTCGCTCGCGTCACTGCAGCAGTTGGCCATCACCCTCGGTATCTTCGGCGCGCTGCTGTCGGACGCCCTGCTCGCCAACTCGGCCGGCGGTGCGGCGAACCAGCTGTGGCTGGGCCTCGAGGCTTGGCGCTGGATGTTCCTGGTGGGCGTGATCCCCGCCGCCGTCTACGGCATCCTGTCGTTCACCGTCCCCGAGTCGCCGCGCTACCTGCTCGCCAAGGGCAAGCGCGACGAGGCGAAGGCGATCTTCGCGCGCCTCGTTCCGCCGGCCGATCTCGACAAGACGATGAACGAGCTGTCGAACACGATCGAGGCCGATCGCAAGAACAAGAACGTGTCGCTGCGCGGACCCGTGCTGGGCCTTCAGGGCATCGTCTGGACCGGCATCCTGCTGTCCATGTTCCAGCAGTTCGTCGGCATCAACGTGATCTTCTACTACTCCACGACGCTCTGGAAGGCCGTCGGCTTCGACGAGAGCAACTCGCTGCTGATCTCGGTGATCACCTCGATCACCAACGTCGTGGTCACCTTCGTCGCGATCTTCCTGGTCGACCGCGTCGGCCGCAAGCCCATTCTGCTGACCGGCTCGATCCTCATGACCGTCTCGCTCGGAGCCATGGCCCTGTCGTTCGCGTTCGCGACCGGCTCCGGCCAGGACGTCTCGCTTCCCGCCCCGTGGGGAAGCGTCGCGCTCGTCGCCGCGAACGTCTTCGTCGTCGGCTTCGGAGCCTCGTGGGGCCCGCTCGTATGGGTGCTGCTCGGCGAGATCTTCCCGAGCCGCATCCGCGGCAAGGCGCTCGGTGTCGCCGCCGGCGCGCAGTGGATCGCCAACTTCGCCATCACGGTGTCGTTCCCGGCGATGTCGAGCTGGTCGCTCCCGCTCACCTACGGTATGTACGCGCTGTTCGCCGGGTTGTCGTTCGTCTACGTGCTGCTGCGCATTCCCGAGACCAAGGGCATGGAGCTCGAGCAGACCGAGACCCTGTTCGTCCGCAAGCCGAAGGACAAGGCCAAGGCCTGATCCCGGATGCCAGAAGGCCGGCGCCCCGCGGGGTGCCGGCCTTCGTCGTTCTCAGGGTGGCGTCGAGGGCGAAACCCCGACGGAGATCCGCGCGCGCTCAGTCCTCGAACGCGCCGTAGACCTCCAGCGTGTTCGCGGCGACCTGGGCGCCGAGCTCGTCGGCATCCATCGCCAGCTCTGCCGCGAGGAAGCGGAGCGTCACCGGGATCAGGTACGGCGCGTTGGGGCGGCCGCGGTACGGCGCGGGCGTCAGGAACGGGGCGTCGGTCTCGACGAGGATGCGGTCGAGGGGCGTCACCGCGAGCGCGTCGCGCAGGTTCTGCGCGTTCTTGAACGTGACATTGCCGGCGAACGAGAGGTAGTAGCCACGGTCGGCGGCGATGCGCGCCATGCCGGCGTCGCCCGAGAAGCAGTGGAAGACCGTCTTGTCGGGAGCACCGACGCGCTCGAGGGTCTCGAGCACGGCGTCGTGGGCGTCGCGGTCGTGGATCTGCATCGCGATCCCGTGCTTCTTCGCTAGCGCGATGTGCGCCTCGAACGAGCGGATCTGGGCCGGGATGCCGTCGGCCTCGGTGCGGAAGAAGTCGAGCCCCGTCTCGCCGATGGCCCGCACCCGCGGCTCGGCGGCGAGCTCGTCGATGACGGCGATCGCGGCATCCAACTCCCCCGCCTGCTCGTACGCGGGAGCCTCGTTCGGATGGATCGCCACGGCTGCGAGCACGCGCGGGTGCGAGCGCGCGGCCCACGCCGACCACCGCGAGGAGTCGATGTCGCCGCCCGCCTGCACGACCCCGTGCACACCGACCGCGAGAGCGCGCTCGAGCTGCTCGTCCAACGAAAGGCCGGTCTCGCCGTCTTCGATCTCGAGGTGCGTGTGATTGTCGTAGACCGGGATGCCGAGAGGCTCGGGCGCCGGCGGATAGCTGACGTCGCGACGACCGTCGACCGAACGCTCGCGCACGTACTGGCTCGGATCGCCGTCGCCGATCGTGTCGCGGGGACGCTCGACCGGCGTCGAGCCGGGGGCGGCGGCCGCTGCGGAGGACCCTTCGACGGACCCAGGGACCGCCGCCGCCGACTCGGAAGGCACCTGCGTCACGCCTGCTCGACGCGCGGGAAGAGCGGGGTGAGCGACGTGACCGTGGCGCCCGCGGGCAGCAGGCCCCAGGCGCCCGCCTGGCGGATCGGCTGCGCGACGAGAGCGCCGAGGCCGTCGGCCGCGCCCAGCGCGACCCACAGCTTCGACGTCGACTCGGGCATGACCGGCGACAGCAGCACCGCGAGGGCGCGCAGGCCCTCGGCCGCGGTGTACAGCACCGTGCCCAGGCGCTCGCGCGTCGACACGTCCTTGGCCAGGGCCCACGGCTCGTTTTCGGTGATGTAGCCGTTCAGCGCGTCGACGATCGTCCAGATCGCGGCGATCGCCTCGTCGGTGCGGAATCGCTCGATGGCCGCGTCGGCGGTGGTCGCGGCATCCGCCACGATCTTCTGGATGGTCAGGTCGCTCTCGGTGTACGCGGCCGGCGCCGGCACGACGCCCTCGAAGTACTTCGAGATCATCGCGACCGTGCGCGAGGCCAGGTTGCCGAAGCCGTTGGCGAGCTCGGCCTGGTAGCGGGCCGACAGGTCTTCCCACGAGAACGAGCCGTCCTGGCCGAACGCGATCGCCGAGAGGAAGTAGAACCGGTACGCGTCGGAGCCGAAGACGTCGGTGATCTCGGTGGGCGCGATGCCGGTGAGCTTCGACTTCGACATCTTCTCGCCGCCGACGAGCAGCCATCCGTGCGCGAAGACGCCGCGCGGCACGTCGAGGCCCGCGGCCATCAGCATGGCCGGCCAGATCACGGCGTGGAACCGCAGGATGTCTTTGCCGACCACGTGGAACGCCGGCCAGCGACGCTCGAACTCGGCGGGGTCGGTGCCGTAGCCCACGGCGGTGGCGTAGTTGAGCAGGGCGTCGACCCACACGTAGATGACGTGCGAGGGGTCCCACGGAACCGTGATGCCCCAGTCGAACGCCGAACGCGAGATCGAGAGGTCCTTCAGACCGCTACGAACGAACGACACGACCTCGTTGCGCGCGGACTCGGGGCGCACGAAGTCGGGCTCCGTCTTGTACAGCTCGAGCAGCCGGTCCTGGAACTCGCTGAGCTTGAAGAAGTAGTTCTTCTCCTGCAGCAGCTCGAGGGGCTTGGAGTGGATCGCGCAGACCTTGAGGCCCTCGAAGGGGCCGGTTCCGTCGACGATCTCGGCCTCGGGCTTGAACTCCTCGCAGCCGACGCAGTACAGCGCCTCGTACTCGCCCGCGTAGATGTAGCCGCGGTCGAAAAGCGCCTTCACGAACTGCTGCACCCGCTCTTCGTGGCGGGGCTGCGTGGTGCGGATGAAGTCGTCGTTGGCGACGTCGAGCGTCTCGAGCAGCGGGAACCACGACTCGGTGACGAGCTTGTCGACCCACTCCTGCGGGGTGACGCCGTTGGCGGCGGCGGCGCGGAGCATCTTCTGCCCGTGCTCGTCGGTGCCGGTCAGCATCCAGGTGTCGTCCCCCGCCTGGCGATGCCAGCGGGCGAGCGTGTCGACGGCGACGGTCGTGTACCCGTGCCCGATGTGGGGCAGATCGCTGGGGTAGTAGATCGGCGTCGTGATGTAGAAGGATCGGCCGGAAGTCACCTGGAGATTCTACGGGGAGCCTCCGACACGGCCGACCGTGTGACGGGCCCGCCGGCGCTCCTCGCGCGTGAGGGGTCAGTTGGTGTCGCCGAGAAGCGCGCCAGGCGACACATATCGACCCCTCACGCGAAGACGCGCGGAGACGCTCAGCGCTTCACGGCGAGCGCGGCCTGGTACAGCTCGCGCGACGAGTGACCCGTCTGCGACGCCACCTCCGCGGCGGCCTCTTTGAGCCGCGTGCCGCCGCGCACGAGCTCGAGCACCTGGGTCACGGCATCCGGGAACGCCACCTCGCGCGCCGAGGCGCCGCCGACGACGATCGCGATCTCCCCACGCACGCCCTCGGCCGCCCACGCGGCGAGCTCGGCCAGGGTGCCGCGCTTGACCTCTTCGTACAGCTTCGTCAGCTCGCGGCAGACGGCGGCGGGACGATCGGAGCCGAACGCGCTCGCGAGATCTTCGAGAGTGGATGCCAGGCGCGAGGGCGACTCGAAGAAGACGAGGGTCCGCTCCTCCGAGGCGAGCTGCGCGAAGGCCTTGCGGCGCTCCCCCGGCTTGCGACGCGGGAAGCCCTCGAAGGCGAAGCGGTCGGTGGGGAGCCCGGCGACCGCGAGCGCGGTGACGACGGCGCTCGGCCCGGGGATGGCCGTGACGGTCACGCCGGCGGCGGCCGCAGCCGCGACGAGCCCGAAGCCCGGGTCGCTGACGGTGGGCATTCCCGCGTCGCTCAGCACGAGCAGGTCGTCTTCGCGCGCGAGTTCGACGAGCTCGGCCGCGCGCTCCTTCTCGTTGTGGTCGTGCAGGGCGATCAGGCGCGGGCGGTTCTCGACCCCGAGGCCGGCGAGCAGGCGCTGCGTGGTGCGGGTGTCTTCGGCCGCGACGACCGTGGCGTTCTCGAGCGCCTCGATCAGACGCTTCGAGGCGTCGCCCAGGTTGCCGATGGGGGTCGCCGCGAGGATGATCACCGTTCCACCTTAGGCTGGGGCCCGTGACCACCGCCGTCCCTCCGCTGCTCCCCGTCGTCGAGCAGACGCGCATCGACCGGTGGCGCGACGCCCTGCTCGCGAGCCCCCGCGGATCCCGCCTGTGGCGCTGGCTCGCTCCCCTGCTCGTCACCGTCGTCGCGGCGGTGCTGCGGCTGATCGACCTCGGCAACCCGCACCAGCTGGTGTTCGATGAGACCTACTACGTGAAGGACTCGTGGAGCCAGTGGGTGCTCGGTTACCCCTCGACCTGGCCCGACGGCGCCGACGCCAGCTTCGTCGCGGGTGACACCGACGTCTTCACCGGCCTCGGCAGCTACGTCGTGCACCCCCCGCTCGGGCGTATCCTCATCGGCGCGGGCATGGCGCTGCTGGGCCCCGACTCCGCGACCGGTTGGCGCATCTCGGCCGCGGTCTTCGGCACCGCGACCGTGTTGCTGGTGTATCTGCTCGCGCAAACGCTCATCCGCTCGATCCCGTTCGCGACCGTGGCATCCGGTCTGATCGCGATCGACGGCCTCGGCATCGTCCTGAGCCGCATCTCGCTGCTCGACATCTTCTTGACGTTCTTCGTCGTGCTGACCTTCTGGTTCGTCGCGCTCGACCACCGCCGCACCGCCGACCGCCTGCGAGCCGCGATCGCGGCCCTCCCGGGCGAACGGCACACCTGGGGCCCCGTGCTGTGGAACCGTCCGTGGTTGGTCGCCGCGGGAGCCGCCGCCGGAGCCGCCACCGCCGTGAAGTGGTCGGGGCTGTACGTGCTGGCCGCCGTCGGCCTGTACGCCGTGATCACCGACGCGCTCGCCCGTCGCCGCGCGGGGATCGATCAATGGCCGATGGATGCCGTCCGCCAGGGGCTCGCATCGTTCGTGCTGCTCGTACCGGTCGCGGTCGTCGTGTACGTGGCGAGCTGGTCGGGTTGGCTGTTCACCAACGGCGGGTGGATGCGCGGCACCCCGGTCGCCGCGACGGGTATCTGGGGGTGGATCCCCGAGCCGCTTCGACAGCTGTGGGCGTACCACCAGGAGATGTACAACTTCCACGTCGGACTCGTCACTCCGCACAGCTACGCGAGCCCCGCCTGGCAGTGGCCGCTGCTCATCCGCCCCACCTCGATGTACTGGCACCAGGACCAGACCGGGGTCAACGGGTGCGCCCTGCCGACGGGGTGCACCGAGGCCATCTCGAGCATCGCGAACCCGATCATCTGGTGGGCCGGGGTCGCGGCATCCCTCTACCTGCTCGTACGATTCGTCGTCGTCCGCGACGGGCGCTTCGCTCTCGTGCTGACCGGGCTCGCCGCCACCTACGTGCCGTGGCTGCTCTACCCCGAGCGCACGATCTTCCAGTTCTACACGGTGGCGATGCTGCCGTTCCTCGTGCTCGCCCTCGCCTTCGCGCTGCGCGATGTCGCCCGCGGGGTGAAGGACGCCTCGAGAGCGAGCGGGCAGGTCCTCGTGCTGGTGTTCCTGGGACTCTGCCTCGTCATCTCGGCGTTCTGGTACCCGGTGTGGGCGGGTCTTCCCGTCCCGTACGAGTTCTGGCGCCTGCACAACTGGCTGCCGACCTGGATCTGAGCCGGATGAGCGGGCGGCGGGAGCGGACGGGTGGAGTGCATCCGGCGCGCCGGGGGCTCGGCATCCGCCGCTCTGCTCGCCACCGACCGAGCACCGGGTGGGGGCGATGACCCGCGGGGATGAGTGGCTGAACGATCCGCGGCCGGTGCAGCGGGTCAAGGTGTTCAGCGATGCCGCCGTGAACCCCGCCGCGTGGCCGGCCACCGTTCCCGCGGTCGCGCAGTTCCTCGAGGTGGCGAGCGGCGAGGGATGGGAGTTCGGGCCCGGCGTGACCTTCCTCGTCGGAGAGAACGGGTCGGGCAAGTCGACGCTCATCGAGGGCATCGCCGAGGCGGCCGGCCTGCCGGCCGAGGGCGGCTCGACCAACGGCGGCGGCGAGACTCGGCGAACCGAGAGTCCGCTCGGCGAGTGGCTGCGCATCGAGCGGAGCCCGCGCGCCCCACGGTGGGGGTTCTTCCTGCGGGCCGAGACGATGCACGGCTACTACAGCTGGAGGGACGACCTGGGCGGCCCGGCCCCGAGCCTGCACACGATGAGCCACGGCGAGTCCTTCAACGCCTTGCTCGACGAGACGCTCGACCACCCGCACTATGTCTCGGGCCTCGCCTGCCTCGACGAGCCCGAGGCGGCGCTGTCGTTCTCATCGACGCTGCGCTGGCTCGCCTCCCTCGACCGCATGCGCTCCCGCGGCACCCAGGTGATCTGCGCCACCCACTCCCCCGTGCTGGCCGCGTTGCCCGGGGCGACGATCCTCGAGCTGGGCGACTGGGGCATCCGCGAGAGCGCCTGGGAAGACCTGGAGCTGGTGCGGCTTCAGCGCGGGTTCCTCGAGTCGCCGGGGCGGTACCTGCGGCATCTGTTGGAGTGACCGCCCTCAGCCCAGCCGCCCCGCATCCGTCGTCGGCAGCGCGCAGGCGAAGGCGCGGCAGTCGTACGCCGTCGCCTCGCCGCCGAGTGCGACCTTGCCCTCGAACAGCGTGAACCCGGCCTCGGCGAAGGCGAGAGCCTGCGCGGGCGACACCACCGCCACGACATCGGCGGCGACGCGCCGCGCGGCCTCGGCGATCTCGGCATCCGTCTCGCCCACCACGACAAGCTGGCGCGGGGCCGACACCAGGCCGAGGGCGACCTCGAGGATCGCTCCGTGCGCCAGCGGCGACGCCAGCGCGGCATCGGCGGCGGCGCGCACGAGCGTCTCGGCCGCGGTGCGGTACGGCTCCCCCGCCCCGAGGCGCCAGAGGTCGAGAGCGGCCGCGGCGAACACCGACGGGCCCGAGGGCGAGGCGCCGTCGGTGGGCACGGCGTGCGACTGCATGCCCTGAGCGACGAGCACGGGGTCGCCGCCGCCCGGAGGATGGATGCCGTCTGCGCCGAGGCACAGATCGACCAACGCCCGGGCCCGCGACGCGTAGGCGACCTCGCCGGTCGCGCGAGCGAGCGCCAGGAGGCCCCGAGCAAGACCGCCGTAGTCCTCTAGCGTCGCCGGGGCTGCGGAGCGGACCTCGTCGAGCGAAGCCCGTCGGAGGGTTCCGTCGTCGGCGACGTTGCTCTCGAGCACGGCGTCGGCGGCCCACCGGGCCGCCTCGAGGAAGCGCGGGTCGGTGCGGGTTCCGGCGGCGGCGAGAGCGGCGATCGCGTGTCCGTTCCAGCCGGTGACGACCTTCGC
The DNA here is from genome assembly GCF_041079455.1 of Microbacterium sp. 16-032. Classification (NCBI taxonomy): domain Bacteria; kingdom Bacillati; phylum Actinomycetota; class Actinomycetes; order Micrococcales; family Microbacteriaceae; genus Microbacterium; species Microbacterium sp. 16-032. Next base: position 457,695 of record NZ_JBFYGQ010000004.1, on the reverse strand, counting down.
GTCGAGCGCCGGAGGCTGCAGCCCCGAGCGATCGGAGGCGCGGTAGTACCCGCCCTCGGTGCGGACCCCGTCGATCACCGACTCGGAGTCCTGGGCTGCGGCGATTCCGCCCGAGGGCAGCTGCAGCACGTCGACGAGGAACCGCGCGGCATCGGTGGCGACGGCGTCGTCGCCCGCGGCGAGCGCCACCTCGACGAGACCCGCGTTGTCGGTGAGCATGCGCTCGTAGTGCGGCACACTCCAGTCGCGGCGGGTGGCGTAGCGGAAGAAGCCCCCCTCGACCAGGTCGTGCAGGTCGGAGCGGGCCATGGCGGAGAGGGCGCGGGATGCCACGTCAGCGGCATCCGGAGCATCCGCCGTCAGAGCCGGGTGCTGCAGGAAGCGCAGAACGGGAGTGTTCGGGAACTTCGGGGTCTCGAACGCGGGCCCGGCGGCGAAGCCGGAGTACTCGCGGTCCTCGCGGGCCACGACGGTCCGCGCCGCGGCGGCGAGTTGCTCGAGGGAGGGAGGAGCGTCTGCCGCTGCGGTGGCGGCGGCGGCCAGAGCCTCGCGGAGGGAGGAGCCCGTGGCATCCACTTCGTTCCGGCGTTCGGTCCACGCCTCGCGGACCGCGGCGAGCACCTGACGGAACGAGGGCTGGGGAGGGCGCGGGGCCGGCGGGAAGTAGGTGCCGGCGTAGAAAACGCGCCCCTCGGGCGAGGCGAAGACCGTCAGGGGCCACCCGAGGTGCGGGGTGAAGGCGGATGCCGCGTCGAGATAGGCGGCGTCGACGTCGGGATGCTCCTCGCGATCGACTTTGATCGACACGAAGCCGGCGTTGAGTTCGGCAGCGGTCTCGGGGTCTTGGAACGACTCGCGCGCCATCACATGACACCAGTGACAGGTGCTGTACCCGATCGAGACCATCACGGGGACGTCTCTCTCGGCCGCGAGCGCGAACGCCTCGGCCCCCCAGGGGAACCACGCGACGGGATTGTCGGCGTGGGCCCGCAAGTAGGGGCTCGAGGCGTTCGCGAGGCGGTTCATGCGCGCGGGTGCGCCGACCTCAGTTGAGGTCGTCGGGGTGCGTGCCCACGCGGCCCGAGCCGTCGCCCGGGTCGACCGCGTCGATCGCGGCCATCTCGTCGGCGGTGAGCTCGAAGTCGAACAGGTCGAAGTTCTCCTCGAGGCGCTCGCGGCGCACCGACTTGGGGAACACGATGAACCCGTGCTGGATGTGCCAGCGCAGCACGGCCTGAGCGGGGCTCTTGCCGTGGGCTTCGGCGGCATCCTTCACCGCGGGGATCTCGAACAGGTCGTACTTGCCCTGGCCGAGCGGGCCCCACGACTCGATGTGCATGTCGTGCTCCTGGCCCCAGGCCGCGATCTCGCGCTGGCTGAGGGCGGGGTGCAGCTCGATCTGGTCGACCACGGGGGTCACACCGGTCTCGGCGACGATGCGGTCGAGGTGCGGCACGAGAAAGTTCGAGACGCCGATCGAGCGGGCCTTGCCGGCCTCGCGGATCTCGATCATCTTCTGCCACGCGTGGACGTAGTTGTCGTTCTTCGGCGTGGGCCAGTGAATGAGGTAGAGGTCGACGGCGTCGAGCTGGAGCTTCTGCAGGCTCTCGTCGATCGCGGCGAGCGGCTCGTCGCCGTCGTGGCGGTCGTTCCAGAGCTTGGTGGTGACGAAGAGCTCGTCACGAGGGATGCCGCTGGCCGCGATCGCGCGGCCGACACCCTCTTCGTTCTTGTAGATCGCGGCGGTGTCGATGTGGCGGTAGCCCACCTCGAGGGCCTCGGACACGGCACGCTCGGCGTCGTCGGCGGGCACGAGGAACACGCCGTAGCCGAGCTGGGGGATGGAGTTTCCGTCGTTGAGCTGAACTGAAGGAACGGTCATGAGAAGAGCCTAGGAGCGGTGTCTCGAAGGGTTCTCGGGGTTGACGCGCGGGTCGAGTCCTTTATCCCCCGCCTTCTCGCACCCCGGCGTGGTTGACTACCGAAATGACGCCGCAGCCTCCCACCCGGCACGCTCGACGCGACCCTTCCTCGGCCTGGCGTCGGGGAGCGAAGCTCGTCGCCATCGCCGTGACCGTCGTGCTCGTCGCGGCCGTGGCGGTCGGAGGGTTCTACGCGTTCTCGCTGTCGCAGCGTCTGCAAGACGCCGCCGTTCCCCTCAAGGACGCCCCCGCCGAACCGCCCGCGCTGAGCGCCTACAACGAACCCTTCTCGGTGCTCGTCGTCGGTACCGACGAGTGCGACGACCAGGTGAAGGCGGCTTTCGGCGCGCGCTGCTCCGACCCGGGCAACGAGGGCACCCGCAACGACGTCAACATGCTCGTGCACGTCTCGACGAACCCCCGTCGCGTCACCGTCGTCTCGTTCCCCCGCGATCTGCAGATCGGCATCCCGGAGTGCACGGGAGCCGACGGCTCGACCTCGTCGGCGTCGTCCAAGGCCCCGATCAACTCCGCGTACGAAGCCGGCGGACTGACCTGCGTCGCAGACACGGTCTCGGAGCTGAGCGGACAGAGCATCCCGTTCGCCGCGAAGGTGAGCTTCGGAAACGTCGTCAACATCACCGACGCCATCGGCGGCGTGGAGGTCTGCATCGGCGGCGACGGCATCGACGACCCCGACGCGGGGATCGACTGGGAGCCGGGCCCGCGCGTCGTCAAGGGCTACGATGCCCTGGCGTTCCTGCGCACACGCAAGGGCATCGGCGACGGCAGCGACCTCGCCCGCATCGGAAACCAGCAGCAGTACCTCTCGCGGCTGATCAACAAGCTGCGCAGCGACGAGGTGCTCTCGAACCCCGGCACCCTCATCGGGCTCGCCAACACCGCGGTGAACAACATCGAACCGAGCGAGAGCCTCGCCGACCCGATCCGCATCGCTCAGCTGGCCTACACCCTCAAGGACGTGCCGTTCAGCGACATCACGTTCGTGCAGTTCCCGGTGGTCGACGACCCCGCGGACAACAACCACGTGATCCCCGACCAGGCGTCGGCCGCAACCCTGTGGGAGGCGCTCGACACCAACGCCCCTCTGCAGCTGACCGGCGAAGAGGGAGCCAACGGCGGAGTCATCGCCGACCCCTCGGCCCCGACCCCCGCGCCGAGCGAGCCCGCCCCCGCGGCGAGCACCCCCGCACCGGATGCCACGGACTCCAGCGCCGCGCCGGGTGTCGTCGAACTGCCGAGCAACGTCAGCGGAACGAAGGCAAACCAGGCCACCTGCTCCGCCGGCAACGGGTGATCGCCGCGCGCGGATCAGCGTCAAGACCCGGGGACCGTCCAGAGTCATCGGCGACGATCGAGGAGTGAAAACCGCCACGCGCTCGACGACCCTCCTCCTGCTCGCGGCCCTGACCCTCACCGCGTGCGCCCCGGCCGCGGCGCCCGCGCCGACGGCATCCCCCTCTCCGTCCCCGACGCCGACGCCCACCGCGACCCCGGATCCCCTCGCGGGGATGAGCCTGCAGGACAAGGTCGGCCAGATGTTCATGGTCGGCACGTCGGTGGAGGGCGCCAACCCCACGACGCTCGCCGCCGTGCGCGACGATCACGTGGGCGGGATCTTCCTGCACGGAAGGTCGGATGCCGGCACCCAGGCCACCGCAGACCTGATCGGGCAGTTCACCTCCACCGTCGGCGCGGCCGCTCCGCAGCTGTGGGTCGCCACCGACCAGGAGGGCGGCACCGTCCAGGTGCTGAAGGGTCCGGGCTTCGACCGCATCCCCTCGGCCGTCGAGCAGGCCGCCCAGACCGACGCGGCCCTGCGTTCCTCCGCCGCGACCTGGAGCACGCAACTCGCGCAATCGGGGGTGAACATGAACCTCGCTCCCGTCGCCGACATCGTCACGAGCCCGGAGTTCGCGGCATCCAATCCTCCGATCGGCGCGCTCGCGCGTGAGTACGGCTACGACGAGACCACTGTCGCCGCCAAGGTCGGCGCGTTCGCCGCCGGGATGCGCGACGGCGGGGTGATGCCCACGCTCAAGCACTTCCCGGGCCTGGGGCACGTCGACGAGAACACCGACACCCGCACGGGCGTCACCGACGACACGGTCACCGCCGACGGCGCAGACGTGGGCGTGTACGCGAGCGTCCTGCCCCAAGGGGACGCGATCGTCATGATGTCGACCGCGATCTACGCCCGGATCGACCCGAGCGCGCCCGCCGCGTTCTCACCCGCGGTGGTGGACGTGCTGCGCGACCGCGTCGGGTTCGACGGCGTGATTACCGTCGACGACCTGTCGGCGGCGCGCCAGGTGCAGCCCTGGTCTCCGGCCGATCGCGCCACCCTCGCCGTGGACGCCGGGGTCGACCTGCTGCTGGTCTCGGCCGACCCCTCGGTGTACCCCGACATGCACCAGGCGGTGCTGTCGCGCGCCGAGAGCGACCCCGCGTTCGCCGCGAAGGTGGATGCCGCGGCCCGGCGGATCGTCGAGCAGAAGGCGTCGATGCCGTAGGCGCTCCCCCCGTGAGCGGTCGCTTTATGTCGCCCAGGCACGGGCCAGGCGACAGGAAGTGACCCCTCGCGCGAGTCGCCAGGAAATGTCGCTTCGAGCAGCCCCAAGCGACGGAAATTGGCGACTCGCGCGATGGGTGGGCGATACGCTGGAAGGCTGTGTCTGTCGAACCCGTCATCGTCTACCCGCCCGAGCTGCCCGTCAGCGCCGCGCGGGACGAGATCGCGCGCGCGATCCGCGACCACCAGGTCGTGATCGTCGCCGGGGCCACCGGCTCGGGCAAGACCACGCAGCTGCCCAAGATCTGCCTCGAACTGGGCCGCACCTCGATCGCTCACACGCAGCCGCGCCGCATCGCCGCGCGCACGATCGCCGAGCGCATCGCCGACGAGATGCAGGTTCCCCTCGGCTCGACCGTCGGCTACAAGGTGCGCTTCACCGACAAGGTGTCGGCCGACACGCGCGTGGCGCTGGTCACCGACGGCATCCTGCTCAACGAGATCCACCGCGACCGACTGCTGCGCCGCTACGACACGATCATCGTCGACGAGGCGCACGAGCGCTCGCTCAACATCGACTTCCTGCTCGGCTACCTGCGCCGCATCCTGCCGAAGCGCCCCGACCTCAAGGTCATCGTCACCTCGGCGACCATCGACCCCGAGAGCTTCGCGCGGCACTTCGCGGCGGCTCCCACCGAGCCGGGCGGCGAGCCGACCCCGGCGCCGGTCATCGAGGTGTCGGGCCGGACGTATCCGGTCGAGATCCGGTATCGGCCGGTGGACGGCGCGGATGAGGTTTCCGACGACGCCGACGACGAGACCCCGGATGCCGGGACCCCGGCGCCGCAGCCGAAGAAGCCCCGCAGCCCGGCCCGACCGGCCGCCAAGCCGGGGCGCTCCGACGACGACGGGGACGAGGTCGGAGCCGTCGTCGCGGCCCTCCGCGAGCTCGATCGCGAGGCCCCGGGCGACGTGCTCGTCTTCTTCCCCGGAGAGGCCGAGATCCGCGATGCGGCGGATGCCATCCGCGGGGCGTACCAGAAGGACACCTCCCCCACCGAGGTCCTGCCCCTGTACGGGCGCCTGTCCGCGGCTGAACAGCACCGCGTGTTCGAGCGCTCGAGCGTCGCGGGCGTGCGTCGCCGCGTCATCCTCGCCACGAACGTCGCCGAGACGAGTCTCACCGTCCCCGGCATCCGGTACGTCGTCGACACCGGAACCGCCCGCATCTCGCGCTACAGCAACCGGTCGAAGATCCAGCGCCTGCCGATCGAGGCCGTGTCGCAGGCGTCGGCGCAGCAGCGCTCGGGGCGAGCGGGGCGCACCTCGCCCGGTATCGCGATCCGGCTCTACTCCGAAGACGACTTCACGCGTCGCCCCGAGTACACCGAGCCCGAGATCCTGCGCACCTCGCTGGCATCCGTCATCCTCCAGATGCTGTCGCTCGGCTTCGGCGACATCCAGGCCTTCCCGTTCCTCACCCCGCCCGACTCGCGGGGCGTGAAGGCGGCGTTCGACCTGCTCGTCGAGCTCGGCGCGGTGAAGCTGCCCGTTGCGGGCATGCGCGGTGCCGACACCTCACGCGAGCGCGACGTCCGCGGCGACGGCGACCCGTCCCGGCACCGCGGCGGACGGGGTCCGCGCGAGGACGGCCCCCGCCTCACCGAGATCGGACGCGAGATCGCGCGCCTGCCGATCGACCCGCGCTTCGCCCGCATGCTCATTGAGGCGCGCCGGAACGACGTGCAGCCCGAGGTGCTCGCGATCGTGTCGGGCATGTCGATCCAGGACGTGCGCGAACGGCCCGAGGAGCGCCGCGAAGAGGCGGACCGCTTCCACGCGCGGTTCACCGATCCCACCAGCGACTTCCTCTCTCTGCTGAACCTGTGGGACTACCTGCAGGAGAAGCAGGCCGAGCTGGGCTCGAGCGCGTTCCGGCGCCTGTGCCGCAGCGAGCACCTCAACTACGTGCGCGTGCGCGAGTGGATGGACGTGCACCGGCAGCTCCGATCGCTCGGCGGCGAGCGCGGGTCGGGCGAGGGCGGCGCGCGTGGGTCGGGCGACGGCGGCGCGCGCGGGTCGGGCGACGGCGGCGAGCGCGGGTCGGGCGACGGCGGCGCGCGGGACTCCGGCGACGGAGGCCGTCGCGGCGGGCGCTCGAGAAACCATGTCCCACTTTCGGCTGGTTCAGACCCCTCCAGGCCGCACAATTCGGGACATGCAGCGCGAAAATCGGGACATGGTTCGACAGCCGCCGACCGGAACGCCGCCCCCGAGGGGCACGCCGCCGGCGACGCGATCCACCGCGCGATCCTCTCCGGGTTGCTGTCGCACCTCGGCATCCTGGATCCCCGAACCATGGCGCAGGCCAAAGACCGCAAGGCGCCGGGTGATGCCCGCCCCACTAAGGGCGAGTACATCGGCGCGCGCGGGGCGCGGTTCGCGATCTTCCCGGGCTCGGGGCTGAAGAAGAAGCGCCCCTCGGCCGTCATGGCCGCCGAGCTCGTCGAGACCTCGCGCCTGTTCGCCCGCACGGTCGCCGCCGTCGACCCGGCGTGGGCGGAGGATCTCGCCCCCGACCTGGTCAAGCGCTCGCTGAGCGAGCCGCACTGGTCGAAGGATGCCGGCTCCGCCGCCGCCTACGAGAAGGTCACCCTCTTCGGGGTCGAGCTCGTCGGGCGTCGCCGGGTGCAGCTCGCGCGCTTCGACCGGCCGCTCGCGCGCGAGATGTTCGTGCGCCACGCGCTGGTCGAGGGCGAGTGGGACCCGTCGGTGCTCGACAAGCGCCTCACCGCGTTCCTCCGCCGCAACCAGGAGCAGCGCCGCCTGCTCGAGAAGATCGAGGAGCGCGAGCGTCGCCGCGACATCCTCATCGGTGACGAAGCCGTGTTCGCGTTCTACACCTCCCGCATCCCGGCCGACGTCACTGACGTGCGCTCGTTCGAGACGTGGTGGAAAGACGCTTCGAACCGCACCCCGCACCTGCTCGACCTGCGCGAGTCCGACCTCACCGGCGACCGCGCCCAGGGCGACGACCGGGCCTTCCCCGCGCGCTGGCGCCAGGGCGATCAGACGCTCAACCTCGCGTACCGCTTCGAGCCGGGAGCCCCCGATGACGGCGTGACGGTGGTCGTGCCGCTGCCCCTGCTCGCGCAGCTGCGGCCCGACGGGTTCGACTGGCAGGTCCCCGGCATGCGCGACGAGCTGGTCACCGCTCTGCTGCGCGCGCTGCCGAAGACGATCCGCCGCAACGTCGTGCCCGCCGCCGACTGGGCGGAGAAATTCTCGGCCGAACTCGCCGAGAAGGGCCCCGAGCACGCCAACGGCCTGCCGAAGACGACGCTCGTCGACGCCCTCGCCGCCCTCGTGCAGCGCGTGGCGAACCAGCGGGTGAGCGCCGCCGACTTCGAGCTCGAGCGGGTTCCCGGCCACCTCACGCCGTCGTTCCGCGCCGTGGATGCCCGCGGCCGCGCGATCGGCAGCGACCGCGACCTGGCGACCCTGCAGCGCCGTCTCGCCGACAAGGCCCGGTCCAGCGTCGAGTCGACGATCGCCCGCCCGGCGCAGAGAGCCGCGAAAGTCGCCGAGGCCTCCCCCGCTTTCGCGTCGCGCTCAAGACTGACGACCTGGGATCTCGACGAACTCACCGAAGTCGTCGACACCCCCGTCGCCGGTGGCGTCGTGCGCGGCTACCCCGCCCTGGTCGATGAGGGCGACAGCGTGGCCCTGCGCGTGGAGGCGACCCCCGAAGACGCGGCGCGGCACACGCGGGCCGGCATCCGGCGTCTCCTGCTGCTGGCCGTCCCCTCCCCCGCGACCTACGTGCTCGACCACCTCACCGCGAACGAGAAGCTCGCGCTGGCTGCCTCGCCGTACCAGAACGCCAAGGCGCTCATCGAGGATGCGCGCGTGGCCCTCGCCGACGACGTCCTGCTGCGCGAGGCGCCGAGCGGCGTCGTGCGCACGAAGGCGGATTTCGAACGCGTGCGCGACGCCTTCTCCACGGCATCCGTCGACCGGACCTTCCAGACGGTGTCGCTCGCGGCGAGGATCCTGCTCGCGCAACGCGAGGTCGACCGCGCGATGAAGGACGCCTCGTCGATCACACTGCTGGGCGCGCTGAACGACGTGCGCGGGCAGGTGAAGGGCCTGATCTTCCCGGGATTCCTCTCGCGTACGGGCCTCGCGCGCCTGCAGCACCTCCCGCGCTATCTCGCCGGAGCGCTGGAGCGGGTGAGGACGCTGTCCGACAACCCCGGTCGCGATCGCCAGCGCATGACCGAGTACGAGCGCGCGGCCACGGGCTTCGTCGAGGCTGGGGGCGCGGTTCCGCTTCCCGCCGATGCGGCGGCGAACCTCGTGCAGACGCGCTGGCTGCTCGAAGAGCTGCGCGTCAGCCTGTTCGCTCAGCGCCTCGGCACGGCAGAGCCCGTGTCGCCGCAGCGTATCGCCAAGGCGCTCAAGAGCGCCTGATCCGCCGTCTTCTGTCGCTTCCGGGGCCGGGAGGCGACAGAATCCGTCGAGGCGCACGAGGGGTCAGACGCCGAGCGCCCGTCCCCACTCTCGCAGCAGCGCCTCGAGCGTGCGCCGCTGATCGGCGTCGAGCCCGGACAACAGCCGCTCCTCATTGGTCAGGTGGGCGACGACGGCCTCGTCGATGACCCGGCGGCCTTTCGCGGTGAGCGAGATCACGCGTCCGCGCCCGTCGTCGTCGCTGGCGCTCCGGGACACGAGACCGGATGTCACGAGCCGGTCGACGCGTTTCGTCACCGCGCCCGTGGTCACCATCGTGTGACGCGCCAGCTCACCCGGCGTGCGCGCGAACGGCTCGCCGCCGCGGCGGAGGGTCGCGAGGATGTCGAACTCCCCCTCGCCCAGGCCGAACCGGCGGAAGACCTCGAGCAACTCCGCGTCGAGGTGAGCGGCGATACGGCTCAGCCGACCGATGACCTGCATGGGTGAGGCGTCGACGTCGGGGCGTTCGGCGGCCCAGTGCTGGACGATCTCGTCGACGTGGTCGGCATCCATTTCCCCATTCTATCTTCCACGGAAGCTAGACTGTCTTCCATGGAAGATAAGTGGCGTCTCGTCGCGATCACCGCCGTCGCTCCCGTGGCCTGGGGCGCGACCTACGTGGTGACCCGACACCTGCTGCCCGCCGACGCTCCGCTGTGGGGAGCCGCACTGCGGGCCCTCCCCGCCGGCCTGTTACTCTGGGCGCTCGCGCGCCGTCGTCCGCGCGGCGATTGGTGGTGGAAGGCGCCCGTTCTCGGTCTGCTGAACTTCGGCGCCTTCTTCGTGCTCGTCTACATCGCGGCGCAATTGCTGCCGTCCTCGATCGCCGCGTCGATCATGGCGCTGGCCCCCCTGGCTCTCGCGGGGCTCGCCTGGCCCCTGCTCTCGCAACGGCCCACGGCGCGATGGGCCGTCGGCGCGCTCCTGGGTCTCGTCGGCGTGCTGTCGGTGGTGGGGCTCGGCACCGGAACGATCCCGGTCGCGGGGGTCGTGGCATCCGTGATCGCACTGCTGGCGTCGTCGCTGGGAGCGATCCTCACCACCCGCTGGAGGGACGAGACGCCCCTGCTCGCGACCACCTCGTGGCAGCTGACCGCCGGGGGTGTCGCCCTGGTCGCGGTGGCGGCGATGGTCGAGGGCCGACCACCCCGAGTGGATGCCGCGGGCCTGCTGGCCTACGTCGGCATCGCGGTCATCGCGACGGCACTGGCGTTCGTGTGCTGGTTCACCGGACTGCGTCACCTGCCCGCGGGCACCGTGGGGCTCATCGGATTGCTGAACCCCGTGACCGGGGTACTGCTCGGGGTGGCGGTGGGCGGCGAGTCGCTCGCTGTGCCGCAGGTGGGGGGCATCGTGCTGGTGCTCGCGGCGATCGCCGTCACGAGCGGCGCGAGGGGTCGGAGTCTGTCGCCCGGACGGTCCGTCGGCGACAGATCCTGACCCCTCGCGCGGGCGTCACGACTGCAGCGACACCTGCCCCAGAGACGCTTCGACGTCCACGACCGCCGTCGCCGACGACGAGGTGCGCAGGCGGTTGTCGATCCGACCGAGACCGCTGTCGGTGGTGACGTTGTACTCCTCGTCGGGCAGGGTGATGTCGGCGGAGCCGGCGGTGACCGTGATCCTGGTGCGCGCGGGGGCGTCTCCCGCCAGCGTCGAGGCGAGGCTGCCGCCGGCGACCTCGAAGGTCGCGTCCCCCACCCCCGTGAGGGTCCCCGACGCCGACCCGCCCGAGACCGACACGTCGAGGGTGCGGACGTCTCCGGCGAGATCCACGTCACCTCCCGCGAGTTGCACGTTCAACGACCCGAAGTCGGCGTCGACCGACAGGGCGCCGCCGGCGACCTGGATCCGCGCGTCGAGGTTCGTCGTGGCGGAGGCCCGGGGCAGCACCAGGGTGGCGGATCCGGCGCCGTTCGACCAGCCGACGAAGTTGGTCTGCGGAGAGCTCACCCGCAGGGTGCTGCCCTTCCGTTCGAACGTCCACCCGTCCGCCCCGCTCCCGACGTCGAGCTGCGCCTCCGAGACGTCGCCGTACGCGATGGTGAGCGAACCGCCCGCCACATCGACGTCGAGATCGGTGAGTCCGTCGGTCGCGGTCTCGCTCATCGCGTACCCCGACCCGCTGTCGCGCAGCGTCGCGGCCGCGGTCACGCCCGTCCCGATGACCGTGCCCGCGAGCACGCATGCCCCGACGACGATCGTGGCGAGCGAGACGAAGAAGGGAACCCCGTGACGAGAGGGCGCGGTCGGCGGCGTGAGAGGGGTCGGCGAGGTCATGAGGTGGCTCCGGTGTGGTCGTGGCCCAGGTGCACGAGGGCGGCGATGACGCGGCGGTTGCCGGTCTCGTCCTGCTCGAGTCCGAGCTTGGTGAAGATGGCGGTGATGTACTTCTCGACGCTGGCCTCCGAGACGAACAGCGCCTGGGCGATCGCCTGATTCGAGCGCCCCTCGGCGATCAGCGAGAGCACGGAGCGTTCGCGCTCGGTGAGGCTCTGCAGCCGCTCGTCGCGGCGGCGCCGCGCCAGCAGCTGGCCGACGACCTCGGGGTCGAGCACGGTCGCTCCCCCGGCGATCCGGGCCACCGTGTCGAGGAAGTCGCGCACGTCGGCGACCCGGTCCTTGAGGAGGTAACCGAGCGAGCCCTGCCCGTCGGCGATCAGGTCGCTCGCGTACTGCTCCTCGACGTACTGCGACAGGACGAGGACCGAGAGACCGGGATGCCGGGACCTCAGCGCGATCGCAGCACGGATGCCCTCGTCGGTCCAGGTCGGCGGCAGACGTACGTCGAGGATGCACAGGTCGGGGGTGGTCTCCGCGGCCGCGGCCTCGAGGCCCTCGGCATCGGGCAGCGCCGCGACCACCTCGTGGCCGTCGTCCGCGAGCAGGCGCACAAGCCCCTCGCGCAGGAGGACCGAGTCCTCGCAGATCAGGATGCGCACGGGACGCTCACCTCCACCGTGGTCGGTCCGCCCTGCGGGCTGTCGATGCGGGCGGTGCCGCCGGCCGCGGTGACCCGGTTGACGATGCCGTCGAGGCCGCCACCGGGCACGATCCGCGCCCCGCCGAGGCCGTCGTCCTCGACCCGGGCCCACAGGGTCCCGTCATCGCGCAGTCGAACGTGGACACGGCATCCGGTCGCCCGGGAGTGCTTCGCCGCGTTCGTCAGCGCCTCGGCGATCACGAAGTACACCGCCGCCTCGGCCGGACGCGAGCACCGCCGCGGCACTCGCACATCGAGTGTCACCGGGATGTGAGATCGTGACGCGAGCGCCGAGAGAGCGGCATCGAGTCCCCGATCGTCGAGGACCGAGGCATGGATGCCGCGAGCCAGCTGCCGCAGCTCGGTGATGGCCGATTTGGTCGAGGCGTGCGCCTCGGCGACGAGGGCCTTCGCGGCCTCGGGATCGTCGTCGATCTTGGTCTGCGCCAGGCCCAGCGTCATGCCGATCGAGACGAGCCGCGGCTGGACTCCGTCGTGCAGGTCGCGCTCGATACGGGTGCGTTCAACCTCGGCCGCCCGGACGGCCCCGGCGCGGCGTGTGTCGGAGGTGCGGGCCTGCTCTTCCAGCTGCGCCTCGCGGGAGGGGACGAGGATCGCGCGCGAGATGACCCCGTGGAGCACCGCTAGGCCCACGATCGCCGCGAGCGAGGCGACGAAGACGAGCAGACCCACGAGGGGAGCTGCCACGCCCTGCAGGGGCACGAAACCGAGCAGACGCGGGTGGGACCACCCGAAGATCGGGCTGATCATCAGACCCAGCCCCCACGAGGTGAGCCCGGCGACGCCGAGCGTGGCGAGACCCAGGATCGTCGCGATGGTGAACGATGCCACCGCCCGCCACTGACCCGGATCGATGGCCTGCAACCAGATGGTGTGCGCGACGCCGGTGAACCCGGTGCGCGGGCTGTGGCGGGGACGCAGGGGCGGCAGACCCAGGCGGTAGAGGCCGTCGAGACGCGCGCGTTCGAACCATGCGATCGCGAAGAGCGCGTAGACGAGGGCGACCAGGGCGATCACCCCGATGAAGAGGGCGGCGAGCAGCCCCACGCCGGCGCCGAAGAGCCCGAACAGGGTTCCCAGGATGCCGGGGCCGATGACGCCGAGCGCGGCGAGATGCACCACCGCACCGGCGATGCGACCGGGCGAGGCGATGCGCACCCGCGGCGCGAGGGGCTGGTCCACCCTCGGAACGGGAGCGCCGGCGACGGGCGCGGGCGTCGGCGGAGGAGGCGGAAGAACGGATGCCGTGGTCATGGGTTCCACGCTAGGGGTGGGCCCCGCGCCGGCGCCGCCCGGTCAGCCCCCGCGCGCTTTCGGGTTATCCCGAAAGATCCGCGTGAAGGGTCGGTTCCGGTCGCCGAGGGCGATCCTCGGCGACACGAAACGACCCCTCGCGCGGGCAGCGGCCGCGCACGAACGAACGCCCCGCCGCACGAGGCGACGGGGCGTTCGACGAAAGAGCGTGGATCAACCGCGCGTGCGGTTCTTGTTCCACACGTCGAAGGCCACGGCCAGCAGGAGCACGAGGCCCTTGATGAACTGCTGCACGTCGGTCGAGATGCCCATCAGCGACATGCCGTTGTTGAGCACACCCATGACCAGACCACCGGCGATCGCGCCGACCACGCGGCCGACACCACCCTGGACGGCCGCTCCACCGATGAACGAGGCGGCGATCGCGTCGAGCTCGAAGAGGTTACCGGCACCCGGGCCGGCCGAGTTCAGGCGACCCGTGAAGACGATGCCGGCGAGAGCCGCGAGGACACCCATGTTCACGAAGAGCATGAAGTCCACGCGACGGGTGTTGATACCCGAGAGCTTCGCGGCGGTGCGGTTGCCGCCGAGGGCGTAGATGTGGCGGCCGAAGACGCTGCGGCTCATGACCGTCGAGTAGCCGATGATGAGAAGCGCCAGGACGACGAGCACGATGGGCGTGCCGCGCGATCCGGGAGCCACACCGAGCAGGTAGGTGAGGTAGGCGATCAGCGCGCCGCCACCGATGACCTTGACCAGGAACGCCACCTGCGGCTCGTTCTGCAGCTCGAGCGCGGCGCGCTTCGCGCGCTGGCGAACCTGCGACACGACGAAGAGGACGAGCGTCAGGGCGCCGAGGGCGACCGTGATCCACTCGGCGGGCGAGGTTGCCGCCGGGAACAGGTCGGGGAACAGGTATCCGCCACCGAGCGCGCGGTACTCGGTCGGGAACGGCGTGATCTGCGTGTTGCCCAGGGTCATCTGCGTCAGACCGCGGAAGAGGAGCATGCCCGCGAGGGTCACGATGAACGCGGGGATGCCGATGTAGGCGACCCAGAAGCCCTGCCACATGCCGACCACGGCACCGAGGAGCAGCGAGAGGGCGATGCCGAGCCACCAGGGCAGGCCCCACTGCACGATGAGCACACCCGAGACGGCACCGACGAAGGCGGCGACCGATCCGACCGACAGGTCGATGTGGCCGGCGATGATGATCATCACCATGCCGATCGCGAGGATCAGGATGTAGCTGTTCTGGACGATGATGTTCGACACGTTGCCCGCGGTGAGCAGACGCCCGCCGGTCAACGCCTGGAAGAGCAGCACGATCACGATCAACGCGATGAAGATGCCGATCTCGCGCAGGCGCGACGTGAAGAACTGCACGATGCCGCCGGCACCGCTGCCGGCGGCGCCGCCGACGGGGCCCTTCGGCGTGGCGGGACCCTGTGGGGTCACGGTGTTGTCAAGCGCTGACATGGTCGGCTTCCTTTTCCTTCGTCATGAGCACCATGAGTGCCTCGGGAGTGGCCTCTTCGATGGGCAGCTGGCCGGTGATGTGGCCTTCGCTGAGGGTGTAGATGCGGTCGCAGATGCCGAGGAGCTCGGGCAGCTCCGAAGAGATGACCAGCACCCCCTTCCCCTGCGCCGCGAGGGAGTTGATGATCGTGTAGATCTCGTACTTGGCGCCGACGTCGATGCCGCGGGTCGGCTCGTCGAGGATGAGCACCTCCGGGTCGGAGTACAGCCACTGCGACAGCACGACCTTCTGCTGGTTGCCGCCCGACAGCTTGCCGACGACGACATCGACGCTGGGCGCCTTGATGTTCATCGACTTGCGGTAGCGGTTGGCGACCAGGTACTCCTCGTCGCCGTCGACCCAACCGCCCTTGACGAGCTTGCGCATCCCGGCGAGCGAGATGTTGCGCTTGATCGTGTCGATCAGGTTGAGACCGGCGCCCTTGCGGTCCTCGGTCACGTAGGCGAGACCGCTACGGATCGCGGCGGGCACCGTCGAGGTGTCGGCCTTCTGACCACGGATGTAGACGTTGCCCGAGATCTTCGAGCCGAAGCTCTTGCCGAACACGCTCATCGCGAGCTCGGTGCGTCCGGCGCCCATCAGGCCGGCGATGCCGACGACCTCGCCCGCGCGCACGTTCAGGTTGGCCTGGTGGATGACGGTGCGGTTCGCGTCGGTGGGGTGGCTGACGTTCCAATCCTCGATGCGCAGGACCTCGTCGCCGATCTCGACGTCGCGGTCGGGGTAGCGGTTCTCGAGCTCGCGGCCCACCATTCCGCGGATGATGCGGTCTTCGCTGGTGCCGCCCGTGGCCACATCGAGCGTCTCGATCGTGCGACCGTCACGGATGATCGTGACCTCGTCGGCGATCGCGCGGATCTCGTTGAGCTTGTGGCTGATGATGATGCACGTGATGTTCTGGCCGCGCAGGTGGCGGATCAGATCCAGCAGGTGCTCGGAGTCGTCGTCGTTGAGCGCCGCGGTCGGCTCATCGAGGATGAGGAGCTTGACGTCCTTCGACAGCGCCTTGGCGATCTCGACGAGCTGCTGCTTGCCGACGCCGATCTCGTTGACGGGAACGTCGGGGCTGTCGCCCAGGCCCACGCGGGCGAGGAGCTTGGCCGCTTCGCGGTTCGTGGCATCCCAGTCGATGAGACCGCGGTGCGTGATCTCGTTGCCGAGGAAGATGTTCTCGGCGATCGAGAGGTAGGGGCTCAGGGCGAGCTCCTGGTGGATGATGACGATGCCGGCCGATTCGCTGTCGCGGATGTCCTTGAACTCGACGGTGTTGCCGTCGAAGACGATCTCGCCGCGGTAGTCGCCCGCGGGATACACACCGCTGAGCACCTTCATGAGGGTGGACTTGCCGGCGCCGTTCTCGCCGCAGATGGCGTGAACCGTCCCGCGCTCGACGGTCAGTGACACGTCGGCGAGCGCGATGACGCCGGGGAACTCCTTGGTGATCGAGCGCATCTCGAGGATGGTGCTCACGAGGTCCTCCTTGCAGAACCGGCGCGTGGCCGGTCGGAATGTGGGGCGGGCGCGGGATGCCGCGGACCCGCAGGAGCCTCCGCCGCGACCCGGGGGGCCGCGGCGGAGGCGGGGCGGAGGGACGGGGAGCCCCTCCGGGGGATTACTTCAGGTCGGCCTCGGTGTAGTAACCGCTGTCGATGAGGACTTCCTTGTAGTTGTCCTTCGTGACGATCGTCGACTGCAGGAGGTACGAGGGAACGACCTTCTTGCCGTTGTCGTAGGTCTTCTCGTCGTTGACCTCGGGCTTCTCGCCCTTGCGGATGTCGTCGACCATGGTCACGGCCTGCTTGGCGAGCTCGCGCGTGTCCTTGAAGATCGTCGAGTACTGCTCACCCGCGATGATCGACTTGATCGAGCCGGCCTCGGCGTCCTGACCCGTGATGACGGGGAGGTCGCTGGCCGAGTAGCCACCCGAGGTGAGGGCCGAGATGATGCCGATCGACAGACCGTCGTAGGGCGAGAGCACACCGTTGAGCTTGGTGCCGCCGATGACGGTGAGGATGTTCTCCATGCGCTTCTGCGCCGTCTCGGGCAGCCAGCGGAGGATGGCCGCCTGGCCGAACTCGGTCTGGCCGGAGGGAACCTTCAGCACACCCTTGTCCATGTAGGGCTTGAGGGTGTCCATCGCGCCGTTCCAGAAGAACGTGGCGTTGTTGTCGTCGGGGCTACCGGCGAACAGCTCGACGTTGAAGGGGCCGGCGGCGCCGGTCTCCTTGCCCGAGGCGTCGAGGACGCCGAGGCCGGTCAGGAGCGAGGTGGCCTGCTGGACGCCGACCTTGTAGTTGTCGAACGTCGTGTAGTAGTCGACGTTCTCGGTGCCGTTGATGAGGCGGTCGTACGCGATGACGGGGATGTTCGCGTCCTTGGCCTGCTGCAGCACGTCGGTGAGCGTGGTGCCGTCGATCGAGGCGACGATCAGGGCCTTGGCGCCCGTGGTGATCATGTTCTCGATCTGCGAGACCTGGGTGGGGATGTCGTCGTTCGCGTACTGCAGGTCGACCTGGTAGCCGAGCTCTTCGAGCTGCGACTTGACGTTGTTGCCGTCGGCGATCCATCGCTCCGACTGCTGGGTCGGCATGGCCACACCGATGGTGCCGCCGGCCTCCTGCGAGTCTCCGCTGCCGGCGCCGGTACGGTCACCGGCGCAACCGGCGAGACCGATGCCGAGCGCGAGGACGCCCGCTCCCGCGATCGCCTTGAGCATGCTGTGCTTCTTCACTCTGGTTCCCTCCATTGGGTGTTTGTCGCGGCGCTCCCCCTGGAGCACACCGCGGGCAGTGCTGACGGCGCAGGTCGGGCGCACGGTCTCGGGGGCGAAACGAAAGGCCCTCGGCGAGGCGGTCAACCCGCGTCGTTCGAAACGTCTTCGTCTCGACGGATCCGCTCCGCAGCGAGTCCCGTCGGCCGTGTGACCCGGTCATGTGACCGTTCACATTGTGTGAGCGATGCTACCTCCAAGCACGGCACGACTGTCAAGTCCCGACGCGCTCGAAGTCCAGCCGTTGCCGAAACGTGACGTGAGCGCGTCGCGGATCAGGACCGCGGCGGGGCCGTCGACGACCTCACGATGAGGCGGAGGTGGTCGGGTTCGACCACGCCTCCGTCGTCACCGCTCTCGCCGAGCGATGCCAGCAGGTCGGTGACGGCACGCGTGCCAATACCCACGAAGTCCTGTCGGACGGTGGTCAGCGGCGGCCAGAGGTGGGCGGATTCGGGCACGTCGTCGAAGCCGACCACCGAGAGGTCCTCCGGCACCGAGCGACCTATGGCCCGGACGGCATGCATGAAGCCGAGCGCCATATGGTCGTTGCCCGCGAAGACCGCGGTGGCATCCTCCGTCCGCAGCAGCTCGAGGCCCGCCTCGAATCCGAACTGCGCCGTCCAGTCGCCCAGGATGGGGGGACGCGGCGAGAGGTCGTTGGCATCCATCTCGGCGAGATACCCGCGCATGCGGTGATCGGCCTCGACCCAGTCGCGCGGACCCGCGATGTGAAGGATCCGCGAATGCCCGAGCTCGATGAGGTGGCGGACGGCCGCTCGCGCCCCGGCGCTCTGGTCGTTGCGGGTCGTCGAGGTGCCGGTCGAGGTGACGATCTGCACCGGAACGGGCAGCTTGAGCTCGTCGAGGATCGGCACCACCCGCGTCTGCGGTGCGACGGCGATGAGTCCCTCGATGGACTGCTGCATGAGGTGGTCGATCGAGGAGCGCACGTCGTCGGGGGCGCTGGTGGCGAGGTTCGTGAGGGTGAGGCGGTACCCGGCGGACCGCGCCGCCGACTCGATCGCCTGCACCATCGCCGAGGTGCCGTGGGTCGTCGCTCGCGGTCCCAGCACACCGATCAGGCGCGAGCGGCTCGTGGCGAGGGCGCGCGCGGCCTGATTGGGGACGAACTTCAACTCGGCGATCGCCGAGCGCACCTTGGCCGCGGTCTCGGGGCGGAGCTGAGTGCTGTTGTTGATCACCCGCGAGACGGTTTGGTACGACACTCCCGCGAGCCGGGCGACGTCGCGGATGCTCGGGGCACGCCCCGTAGCCTCCGGGGTATCGGTGTCGCTCATCATCCGCCTCATTGCGGGTCGCGCGCTGTTGCGTGACCGGTCACACGAGAATAACCGACGCCAGCAGAATCGCCCGCCGCGGAGGAAGAATCACCCCTTCGGCGCGGAACGGCGGCCTCGCGGTCCTCCGCACGCGGTCGTCTCGGCCCGCGTCAGCCCTCGATCAGCGCGCGATAGAACCGGATGCCACGCAGCCACACCTCGACGCGGATGCGCTCGTCGGGAGCGTGCAACGCGTCGCGTTCGGACCTCGTGAGGTGGAACGGCGCGAACCGGTACACCGCGTCGGTGAGACCCGTGTAGAAGCGGCTGTCGCTGGCCCCGAGCTGGAGATACGGCAGGGGGACGATGTCCGCGCCGAGGGTGTCTGTGACGGCGCGGGACAGCCGCCTCCACGCCTCCCCCTGCCAGGGCGAGACCGGCGAGGGGTCGTCGCCGTGGCGCAGCTCGATGTCGACGAGCGGGTCGGCGACCGCTCGGCGCAGGTGGATCGAGACATCGGCGAGCGTGTCGCCGGTGAGCAGGCGCACGTTCACGCTCGCGCGCGCCGAGGTGGCGAGCACGTTCTCGCCCGCCGAGCCCTCGAGACGTGTGACGACGGCCGTGGTCCGAACGAGCGCATTGGTCTCGGGACCGAGGAGCGACAGGGCCGCGGTCACGGCCGGCGCTGACACGGACGTGCGGCGGAAAAGCGTCGCCAGGGGCTCCCCGGCGTGCGATGCGGCCGTGGCGAGCATGGCCCGGACGGGCGGGACAAGTCGTCGGGGGAACGGGCGACGGCGAAGGCGATCGATCGCGCGGGCCAATCGGGCCGTCGCCGGCATGCGCGGCGGGGTCGAGGCATGCCCGCCGGCCTCTCGGGTCACGAGGTCGAAGGTGGCGACGCCGCGCTCAGCGACACCGATCATCGCCGTGGGCGCAGCCACCCCCGGGACGGCGCCCTCGACGACCGCTCCCCCCTCGTCGAGCACCAGAGCGGGACGGATGCCGCGCGCAGCCAGCAGCGCCGCCATCGCTCGGGCGCCGGTGCCGCGCGTCTCTTCGTCGTGCCCGAAGGCGAGCCACACGTCGGTTCGCGGCGTGATCCCCTCGGCCAGTGCCCCCTCGACCGCCTCGAGGATCGCGACGAGCGCCCCCTTGTCGTCGATCGCGCCGCGCGCATGGATCGTCGCTTCCGCTTCCTCACCGACGAGGTCGGCGGCGAAAGGCGGGTGCCCCCACTCCTGCCCGTCCACGGGCACCACGTCCTGGTGGGCGAGGAGCACCAGGGGCTCGACGGGGCTCTCCCCCGCCCAGCGGTAGAGCAGCGACCGTCCCTCGACCACCTCTCGCTCGAGACGCGCGTGGACGAGCGGATAGAGCCGTTCGAGAGCCGCGTGGAAGTCTTCGAAGGCCGAATCGTCGACCTCCGCCGGGTCGACACGCGACACCGTCGGGATGGACAGGAGCTCGCGGAAGCGCTCGACGGCCGTCATGCGACGAGCCTAGGACGATGCCGGCATCATGAGACACGGGATGCCGGCATCCGGGGCCCCTCGAGACTCGCGCGACGCCGATGTCGGCGGGCGCCGCTACGGTGGAGCGCATGACCGGACTGCACTGGGGCATCCTCGCGACGGGCGGCATCGCCCACGCCTTCACCTCCGACCTGCGCACCGCGGGCCTCGACGTCACCGCCGTCGGCTCCCGCCGCATCGACAGCGCTCGGGCCTTCGCCGAGCAGTACGACATCGCGCACGCGCACGGCTCGTACGAAGAACTGGTCGCCGATCCGGACGTCGACATCGTCTATATCGCGACCCCGCACCCCGCGCACCTCGAGAACGCCCTGCTCGCCCTCGACAACGGCAAGCACGTGCTGGTCGAGAAGCCGTTCACGCTCAACGCCGCCGAGGCGGCGGCCATCCGCGACAAAGCGGCCGAGAAGGGTCTCCTCTCCATGGAGGCGATGTGGACCCGATACCTGCCGCACATGGTGCGTATCCGCGAGATCCTCGCCGCGGGCACCCTCGGCGAGATCCGCGTCGTGTCGGCCGACCACACCCAGAAGATCTCCACCGACCCGGCGCACCGCCTCAACGATCTGGCGCTGGGCGGGGGCGCCCTGCTCGACCTGGGCATCTACCCGATCTCGTTCGCGATCGACGTCCTCGGCCTGCCGGAGCGCATCACCGCCCTGGCTCGTCTGTCCGACGCAGGCAGTGACGCCGAAGTGGCGACCAGCTTCGTCCACGCGGGCGGTGCCCTGTCGACCAGTGTGTCGTCGTCGCGCGGAGCGGGGATGAACGTCGCGCAGATCGTCGGAACCGAGGCCCGCATCGAGATCGACCGCGTCTGGTACACCCCGACCTCGTTCCGCGTCGTCTCGCCCGACGGAGACGTGATCGAGGAGTTCACCGCCGAGGTCCCGGGGCGCGGCATGCAGTTCCAGGCCCAGGCCGCCGAGCGTCTCGTCGCCGCCGGAGCGGACTCCCACGACATCCTGTCGATCGACGAGACCGTGGCGATCATGGGCGTGCTCGACGAGGTGCGCCGCCAGATCGGCGTGGTCTACCCCGGCGAACGGTGAGGGGCGAGGGCTACCCGGTCGCGGGCGCGACGGGTCAGACTGGACGTATGCCCGACACCCAGACCGCCCGCGTCGCCGTCTACCTCGACTTCGACAACATCGTCATGTCCTGGTACGACCGCGTGCACGGGAGGAACGCCTACTCGCGCGACCGGCAGAAGATCGCCGAGAACCCGACCGATCCCGACATCGCCGAGCGCCTGACCAAGGCGACCATCGACGTCGGCGCGGTGATCGATTACGCCGCGTCCTTCGGCACCCTGGTGCTGACTCGGGCCTACGCGGACTGGTCGTCGCCGGTGAACGCCGAGTACCGCTCGCAGCTCGTCGCGCGCGCCGTCGACCTGGTGCAGCTGTTCCCCGCCGCCGCCTACGCCAAGAACGGCGCCGACATCCGACTCGCGGTGGATGCCGTCGAGGACATGTTCCGCCTTCCCGACCTGTCGCACGTGGTCATCGTCGCCGGCGACAGCGATTACGTTCCCCTCGCCCAGCGCTGCAAGCGGCTCGGTCGCTACGTCGTCGGGGTCGGGGTGGCCGGGTCCACGGCGAAGTCCCTGGCCGCGGCGTGCGACCGCTTCGACGCGTACGACTCGCTCCCCGGCATCCCGAATCTCGCCGAGACGAAGAAGGATGCCGCTCCCTCGCGGCCGCGCGCACGCAAGCGCTCGAAGGACCCGGCGGTCGACCTGCTCGAGCGCGCCATGCAGCTCGAGGCGGAGCGCGCCGACGGCGAGTGGCTGCACGCCTCGGCCGTGAAGGACCTGATGAAGCGCCTCGACCCCTCGTTCAGCGAGAAGGCGCTCGGGTTCCGCAGCTTCTCGGACTTCTTGAAGGCGCAGACCGACCACGTCGAGGTCGATGAAGAATCCAACGTCGTGCAGGTCAAGGCCGTCGCGCGCGGCTGAGGGGCGGGCCTCAGCGGCGTTCGGCGCCCGGGGCGACGTGCGCCAACACGCGTGACCACACCGACGTCAGCGTGACCTGACCGTCGACCGAGCCGATCTCATCGGGATGGACGACCTCGGCGGTGCCCGCGCGGAGGCGATCGACGTACCACGTCGCATCGCTTCGCCCCGCGGGGCCGTCGCCGCCCACGACGACGAGCACCTCGGCCGCGAGGTCGTCGAGCAGGGGGGTCCGCAGGTCGCGGCTCAGCGGGTCGGAGGGGCTCTCGACGCCGACGATCGCGACCCGATCGACGACACCACCCATCGCCGCGGCGAGGTAGAGGGCGATCGGTCCGGCGGCCCTTTCGCCGACGACTCCCACGGTCGCCCCGGGCGCTTCGCGTTCGAGCAACGCCTTCAGCGCCTCGACCGTCAGCCCGGCCGGGGTCTGCCCACCGAAGACCGGTGGGTCCTCGAGCTCGGGCGCATCGAGGCCGACCGCGACGATCCGCACGTCGAAACCCGAGGTGACGCGGGCATCGGGATCGGTGGTCGCGATATCGCCCGTGCGCAGGACGAACACGGCCCGCGGGGCTCCCGGGGTTCCGAAACTGCGGTAGCCGAGCTCGCCGTCGAGCCAGGGGGCCAGACTCATGGCTTCATCCTTCCGTCGCCGCTTCGCCGCCGCCGGGCAGCAACGCGCGCAGGGTCTCGATGGTGTCGGCCTCTGCCGCGGTCTTGTCCGAACGGTATGTCTTCACCCGGGCGAAGCGCAGCGCCACGCCGCCCGGATACCGCACGGACCGCTGCACCCCGTCGATCGCGATCTCGACGACGGTGTCGGGCGCCACGCGGATGCCGCCCGGCAGGTCTGCGGTCTGCCTCTCGGCGAAGTGCGCCGTCTGCCACTGCAGCAGTTCGTCCGTCAGTCCCTTGAACGTCTTGCCGACCATCACGAAGCTGCCCGGGTCGCCGAAGCGGCCGTGTGGATCCCGCGCTCCGAGATGCAGGTTCGACAGCCAGCCGGAGCGTCGGCCCGATCCGTACTCCACCCCGAGGACGACGAGGTCGAAGGTGTGCACCGGCTTGACCTTCAGCCAGCTTTTGCCGCGGCGCCCCGCGGTATAGGGGTCGTCGAGCCCCTTCACCATCACTCCCTCGTGGCCGGCGGCGAGAGCGTCGCGCGCGAAGGCGTCGGCGACGTCGACGTCGTCCGTGAGCACGGCGGGGATGCGGTGCTCCGCCGCCACCCGTTCGAGCTCGGCGAGGCGCGTGGCGAGGGGTTCGTCGACGAGGTCGCGACCGTCGAGATGGATCAGGTCGAAGAACCAGGGGCGCAGGGCGATCTCTCGAGCCGTCTCGGCGCCGAAGCGGGCCATCGTGTCCTGGAACGGGCGAGGACCGCCGTCTTCGTCGAGCGAGAGGGTCTCGCCGTCGAGGATGATGTCGTGGACGGGGAGCGAGAGCGCCACCTCGACGATCTCGGGCACCCGGTGGGTGATGTCGGCGAGTGTGCGGGTGAAGACGCGCACCTCGTCGCCGTGGCGATGCACCTGCACCCGGGCCCCGTCGAGTTTGTACTCCACCGAGGCTCGGCCGGTCACGGCCATCGCCTCGGCGACGCTCGTCGCGGGAGACGCCAACATCGGCTGCACGCCGCGCCCCACCACGAGCCCGACCGCCGCGAGATCCTCGGGGGTCCCGGTCAGGGCGATGCGGGTCGTCCCACCCAGATCCCCCGACAGCATGGCGGCGCGACGCACCAGGGCACCGTCGCGCTCGGCGGCTCGGGCCACGGCATCCAGGAGCACTCCCTCGAGGGCGCCCGTGCGCAGTTCGCCCGTCATGATGCGAACGAGCAGGTGCCACTCCGTCGCCGTCGCGCGCCCCGCGAGGTCGTCGAGGAGGCGCGTTCGGACGGCCGCGGAACCCGCCCCACCGATCCCGGTGAGCGCGCTGAACGCGTCGTCGACGTCGCCGATCGTCAGGTTCGAGGTGTCGGCGTGATCACCGGCGCGGGCGGAGAGCGTCCGCCACCCCACGCCGAGGCGTCCCTGGCGCGGGGCCGCGGTGAGAAGCCCCACCGCGGGCTCGATCTCTTCGGGATCGAGTCCGCGCAGAAGGGCCGCGAGGGCCTCAATCTTCGCCAGGCGCGAGCGCGTGTTCGTCACCGTCGCGAGCGCGGTCTCGATGTCGCCGAAGAGCATGCCGGCATCCTGGCATCCCCCTCCGACATCGGGTGGACGCTTGTGCGGATCACGCGCGAGTGCCATGACCACGGCGCTTTTCGGAGACCTTCAGCGTTTCACGGCCACCCCCTCGCGAGAACAGATCCGGGCCGCCCTCGCAACCCCCGGGGCGATGTCGGAGGTCTGAGGTGTGCTGAGACCTCCCCCAGGAATGAGGCTTCGTGAACGCTCCCGCCACACTCGAACAGTCCGCCCGCACCGCCCGTGAGGTGTTCGGATGGGACGACCTGCTGCCGGGTCAGGCCGAGGCGATCGACGCGGTGGTGAGCGGCCGCGACACTCTCGTCGTGTTCCCGACCGGAGCAGGCAAGTCGGCGGTCTACCAGATCGCCGGATGTGAGCTGGGCGGGACCACCGTGGTCATCTCGCCCCTGCTGGCCCTCCAGCGCGACCAGATCGACTCGATCGACGCCGCCCCCGATGCCCCCGCCGCGGTCGCGCTCAACTCGCGCACCGGCGCCGCCGCCAAGAAAGCCGCGTGGGCCGCGATCGAGGGACCCGACGCCGTCTACGCCTTCCTCGCCCCCGAACAGCTCGCCAACGCCGAGGTGTTCGATCGTCTCGCGAAGGCCGATGTACGCCTCGTCGTCATCGACGAAGCCCACTGCGTCTCGGCGTGGGGCCACGACTTCCGCCCCGATTACGCGCGCATCGGCGACGCCATCGAAGCCCTCGGCCATCCCCCGGTGCTGGCGCTGACCGCAACGGCATCCGCTCCCGTCCGCGACGACATTGTCTCGAGCCTCGGCATGCGCGAGCCCCACCTCGAGGTGCGCGGCATGGATCGTCCCGAGATCCACATGGCCGTCCGCCGGCACGAGCACGACGCGGACAAGCGCCGCGCGGTCGTGGCGGATGTCCAGGATGCCGGCGGCCCGGCGTTGCTGTACGTGGCGACGCGCAAGGGTACCGACTCCTACGCCGAAGAACTCCGCGAACTCGGCCTGCGGGCGGCGGCGTACCACGGAGCCATGGCGCAGAAGAAGCGCGACGAGGTGCACTCCGCGTGGAGCGCGGGAGAGCTCGACGTGGTGGTGGCGACCTCGGCGTTCGGCATGGGAGTGGACAAGAGCGACGTGCGCCTGGTCGTGCACGCCGATGTCACGGAGTCGCTCGATTCGTACGCCCAGGAGATCGGACGCGCCGCCCGCGACGGGCAGCCCGCGCGGGCGATCCTGCACTACCGCGCCGAGGACTTCTCGCTGCGCTCGTTCTTCGCGGGCGGCCACACCAAACGAGCCGACATCGCGGGCGTCTGGGACGTTCTGCAGCGGACCAGCACGCCGGTGCGCGCGAAAGACATCGCCGACGAGAGCGGCCGCTCGGTCCGGGCGATCGGCCGGGTGCTGAACCAGCTCGTGGCCTGCGAGCTCGCCGTGTCGGGCCCCGACGGAGTGTCGGCGCTTGCGAAGGTCTCGGCGGGCGACGCGGTGAGCGCCGTGCGCGAGCGCGACGAGGCCGAAGAGCGCATCCGGGCCTCTCGCATCGAGATCATGCGCGGGTACGCGGAGACGACTCACTGCCGACGGCGGGCGCTGCTCGAGTATTTCGGCGTCGAGACGCCGAGTCAGTGCGCCTCATGCGACCGGTGCGACGCCGGCGCGGTGGTGCCGGTCGAGCCGGCGACCGAAGACGCCGAGTCCGGCGGCATCCACATCGATTCCACCGTCGAACACGGTGAGTTCGGTACCGGTACGGTCATGGCCATCGAGGACGATCGACTGACGGTCTTCTTCGCCGACCACGGCTACAAGGTGCTGGCCCGCGCGGCGTTCGAGAACGGCATCCTCGAGCTCGGCGAGGCGGCGTAGGCGCGGCCGTCAGCTCCGGCGCGTCGACCACCAGGCCCATGCGACGAGCGGCACCTGGAGGAACAGTCGGAGGAAGCGCGAGCGGTCGGTGTTCAACCCGGGCGCTGAACGCCCGGTCCGCCACTGGTGCACGTTGCCGGGGAACACCGCGACGAAGAACGCGGCGATGGCCGCGCCGATGCGCCCCCGCTCCTGCGGCAACGCGACGAGAGCGACGCCGAGGATCACTTCGACGGCCCCGGATGCCACGACGATGGCGTCCTTGTCGGTGCGGAGCAGCCGCGTCGCCCACCCGGGAACGACGATCCGGTAGCCACGGCGACCCCACGTGACATGGCTGACGCCGGCACCGACCAGCAGCAGGGCAAGTGCCCCGCGGGCGACGGAGCGGACGGTGAGACCTGTGCGACGCGGCATCCGGTCAGTCTGTCATCCGTATGCGGGGCTGGGGCCTCAGCTCAGGTCGCGCAGGTCGCGGAGCGATGAGCGATCGAACCGGAGCTCGTCGAACACGGCGGTCGCCCCGGGTCCCATCGGCGCCTGAGCCAGGAAGCCGACCGAGAGGGTCGAGGGGTCGGCGTCCAGACGGAACACGCGCAGGAAGGGCCAGGACTCGCCGTCGAGCGAGTAGTGGAACGCGAAGGCCGCCCCGACACGAGCCATTCGCAGGAAGACCGCGTCGGTCGCGAAGACCGCGCCGTTGGCGTCGTCGGAGAAGTCGTTCGTCACGACGCTCACGACCATGCTGTCGCCCTGGGGTGAGAACTCGTTGCAGACCTTCGCCCACCTCTGCGGACCCGACCACAGCGCGAGCGCTCCGGCGTCGAAGGTCGAGCGCTCCCCCGTCACGCGCACCCGGGCCGACAGGGTGAAATCTCCGTCGGGAGCCGCGAAGGCCAAGGCGGTCGCGGCGTGCTGGGCCGGACCGCCGGTCGCGTCGTTCGTCCAGTCGACCCCGCCCCGGGATGTCAGCGTCAACGCGCCGCGAGCGTCGACGCGGGCGTCGCCCTCGACGCCGGTCCAGTGCAGCTCGGGAAGGTCGGGAAGCGACAGCGTCATGAGGGGAGACTATCCAGCGCGCCTCGCGCGGACCCCATCGGGCGGTGTTCCTAGACTCGCGTCATGGAACGATCGCGCGCGACCCTCCGGATCCGACCCGCGATCCCGGCCGACGCGGTCGCGATCGCGACCGTGCACGCCCAGTCGTGGCGCGAGACCTACGGACGGTTCGTCGACGATCCCGACACGAACCCGTGGTTCGATGTCGGGCGCCGGATCGGGATGTGGCGTTCCTCACTCGAGGAAGAGGAGCTGAACGTCGTCGTCGCCGACGCCGACGGGTCCATCGTGGGCTTCGCCGCGACGCACCTCACCCCGGGGGCGGACGCGGTCCGCCCCGAGGAACTGCAGATGCTCTACGTCGTCGAGTCCTCGCACGGGAGCGGAGCGGGCCAGGCGCTGCTCGACGCGGTCCTCAGGGACCGGCCCGCGTCGCTGTGGGTCGCGGCGGACAACCCGCGCGCTCACGCGTTCTATCTCCGCAACGGGTTCCGTCCCGACGGCGCGGAGTCGTCGTTCGGCCCGATCCCCCGCACGGTGCGCCTGGTGCGCTGACCGCGTCGATCGCGGGTCATGCTCAGCGCGGCGACGGCGCCGTCCTCCTCGCGAAGTCGACATACGCCTCGACGGTGTCCTCCGCCACGATCGCCCGCAGCACGACCTCGTCGACAGCCGCGGTGTAGGCCTCGAGAGCATCCCCCAGCTCGGTGACGTCGCGGATCGTCGTGTCTGCGGCATCCACCCCCATCCGCTCGAAGTTCGCGGCGTAGTTCGGGAACGAGGCGTATCGGGCTATCTCCGCCTCGAGCCGTTCGCGCGCCGCGGGGGCGATTGCCGTGCGCACGTAGACGGCGATGTGCGCGTCCGGCGCGATCGCGTGCAGCACCTCGGCCTGATTGCGGGCCTCGATCGGAGGCACCCAGTTGAGCAAGACGCCCTCGGCGAGCTCGACGCCCGTTCGTCGCATCTTGGGGCCCAAGGCCCCGACGAGAACGCGCGGCACCCCGGCTTCGTGCAGCACCGAGACGGCCTCGGTCACCCGGGCGAGAGCCCCCTGTTTGGCCATGCCCGAGCCGATGCCGAGCGTGAGACGGTCGAGGGGAAGAGCCAGGGATGCCACGTCGGCGGCGATCGCCTCGGCGGGTCTGCGGTCGACGGGCACGACCCCGGTCGCGAGACGGAGCCGGTCGGTCACGCGCGCTGCGGCCGCCAGCGCCGCCAGGGCGTCGCCGTCGGGGGTGTCGTTGATCCACAGCGTGTCGAAGCCGGCGCTCTCGACGACCGGGGCGATCCGGGCGACGGCGTCGGGGCCCAGGGAGCCGGCGAGACCCAGCGAAACGGTTCCTCGCGTCACGACACGCCTCCCGCGTGGGGAACAGCCTGAGCGACCTGGCCGACGGCCGAGAAGAACGCGGCGAGATCGACGTCGTCGGTCGGCAGCAGCACGACGTCGTCGACGCCCGCCGCTTGGAAGCGCGCAACGCCCTCGGCGACCTCGCCCACCGATCCCGCGAGCACGCGGTCGGTCGCGTCCTCGCGATCGGACATGACCGCCGTCGCGCGCTCTCGCGCATCGGGACCGAACGCGGTCAGCACGTACGCGACGATGTCGGCGCGGCCTTCTCGACCGGCTTCTGCGCGCCCGGCCTGCACGGTCTGCACGGCGGTGGCGATCTCGGCGACGGTGTGCCGACTGTCGAGCACCACCCCGTCGGCCACGGCGCCGGCGAGGCTCAGAGTCTTGGGCCCTTCGGCGGCGGCATAGAC
Source organism: Microbacterium sp. 16-032 (assembly GCF_041079455.1). Taxonomy (NCBI): domain Bacteria; kingdom Bacillati; phylum Actinomycetota; class Actinomycetes; order Micrococcales; family Microbacteriaceae; genus Microbacterium; species Microbacterium sp. 16-032. The sequence continues at coordinate 428,511 of NZ_JBFYGQ010000004.1, read as the reverse complement.
GAGGGGAGCCTGGGCGGGCGGCCAGTCGAGGGAGACGTCGCGGAGTCTCACGTAACGTCCCTCCGTGGTGACGGTCTCGCCCGCGAGCAGGGAACGCAGCGCGGGCAGGTGCTCACGCATGAGCGTCAAGGGAGACGCGGCTTTCGCCCCGACCTGTCGCATCCAGTCCTGCACACCGTGACCGAAGCCGGGAAGAAGGCGACCGGGGAACATGCGCTCGATCGTGGCGACCTCCATGGCCGAAGCGGCGATGTTGCGCAGCGGAAGCGGGGCGATACCGACGCCGATGCGCAGATGATCCGTCACGGCGAGCGCCGCGGCGGCCGCGGCCCAGGCCGAGGAGCGGAAGCAGTCCTCCCAGAGCCAGAGTTCTTCGACACCGGCGTCTTCGGCCGCGCGCGCGGCGTCGCGCAGCTGCTCGGGCGGATGCGGGTACGGGCTGAAGATCGTGCCGATACGACTCATGGTTCTACTCTGCCGCCAACCTCGGACATCGGGGCGCGACAGCACGCGGGTCGCAGGTCCTTGCACATGCCGAAACCGCATTCGTTCGTCGAGGACGTAGAAGAGCGCGGCCGACCGGGTGCGTCCTCGCCGAACGTATACGTCCTCGTCACGTGTGCGTCCGCTCGAGGGCGAACAGTCCGCGCGCACGGCGAACGCCCCGGAGCCGAAGCCCCGGGGCGTTCATCTCATCGTTCTACGCGGCGAGCGCCTGCACGGCGGCCGAGACGCTGAAGCCCGCGGCAGTGGCATCCACCGTCACCGCTCGCCCATCGCTCAACTCACCCGAGACGAACAGGTCGGCGATGCGGTCGTCGACCTCGCGCTGGATGACGCGGCGCAGCGGCCGCGCACCGTACTCGGGCTCGTAGCCGACCTCGGAGAGACGGTCGATCGCGGCATCCGTCACCTCGAGCGTGACCTCGCGAGAGGCGAGCCGGCGCGAGGTCGCGTTCAGCAGCAGACGCACGATCTGGCGCAGCTGCGCCTTCTCGAGCTTGCGGAACAGCACGATGTCGTCGATGCGGTTGAGGAACTCCGGCCGCATCGCCTCGCGCAGCTTGCCCATCACGCGGTCGCGCAGGTCGTCGTCGGCGAACTCGCGCCCCGTGGTGGTGAAGCCGATGGCCCCCGACCGGGATGCCAGGAACTCGGCGCCCAGGTTGGACGTCATCACGATGACGGTGTTCCGGAAGTCGACCGTGCGCCCCTGGCCATCGGTCAGGCGGCCGTCGTCGAGCACCTGCAGCAGCAGGGTGAACACATCGGGGTGGGCCTTCTCGATCTCGTCGAACAGCACGACGGCGTAGGGATTACGGCGCACGCGCTCCGTGAGCTGGCCGGCCTCGTCGTAGCCGACGTATCCGGGAGGGGCGCCGATCAGACGCGACACGGTGTGCCGCTCGCCGAACTCGCTCATGTCGAAGCGGATCACGGCGCCGTCGTCGTCGAAGAGCGACCCGGCCAGGGCCTTCGCCAGCTCGGTCTTGCCGACGCCGGTGGGGCCGAGGAACAGGAACGACCCGACCGGGCGGTTCTCGTCGCCCATGCCCGTGCGGTTGCGACGCACGGCCTTGGCGACGGCGGCGACCGCGTCGTCCTGACCGATCACGCGAGCGTGCAGCTCGGCCTCGAGGTCGGCCAGGCGGCCCCGCTCGGTGGCGGTGAGGCGTGCGACGGGGATGCCGGTGGCCCGGCTGATCACCGCGGCGATCTCGGGCTCGTCGACGACGGCGGCGGCGCGCGGGCCGCTGGTCGCCTCGTCGAGTCGCTGCTGCACGGTGACCATCTCGTCGCGCAGGCGCGAGGCTTCTTCGTAGTGCTCGGCCGAGACGGCGGCGTTCTTGTCGGCCTCGAGGGTCGCGAGACGCTCGAGCAGCGACGAGGTGTCGACCGCCACACCGAGGCGCAGGCGTAGTCGCGCCCCGGCCTGGTCGATCAGGTCGATGGCCTTGTCGGGCAGCACGCGATCGGGCAGGTACCGGTCGCTGAGCTCGACCGCGGCGCGCAGGGCGTCGTCAGTGTAGGTGACGGCGTGGTGCTCCTCGTACGCCGAGCGGAGTCCGCGCAGGATCTCCACGGCATCCGTGATCGAGGGCTCCCCCACGCGCACGGGTTGCAGGCGCCGCTCGAGGGCGGGGTCCTTCTCGATCGTGCGATATTCGCGCAGGGTCGTCGCACCGATCAGGTGCACGTCGCCGCGGGCGAGGCGGGGCTTGAGGATGTTGCCGGCGTCCATCGATCCGTCGCCACTGCCACCGGCGCCGACGAGCGTGTGCACCTCGTCGATGAAGACGACGAGCTTGTCGGAGGCCGCGATCTCGTCCATCGTCTGCGTGAGGCGCTCTTCGAAGTCGCCGCGGTAGCGGGCGCCCGCGAGCATCGCGGCGAGGTCGAGCGAGACGACGCGGGTCTCGCGCAGCTGCTCGGGAACCTCGTTCGCGACGATCGCGCGGGCGAGACCTTCGACGACGGCGGTCTTGCCGACGCCGGCCTCGCCGATCAGCACCGGGTTGTTCTTGGTGCGACGGCTGAGGATCTCGATGGTCTGCTCGATCTCGTCGGAGCGACCGATGACCGGGTCGAGTTCGCCAGCCGCCGCGCGGGAGGTGAGGTCGGTGCCGAAACGGTCGAGGTTCGGGGTGACGGATGCCGACTCCCCGGTCATCTCGTCCTGCTCGCCGCCCATGACGGTCTCGCGCACCCCCTGGGTGAGGGCCTCGGCGGTGACGCCGGCTTGAGCGAGGATCTGCCCGGCGGGCGCGTCCTGCGCGAGCACGAGCGCGAAGAAGAGGTGGTCGGGGTCGACGTAGGTCGAGCCCGCGGCACGCGCGACCTGGAAGGCGTGGAAGAGCGCGCGCTGCACGGAGCCGGCGACGACGGCGCCGTCGACGTTCGCGGGGGTCGCCGCCGCGGGGAGGCGGCTCTCGGCCGCGCGGGCGATGGCGGCTGGGTCGGCGCCGAGTCGGGCGACGGCCTCTTTCGCGGGCGATCGTCCGACCAGGACGTGGAGCACGTGCAGGGCGTCGAGCTCGCGCTGACCGCGGCCGAGCGCGAAGCGGCCGGCCTCTTGGAGGGCATCCTGGGTGCGGGCGCTGAGGAATCGGCTGAGGTCGATGGAGCGCTCGGCGCGCGCCTGCTCGCCCGCGAGGTAGCGGGCGAGGAACTCGTCGAACGACTGGGCGCCGTCGCCGGGGGTGAAGTCTTCGGGCAATTCCGTCTCCTGAGATACGTGAGTGCGGTTCGCTCAAGTTTGCTTCTTGAGCGCCGTCGTATCAAGTTCAACGCGGGGGTCCCGGGTCTATTCCCGCAGCGTCGGGTCGGCCTCGTTCCACAGCTCCACCGTCTGCACGAGCCAGAACACCGCGAAGAGCGCCAGGGCCACCGACTCCCCCACGAGCACCACCGGGACACCCGCGCGCTCGAGCCCCGAGATCACGCCGACCACGAGCAGAACGAGGGTCACCACGATCCCGACGGCCACGGTCGCATACGCGATGCGCACCCCTCGGCGAAGGCGCCCGGTCCGCCGCGGTCGCCAGGCCGCCACCGCCGCCACCGCTGCGATCAGCACGAAGAAGGCGACCGCCGCAATCTGGTGCGCCCCCGCCAAGAACGCCTCGGGCGCGATCAGCGCCCACGTCGCCCCTCCGGCGACGATCACGACGACCACCCCGATCGTCGCCGCCACCCCGGCACTCGCGGTGCTCTGCACCCGGGCGAGGATCGCCGCCGCGATCACCCCGAGCAGGACCACGGATGCCACCGCCACGGCGTTGTTCGCCACGGTCGGCCGCACCGCGGGCGGCACGCACCGCGCCGCGTCGAGACAGGCACCCGACGAGACGGTCGTCGGCACGTAGGCGATCGCGAGGGCCAGTACCGCGGCGATGTCGAGCAGGCCCTGCTCGAGGCTCCGACCCGACAGGGCGAGCAGCGCGAGGGCGATCGCGGTCAACGAGCCGACGAAGATTGGACCCGCGGGGGTGTAGTAGGCCGCGCTGACGGACGGCAATCCCTCGCCGCTCAGCAGTTCCAGCCCCACCCCGATTGCCAGAAGGGCCGTCGCGCCGATCAGGCCCAATCGCACGTACCGGTAGGTGCGCTGCGTCGAGGTGGTGCGGATGCGCATAGCGGCATCCTGGCATCCCTCTCCGACATCGCGACGGGACGGGGCCGGCGAACCGGACGCAACCGCCTCCGCCGATGTCGGAGGCGTCTGCCAGAATCCCGGCATGCGCGAATTCCTCGCCGGAGCGGCCCTGCTGGCACGCGGCCTCGGTCAATGGCGCCGGACGCCCGGCGCGATGGCGCTCGGGCTCATTCCGGGAACCCTGGTCGGTCTGGTCTTCGGCGCCGCCCTCGTGACGTGGGGTCTCGTCCTCCCGGGCCTCGTCGACGACTGGACGCCGTTCGCCGACGCCTGGATGCCGTTCTGGGCCGGCGCCCTGCGCACCGCGATCGGCGTGGCCTCGTTCGGCGCCGCGGTCCTCGTGGTGATCGTGTCGTTCACGGCCGTCACCCTCGCCGTGGGCGAGCCCTTCTACGACCGCATCTGGCGGGCGACCGAGAGGAGCGCGACCGGCACGGTCCCCGACGCGGAGTACGGGTTCTGGAGGGCCGTCGGCGACAGCGTCCGGCTCATCCTCCGCGGCATCCTGGCGGCCGCCCTCGCGTGGCTCATCGGACTCATCCCCTTCGTCGGGGGCGTCCTGGGTTTCGTCACCGGCGTGGTCCTGACCGGTTGGCTGCTGGCCGACGAGCTCACCTCGCGTGCGCTCTCGGCGCGTGGCCTCGACAGACAGGCGCGCCGCCGACTGCTGCGCACCCATCGCGCGCGTGCCCTCGGGTTCGGGGTGGCGACGCAGTTGTGCTTCCTCGTGCCGCTGGGGGCGGTCGCGGTCATGCCCGCGGCCGTCGCCGGCAGCACGCTGTGGGCGCACGCCGCCCTGGGAGTCACGCCACGGCCGCATCCCGCCGTTCGCGACGCCGTTCCCGCGACGGCGCAACCCACCCCGCCGGCGAACCGGCGCGCGGACTCGGCACGATAGCCTGGAGCGACCGAAGGGATCCTCATGTTCATCGTCTCGCTCATCCTGTTCGTCGGCGGCATGCTGCTGACCGGCATCTCGTTCTCGCTTGCCGCCCCCGCGCTGTTCTTCGCGCTCGGCATCATCCTCGTCTCGGCCTCCCTGGCGTTGCCGTTCCACTTCGGCACCCGCTGAGCCCGCAACTCGGATCGGCACCGGTCCACGTCACCCCCGGGTAGCGTGGACCGGTGCCTTTCTCGTTCGACGCCCTGCGTCGCCGCCCCGATCTCGAGGGCCCCGATCTCCTGGCGGTCGACGCCGCCGACCGCCTGATCCTCGACGAGTCAGCGGACGCCCGAGCCCAGGTCGGCGATGACGAGCTCGTCGTGATCGGCGACTCCTACGGGGCGCTCACGCTGGCGTCAGCGGATGCCGGAGGTCGCGGCATCCGGGTCCATCAAGACGAACTGCTGGGCGAGGAAGCCCTCGCGCTCAACGCCCGCGACACCGGGCTCGAGGAGTCCTTCGTCTCGCACCCGCTCGATACCGCGCTTCTCACCGGGGCGCGGGTCGTCCTCCTGCGGCTCCCCCGGTCGCTCCACGCTCTCTCGGACATCGCCGGGCTGATCGCCGTTCATGCGCACCCCGAGGTCATCGTGTACGCCGGCGGTCGCCTGAAGCACATGACTCCGTCGATGAACGACGTGCTGCGACGGTTCTTCACCCGGCTCGACGTCACGCATGCGCGGCAGAAGTCGCGGGTCCTCGTCGCGCGCGGCCCCCACGACGGCGCCGAGCCCGTCCCCGAGAGCGCCGAGGTCGACGGCATCGCGGTCCGCGCTTTCGGCGGCGCCTTCGCGGGCGCATCGATCGACATCGGCACGCGGCTGCTGCTCGCCCACCTCCCGTCGCCGCGCGGCGGTGAGGCGATCGACCTGGCGTGCGGGACGGGAGTGGTCGCCGCGGCCCTGGCGACGCGGCATCCCTCCCTCCGGGTCATCGCGTGCGATCAATCGGCGATCGCGGTCGCGTCCGCCCGGGCCACCGCCGAGGCCAACGGGGTGTCCGATCGCGTGAGCGTCGTCCGCGACGACGTCTTGAGGGGGCAGCCGGATGCCACGGCGTCGTTCATCGCGCTGAATCCGCCGTTCCACGCGGGATCCGCCATCAACGAGGGTCTCGCTCCCCGGATGTTCGCCGACGCGGCTCGGGTGCTCGCCCACGGCGGTGAGCTCTGGACCGTGTGGAACTCGTCGCTGCAGTACCGCCCCGCTCTCGAGCGACTCGTGGGCCCGACCCGTCAGGTCGCTCGCGACCGCAAGTTCACGGTCACGGTGTCGACCAAACGCTGACCCGCCTCCCGTCGACCCGTGGCGAGCGCGCTGTTCCCGGCGTAGATTCCGTCTGACGTCGACGAGGAGGTGCGCCGTGCGGATCCGAACCGCTGCTCCGCTGCTCTCCCTCGTCGCTGCCCTCGCGGCGGTGCTCGCGACGGGAGCGTCGGCGGCCGTCGCCCCCGCGTCGCCGTCCGTGCGCGCCGATCCCCTGTCCGACGCCCTCACGGCGCCCCTGCTCGCGGACTGCTCGAGCATCACGGACAACGGTCGCGGCTACGCCCGACTGCACGGCATCGGCCTGTGCGGCGCCGACTCGACACCCGCGTCGCAGCCCCTGCGCACCGAGCTCGTCGGTGGCGAGGAATGCGGGTCGGCGACGCTGACGATGACGAGTCGCGGCGGCGGGCTGGCCGCGATCGACTGGCGGGTGAGTTCCGAGACGGGACCGATCGTCGCCGTCGAACTCGACCTCGCGTTCGCGAGTCACGCGGGTGGAGAGATGCGCCACTTCTCCGACCGCTCGCCCAGCGTGCATGCGCACGACGGGACGGTCGCTTTCCTCGGGGTGGGCCGCGCCACGGCGAGCCTCTCCGGGTCGGTCGAGACCTTCACCGCCACGTGCCGCATCGTTCCGGCGAGCGTGCGCATCCTCGTGCGCTGAGGCTCACCGTGCGGTGTCAGCCCTTGCCGCCGGGAGGACCCACGACCAACAGCACGACGAACACGACCACCACCAGCGCGACGAGCACCAGCGCGAGCGCCCAGGGCCGGCGGAGGAAGAACCGCAGCAAACGGTCGAGCGGCCGTCGATCGCGCGGGTCGCCGCTGTCGTCGAGCCGCCACGCCCCGCGGAGGCGTCCGGTGCGGTGCAGCCAGATCTCGGTGGGGATCGTGGCGTAGGGGATGACGGCGCTCACCACCGCGAGCGCGGTCGGCCCGAGGCCCCAGCGCTGGTTCAGCGCCACGAGGACGGCGGTGGCCCCGTAGGCGAGGAACACGAAGCCGTGGATGCCACCCCCGATCGACACCGCGATGGGAAGGTCGGCGACGGCGCGAAGAATCAACCCGCCGATCAGAAGCGTCCACGAGATCGCCTCGGCGATCGCGAGGGTGCGAAACAGGGTCAGGGGCGTGCGGAACACGTCTCTCCTCGTTCGGGTCGGGGGCTTCCCACCCTACGGAAAGGCCTCCCCGCTCACCGGCGCACCGTTCGACGTCGAAAGGTCATTCGATCGGCTGATCGTCCCCGTCGAGAGTCGGATCCGACGTGGACCCCTCGGCCGCGGTAGACGTGTCGGGCTCCGGGCCGGGCTCGATCGGGGGCTTCTCACGTTCGGCATCCATCTCCCCACCCCATCAGATCGAGGGAGGGATGCCACTCCCTTGACGCCGCGGAACACTCTCGCGCATCCGCCCGAGGCGCGTGAGCCCCTCGCCCAGCCCGGATGCGTCGCGGCCCCGCTGCGCCCGTCCCGCAAGACGGACGGCGGCCGCAATCGCGACGCGTAGGCTGAGGGGGTGGCGGAATCCCGGGGACGCGTGTGGACCGGGGTCATCCGCGTGGGGCCGCACCGCGGGGATCACCGCGTCGCCGTCCGCGCCGTGCTGAGTGTCGGCATCCCGCTCCTCGTACTTCTGGCACTCGGCCGGCTCGACCTCAGCGTGTACGCGAGCTTCGGAGCTTTCGCCGCGCTCTACGGGCGGACCGACCTGCCCCGCACACGCGTCCGCATGCAGTCCGTAGCGGGCGCCGTCCTCGTGTCGTGCATGCTCGTCGGCACCGCTCTGTCCGCGCTCGCGACCCCGGCCCTTGCCAGCGTCGCCGTCGTCGCCCTGCTCGCGGCGGTCGTCACCCTCTTCGCGTACCGAGCCCAGTGGCATCCGCCCGGCGCCCTCTTCGCCGTCTTCGCCGCGGGAGCCACCGCGAGTTTCCCGGCCACGGCCGAGACGTTCCTCACCGTCATCCTCGTCGGGGGCGCGAGCGTGATGTGGAGCATGCTCGTGACGACGGTCTTCATCCTCGCGCGCCGCGGTTCGTGGCGACGCCCGGCGCGCACGCGCCCGCCGATCGGCTCGGTGGCGTGGGAGATGACGGCGACCGTCGGCGTCGCAGCCCTCCTCGCGGGAGTGGCCGGAGCCCTCCTGGTGGGCACCCACTGGTACTGGGCGATGGTCGGCGCCGTCGCGGCCGTCGGCGGGGCACACGTCACGGCCCGACTCATCCGCGGCGTGCAGCGGCTCGTCGGGACGTTACTGGGCGTGCTGATCGCCGCGGGTCTTCTCGCCCTCGACCTGCCGCCGTGGGTCGTGCTGTTGGTCGCGGTGGCCCTGCAGGCGGGTGCCGAGCTGTTCGTGGGGCGCAACTACGGCATCGCGATGCTCTTCATCACTCCGCTCGCCCTGCTCATGGTGTCGCTCGCCTCGCCCGTCGCCCCGGAGATGCTGCTGCGCGACCGCGTGATCGAGACGGTCATCGGTGTCGCCGTCGGAACGATCGTCGCCATCGTGTCTGCGGGGCTGCGACGCCGATCCGCGAGAAGCTGAGCCCGACATGGACACCGATCGACAGCGCCGTCTCTCCACCGACACCGCCGAACGCATCAGCGCGGGCTGCTACGGCGCCCTCGTCTCGGCATCCACCCTCATTGGTCTCGGCGAAGCCGACCTGAGCGACGTGATCCTCGTGGTCGCGCTGACGAACGTCGTGTATTTCGCCACCCACGTCTTCGCGTACACGCTCGGCGACACCTCGGCCGACCGGCCGTCGAAGATCTTCCGCCACCACATGCGGGTGAGCGCGCCCATGGTGTCGGTGACTTTCCTGCCCCTGCTGGTGGTGGTTCTGCTCGTCGCCTCCGGAGTGGGCCTCGCCACCGCCCTGCTGTGGGGCGTGGGCGTGGCCATGACCTACCTCGTGGTCGTCGCCACCGCCGGCGCGCGCCTGCGCGGCTACTCTCCCCTCGTCGTCGTGATCACCGCCGTGGGGGCGGCTCTCGTCTCGGCGCTGCTCATCGTCGCGAAGCTCCTGCTTCACTGACCGGAAGGCTTCCTCATCACTGCTCAGCTCACCGTCGTCGGCGCGATCAACGTCGACCTCACGGCTCGCGTCCAGCGCTCCCCCGGCCCCGGCGAAACGGTCGCCGACGGCGTCCTCGACCGCGGCCCGGGCGGCAAAGGCGCGAACCAGGCGGTCGCCGCTGCCCGCCTCGGCGCCGACGTCCGGCTCATCGGCGCCGTCGGCGATGACGCCGAGGGCCTCGGCATCCGGGACCGCTTCGCATCGATCGGAGTCGATGCCTCGGGCGTGCAGACCGCGGATGCCGCGACCGGCACCGCCCTGATCGTCGTCGACGCGACGGGCGAGAACTCGATCGTCGTCTGCGCCGGGGCGAACGCCGCGATCGACGCGGACGCGCTCGGCATCGAACCGGGAGCGGCGGTGCTGCTGCAGTTGGAGGTGTCGGATGCCGTGGTCTCGGCCGCCGCACGCGCAGCCGGGTTCCTCGCGGTCAATGCCGCCCCCGCCCGCCCGCTTCCGGCCGACGTCCTCGAGCGGTGTGATCTCGTGATCGTCAACGAGACCGAGTACGCGCAGCTGCCCGAGGTGCACGACGCGCCCCTGCTGTGCGTCACGCTGGGCGCCGAGGGCGCGCGACTCTCCCGCCGGGGCGAGCTCGTCGCCTCGGCCGCCGGGGTGCCGACCACCGTCCGCAACACCGTCGGCGCAGGAGACGCGTTCTGCGCGGCCCTCGTCGTCGGGCTTCTTCGCGGCGACGACGAAGCCGATGCCCTCGCGCGCGCCTGCGCGGTGGGCTCGGCCGCCGTGGCCGACGACGCCTCGCAACCGGCACTCGCCGCCCTCGACACGTACGGAGTCCCCGCATGAGCCGCCGCCCGATCCTCGTCGACTGCGACACCGGCATCGACGACGCCCTCGCCCTCGCGTACCTGCTGGCCGAGCCCTCGGTCGAGGTCGTGGGCGTGACGACCGTTTCGGGGAACACGGATGCCGCCCGCGCGGCCGCCAACACCCTCTCGCTGTTCGAGCTCGCCGGCGAGGACGACATCCCGGTCGCGATCGGCGCCCATGATTTCCGCGCCCGCGCGTACGCCGGGGGTGCGCCGCACGTGCACGGGGACGACGGCCTCGGCGGCATCGCGCTGAGCGCCGCGGCCCGCGCGCACGATGCCCGCGCGGCGGTCGAGCTCATCGACCACCTGGCGTCGCGGCATCCGGACCTCACCGTCCTCGCCCTGGGGCCCCTGACGAACCTCGCGGCCTACGCCGAGGCACCGGGAGTCGCCCTGTTCGACCGCCTCGTCGTCATGGGCGGCGCCTTCGCCCACTCCGGCAACGTCACGGCGTGGGCCGAGGCGAACATCCACAACGACCCCGAGGCCGCGGCCCTCGTCTTCGCGCAGGACTGGGACACCACCCTCGTCCCCCTCGACGTCACGATGACGCAGACCCTGGATGCCGCCGACCTCGTGCGTCTCGAAGCGATCCCCGGTGCCGTGCCGCAGGCGCTCGCGCGGATGCTGCCGCACTACCTCGACTTCTACGCCGGGGTCTTCCCTGATCGGCGCTGCGCGCTGCACGACCCGCTCGCCGCGATGGTGGCCGCGGGGGCGCTGCGCGGAGTCAGCGTCGCGTCGGGCCACGTCGACGTGCGGCTCGAACGCGGCGAACGTGGGCGGACGGTGTCGGGCAGCGGGTCCGAGACGCAGCGCTGGGTCCGCGCCATGGAGGGCTCGGCGGCCGAGGTGCTGCTGGAGCGGCTCGAGTCGCGGGAGTGGCCCGCCTGAGGCTTCGCTCTAGCGGCGGCGGCGTTTCAGCCACGCCGTGAACCGCGACGTGTGGCGGTCGGTGAACTCGTTCGCGAGCCGGAACGCCTCGTCGCCGATGTCGGCGCCCGCGTTGATGGCCTCGATCGAGCGGAGGGCGCGCTGTTCCTGATCGTCGTGCTCGTCGTCGGCCATGGTGTCCAGGGTACGAGCGTCGGCCGGGGTCAGCGCCGGCGACGGCGGAGGGAACGACGAAGCCCGCCCTCGCACGATGCGGGGCGGGCTTCGTCGTGGGCGTCGGGACTCAGAAGTCCCAGTCGTCGTCCTCGGTGGCCTCGGCCTTGCCGATGACGTACGACGAGCCCGAGCCACTGAAGAAGTCGTGGTTTTATTCAAGGCCGCTGGGCGCGTTTGCCCGCTTCTGGCGACCCCCGATTTATGCGGTTGTAGGACAACTACGGACGGCTACGCCCGGTGTGTTCCGTGGGCAAGATGTGGGCAAGCGAGCGACACGCAGGCACGCGTGCTTGCGCAGTGCGTGCACGCACGCTAGTTTTATGCACATGAGCACGAACACCACCAGGCCGGTGGCGGTGAACGCGGAAGCGCGGCACGCCAGAAGATGAGCAGGGGACGACGGAGTCCCCGCCAACGGCACAAAGCAACCTTCTGATCCACGACCCACAGGACGGGCCATGACTAGCAGAAGATCAGCCCCCGCGATCCCGAGCGGGGGCTTTCTTCATGCCGTGGCGCGGTGGAGGATCCGGTCACAGAGCATGGGGTCCTCAGCCCACCCCTCGAGGGATCGGGCGGCGCGCAGCAGCAGTTGGTAGTACCGGGCGGGTCGCAGGCGGAGGTCCTTCATGATGAGCCATTCCTTCTGGCTCGTGTGCTTCTCGTGCTGACGCTCGAAGTCGAGCAGCACGGTGATGTCGGTGCTCGTCATGGTGACCATGATGCTCGGGGGTTCCGACATCGCTACCCTGGGCGGATGAGCACCCCTCGCCCCGCACCCATCAGCGGCATCGGCATCACCGCGATCGCCCTCGGCGCGGTCAGCCTGCTCGGGGTGCTGATCCTGTTCCCCGGGCTGAAGATCATCTTCTCCCTGGTCGCGGTGGCCGCGGTGATCGTCGGTGTCCTCGCGGCGCTGAACGCGCGCCGCACGGGTGGACAGTGGATCGCGCCCGCCGTCGGCGCTGGACTCGGTGCCGTCGCCCTGGTCGCGATGATCGTGTTCGTCCTCATCCTGTCCACCTGACCCGGGTGTCGGTGGCCGAGCGTATCGTCCCCGGTATGTCCCGCCCCCTGCACCCTGATGTGATGCTCGGCATCCGCCTGTCGACGATTTGCTCCCGTAACCGGTACGAGACCGACACGGCCCCGGTGATCGCGGAGCTGCTCGAGGTGGCCGACGACCGGGGCGATGTTCTGGCGATGGAGGCTGGGAAGTGGGCGGGGTACTACGACGACGAGCACACCGCCGCCCTGGTCGCCGCGATCATCGCTGAGATCCCCGGCGCAGCGGCGTGGGCGCACGTCGGCCGGGAGCGCCGCTCAGCGCCCGCGCACGGGACGACCGGCTTCGGTGCGGTCAGATAGTCGCGTCGAGCCAGACAGCCTGGCGGGCGAGGGCGCGGCGCATCCGGTCGACCGCTGCCATTGCTTCGTCGTCGTCGATGGAGATCCCCGCGCCCGCCGGCACACCTCGAGCAGCGAACACGGCTTCCAGGCTCGCGGACGCGTCGCGGAGCTCGGTCGCGATATCTTCCAGGGCGTCAAAATCGATGGGCTTCACCTGGCCACCGTAGCGGGGCTCGTACGATGGCTGACGTGCTGATCGGAACCATCCGCCCCCGTGAGACCACCACCGTCGACGTCGAAGGCCACTCCCTCGCCGAAGTGCAGGAGACTCTCGAGGCGCAGGCGCCGGCCGGGTTCGACCTGGTCAACGTGCCGGTGAAGATGACGGGCGGGACGACGCTGCTCACCGCGACGGGGACTTTCTCCCGCCGCGACGAGGCACGCGACATCGAAGCCGCCGACATGGCCGCGCTGCGGGCCCTGGTGCCCGAGGGGTGGATCCTGCTGCACGTACGCTCCGCGTAGCCCGCCGCTATCTTCGGCCTATGGATATCTATCAGTTGCTGGACCAAAACGACCCGTTCGACCTCACCGTCAACAGCGCCCAGGTGACCGTGCGCAAGAACTCCCCTGGGCAATGGACCGTATACGTTCACCCGGACCTCGACCTGATCGGCTCCTTCACCCAGGAAGAGCGCGACCGGGCCACGTATTTCGCTTCGGAACTCCCTGGCGAGCCGGGCGTTACCGAGTGGGTGAGCGATGACCCCACGACCCTCATCAGCCGGATGCTGACGCTGCGCTGAGCCCGGCCAACGACGAAACGCCCCCGGTGTCACCTCCGAAGAGGGACACCGGGGGCGTCGTGTGGGTAGCGCTATCTGCGCACGAGTGATTCAGATCGGTTTTCGCGGCGAAACATCGCCGTGGGGATTGTCCACCTGACGAGAGTGTCACGTCGCCGCCCGCGGGGCCGGAATGTGGGCGTAGCCTCACGTCATGTCCCGCCCACTGCGCCCGGACGTGGTGCTGAGCCTCGCCCTCTTCGCGATCTATAGGGGCGGGAAGTGCGCAATCTGGTGAGGTGAACGCGACCGCGCCGTGCCGCTCGACGATCGCGCGATCGGAACCTTCATCGCCTCGTCGGCGTTCTTTCTTTCCGACGCCAGGTGTCCGCCTTCGTCGTCCCAGTGCTCGGCGGCGATGTCATCGTCATGAGATCTCGCGTCGCCGTCCATGTCCGGACTCTACGCTCATGTCAGGATCACGGATACCCACCTGGCCGCGATGGCATTCACACGTTCCGTGGTGCGTCAAGGTCCAGCGTTGGCCATAGCCCGCGCGAGTACGGTTCAGGTGTTCCCGCCGCCATCGAGGGGGCATCCTTTGGAGGTGACGGCGGGGACACTGCGTAACTTACGTGGTGATTGTCCCCCAAATGGGGGGCATGTGCTCCCAGTCAAGAACTGCTAGATTCTGGGACCTCGGATTCCGAGCGCGCTTCGGCAGCAAGGCCCGGGGTGGGGGCAGGTGGTAGCGTTCGCTGCTTGTCACGACCATGCCGCACCGCCTCCCCGCCGCGGTGGCCTGAGGGCTGACAGCGACGAGTCCGCGCTGCGGGCGCTGGTGCCTGACGGGTGGATCCTGCTGCACGTGCGCTCCGAGTAGCGCTCACCGCCACTTCTTCGACATGCTCGGGGCATGAGCATTCCTAGATTTCAGATTGACGACGACGTCATGCCCACCGACGGCGCCCGAGGCAAGGTCGTCGATATCCGCGACGTTGCGAAGAGCCGGCGCATCTATGGCGTCGCCGATGTGAACGGCGCGGTCAGCTTCTACATGGAGGACAGCCTGCGCGCTGCACCCGCCAGCCGCTGACCTAACGACGAAACGCCCCCGGCGTCACCTCGAGATGAGGGTTGCCGGGGGCGTTGTCGTGGATGGTGCAATCTGCGCCGAAAAGATGCAGTAGCCGGGACTGCGCTACGGTGAGCGCATGAGGTCGGCGGCTTGGCAGACGGTAGGTTCCTGGGCGGGCATCTTCGCCCTGCTGCCCTTCGTCGTCATGGCAATCCTCGGCTTCGACCTGGATTACGCGCTCGTGGTGTCCGGAGCCTTGGGGCTGTTCGGAGCCCTTGTCGGCTCCCTCGCGGCACTGCACCACGTTGCGCGCGGTTCTCGTGACGAATGATTCACACGGCCAGCGTGCGCTCGGCATCGCGCTGACGATCGCGATAACGGCCCTGACGCTATGGCCGTCATCCGCCACCGCACAGCTGCCCGTAGGCAGCTTCTACCCGATCTTCGTCGCCCTGCTCGCGCTTCTGACCGGGCTCGGCGTAGCGGGCAAGCGACTCAAGCGCCCGCCCTTCGTATGGCCGCTCGTTGCGTTCTACGTGATCGTGACGATCTCGTCTCTGGTCTTCACCGAAGCGAACCCGTTCTCCTTGCTGATCGGCGCCGTCGCCATTCCTGCATATTGGGCGGCCTACAGCGCCGGCGATCGCGAGAAGCGTCGGGTGGTGCAGGCTGTCATCGCCCTCGCCGTTGTTGAGACGGCGCTGGCCTTCGGCGAAGTGCTCCTCCGGACAGGGGTCCTGCTCGGCACGCCTTTCCGACTGTCGCCCGAGAACCCGTTCTTCGAGGGTGCACCTCGGGCGCAGGGAACTCTGGCCCACCCGCTCGCGCTCAGCTTCGTTCTGCTGGTCGCGCTCGGATTCGTGTGCGCGCGCCGGTCACACGCCGCCATGCGCATGATCCTGGTCGCTGTGTTCGTCGTCGGGGTGCTGCTCACGGGCAGCGCATCCGCCGCCGTGATCGCAGCGCTCATCGTCATTTACTGGTTCCTCAACCGCGCGACCCCCGTTGGCGTGACGTTCGCGATCCTGTCCGCTATGGCCGCCGTGGTGCTCGTGGCCGCCAGCGGGTTCGTGGCCACCGTGTTTGAGCAGGAATTCGACCAGCGGAACGCTGGTCACCGGCTCAACTCGATCGCTGCGATCCCATCACTCGCATTCGGCAGGGACGCCCCGCAAGCTCTCATCGGCAGCGGTTACGACGTGCGCAATCTCTACACGTCGGGTTACTTCGTCAACGATGGCTTCTTCACGATCGACAACCAGTACGTGAGCTTCCTCGCACAAGGTGGACTTATCGGTCTGGTTTTGGCCGTCACCGTTCTCGTTGGTCTGACAGTCCGATCCAGCCGGCGTTATCTGCCCGGCTGGATCGGACTGCTCGGAATGGGCATGTCGTTCGACTTCATGAGCTGGTACGCCTTGGCCACGCTGACGCTCGTCTATGCGGCTATCGCGGCGCGGCCCCAGGTCACGCGGGAGACATCCCCACCACAACCCAGTCTTTCCCGCCCGAATCGACGCGGCACAGTGTCACCCATGCGTCTGTCGGAACGGTCAACGTCCCGCTGACCTTTCCGACAGAGATGTTGCCGGTCTGGCCGAGGACGATGCTTCCTCCGTGGGCCTTGATTCGGACCTGCTCGCCCGGGGACCGGAACGTGCCCGAGATCGTAACGATCGTGTTCGCGGACCCATTCACCAGGAACGTGGTGGCCGCAGTGTTCAGCGTGATCACGCCACCGGACTCGGCGATGTTCTTGGTCACCCCGGTAGAACCTGCCCCCGGCTGAGTCGGGCCCAAGTAGGACGAGCCCGAGATGACGGAAGTCGTGTCCGTGGACTGAACACGGTCGACGGTTCCCCCAGCCTTGACCGAGTCCCACACCAGGAACGATGCTGCTTCGGCGCGGAAGATGTACCCACTGTTGTCCGATACGTGAGCGCCGTTCGAGATGCTGGGCGCGATGACCCGAAGCAGTCGCGTTCCGCCTTTCGCGAGCGCGGCACGGCCGATGTTCTCCCAGTAGCAGCCGAGGAGGGTGACCGGCGACGGCCCGTCCAGGATGATGCCGTAGAGGTTTTCTTGGAAGGTCGTGTTGATGAAGGTGTGTGAGTAGCTGAGAGATCCGATGTAGACGGATGCTCCGTCTTCGCCGTCTGCAACAACGATGCCGTCACCGTCGAACTGGCAGGCGGTGTAGCTGACCTGGCCGGTCTGCCCGGTGACGTGGAGAGCGTGCAGCCCTCCCAGGCTGAACGCCTCGACGTGCTCGAAGGCGAGGAACTGGTGCGGCAGGAACCCGCCTACGCCGCCTTCGAGCCAGATTTGGTGTCCCGCGAAGCCGCTCACGCGGACGCGGCGCATCGCGGACTCCCACCATCCGCCGCTCGAGAACGTCCCGAGGGTGGCCGTGAGGCGGATGCCGTGCTGACCAGCGTTCCCATTACCCATGACTTCGAAGTCTTCGAGCACAGAGCTCTGCACGGGCCCGGGCCGCAACGAGAACACCGACGAAGCAGTGCCGCCCGCTTTCGCCTTGAAGCGAGTCGCGCGCTTTCCCGCGCCCTTGATCGTGACGCGGGAACGAAGCTGGATGTCTTCGCAGATGTAGGTGCCGGCGGGGAAGTATGCAACACCGCCGCCGAAGTCTCCCTTGGCGCTGCGGTAGACCTCCTGCAGCATCGCGTTGATCGCGGCGGAGTCGTCCGTCACCCCGTCGCCCATGATCCCCCAGCGGGGATCGGTAGCGATGGCCCAGCCGAAGATGGGCGCGAACTTCTCACCGCCGACAGCACCAATCGTGCTGGTTATCTCAGGCGACTGGGCGAGCGCCTGACGCCCCGCGGACGTGTCGTGCACGAACGCGGCATCCGCGCCGGCCTTGCTGTAGATGTCGCCAGCCATGGTCAGCCTCCGAGAGTGATCGTGCCGTCACCGTTGTCGATGAACGTGCCGGGGTTGAGAGTGATGGTGCCGTCGCCGTTGTCGGTCCAACCACCGCCGACACCGGCCGCGGCGATCGCGCGGGTGATGGCGGCGCCGACGGGGGTATCGGGCTGGTCGGCGTCCTCCGCGACAGAGCCGTACTGCGAGCCAAGGACGTCGAGCTTCTCGGCGGTGATGTCGAAGCCGGGCGTGAAGTCGCGCCACACGGGCGGGTCGAAGGGCATGGCTTCTCCTCAGCGGTCGGCGTGCGCCCGAGAGAGCGCCGGGTAGGTGACCGCGGCGACAGCCCACACGAGGAGGACGGCCGCCGCGGCGCAGGCGATGCGGGTCACCGACGGTTCCGCCGTCGATGCGTGTCGCTCGCGTGCAGAACGAGACCGATCGTCCCGCCCATCAGGTAGGCCACGATCAGCCAGAAGAGCAGGACCGCGAACAGGGCCGCCGGCACTCCGACGAACAGGAGCAGGGCGACCCCGACGAACTCGATCACGGTTCGTTGTGCGCGCCGGGGTCCCGGAACGCGGACGGGTTGTGCGGGTCGAGCGCAGCTTGGTACTCGGCGCGCGTGGAATCGCCGGGGCGGGGCAGGGTGAGGTCCGTTCGACGCTCGATCGCCTTCGCCGTGCCGCCGGTAATGAGCGCGTATGACGCGGAAACGATGACCACGGCAAGCAGCATGAAGACCCAGATGTTACCGATTGGCTCACCGGTGATCATCACGTAGAACACGACAACGACGACGGCGAGCGCGAGGGCGAAGAGGATCGACACCACCTTGCGCTGCCACGCTTTCTGCACGAACGGGAGAACGCCGTTGAGCGCGCCGATCGCGTAGGGCGCGAAGAACGCGAGGAGGGTGAGGATGCCGACGGGGATGGCCGGGATAGCGATGTCCATGAGACGGTCCTTTCAGGACGATGGTTCCGATTTCGGATGAGAGGTGGGCTCGGTCGCCCACCCCTCCGTGAGGTGTCCGAGCCCGAGCTGATAGAGGATCGGGTCAGGCAGCATCGGAAGGTCACCGTGACGACCCCGCTGGTCCCAGACCCACTGCAGCGAGATGACGGTGCGCACGGCTTCGGCGAGCTCGGCGTACTGCCGCTTCACCTTCTCGAGTTCGCCAGCCGTCGCGGCCTGGTCCTCGGCGAGCTTGCGTGTGCGCTCGTCGACGCGCTGGTCGATGTACTGCATGAGGGTGTCGGCGTCCTTGAACCGGCCGCTGATGGTGCCCTCTTCGACGGCGTCAGCGTCCGCGCGGTCCTTGCGCCAGAACCGCCAGACGGCGATCAGGGCGACGAGGACGGCGGATGCGAGTCCGATGAGGGCGACGATGACTCCGCTTTCACTCACCAACGCCCCCGATCAGGCGCTGACGCCGTTCCACCGCCCGCCGGTCAGCCCATTCCGTGGCGAGGAGCTCGAGATAGAACACCGGCAGCGGCAGTGTCAGCAGCAGCATCGTGAAGATGAACCACGACGGCGCTTCCTTCGCGAGCAGCTGCTCCGGTGACGGGGATACGAGGATGGCGAACGCGTACGCGACGACCATCCCGACGAGCAGGCTGGTGCCGGCGAATGCGATCTTCCAGTGGCGGGGGAACGCCACCCCGAAGAGGCACACCAGCGCGACGACGGCGAAGAATCCCGCGACCACGTCGGTGAAGTCGCCGTAGAGACGGTCGAGCAGACGCGAACCGTAGATCACCCCGGCGACGCCGGCGCACACGGCGAGGACGTCGTACGCGGGCACCCAGACGCGCTTGAGCGATCGGTACTTCTGCTCCCTCAGCGGGATGGCTTCCGGGTGCCAGATGCTCGCACGTCGGATGCGCGCGGTGATGCTCACGAGGCGAGGCGTTCGCGCTGGCGGCGGTCGATCTCGTCGGATGCCGCCTTCGCAATCCCCCGCACCTGCTCATCCGTGAGCGCACCCACGTTCTGGATCAGCGGGGCCAGGAGCGGGGCGAGCATGCTGGCGAGCGCCTGCGCGTCCACCGCAGCAGGGGTGCCGCCGACACGAGCGTTCGTCGAGGCGACGTACCCCGCGGCGGTGTACTGGATGGGCGTGCCGACGGCGTCTCGGATCTCGTTGCCTGCACCGTCCTGCGCGGTGATCAGGTGCGACCACATCTGCGCGGCGATCACGTCGGCGAACGCCCACCGCTGGCCCTCGGCGGGTCCGGTGTTGACGTCACGGAAGAACTCGAAAAGTCCGTCCTTCGTCATCTGCTTGATCTGCTCAGGGGTGTACGGCATGTCGTCCTCCTCCTCGAAGGGCTTGGCGTTGCTGGACGCGGGGACCGGTCCGCGAGGGTTGAGGTCGATGACGTGCCACGGCTCGTCGGGGTACCCGCGGGAGGGCTCGATCATCCCGGGCGACAGGCCGACAGCACGGCAGTCGGCGTAGAACGCTGCGCGATCACCGCTGTACACCCACGCCCAGTTCGAGTAGTCGACGGCGAGCGTCTCCCGCCCCTCCCAGAACCCGCCGTGCGATGACGTGCCCGGAGCGGCGGCACCGTTCCCGAAGAGGCGGCGGGCGATCTGCTGCCCCGCCATGGGGCGCACCGTCGACCACCCGTCGCCCGGCGAAAGCCACCGGCCCGTGCGATCGTGGGCACGGTCGACGAGTGCCAGGTGTCGGGCGTACGTCGCCGGTGTGAGGCCCCAGTACCAGTTCCCGTCGGTGTCGTTCCATCCGCGGTTGAAGATGACAAGATCCGACTCGGGGATGTACCCGTTCTTCCAGGCCACGGCTTCGGTCCCTTCACTCAGGCGGCGCGGTATGAGCCGCTGATCGCCACGATGGAGTCCGCGCCGAGACCGGCAGCCGACGAGAGCCCGCCGCCGCCACCGGTACCGGTGTGGGCGATGAGGCCGACGACGTTCGAGCCGCCCTCGATGGTCCCCGTGGCGGGGTAGAACGCGACACCCGCGTTCTCGATGTGCGCGGCGACCACCTGCCGGCCACCCGCCGCGGCCTGCACCGGCAGCGAGAACCGCCACGGCCCAGTCCCGCCGTTCGCGCCCGTCTTGATCTGGAACCGCAGGGAGAAGTGCACCCACTTCCCTCGCCGGACGTACTCGCCCGAGATCGTCGACTGGCCCATCGTCGGCGGCGTCGCAGCCGCAGACCACACCGGGTCATACGACGTCGTCACGCCCTCCCACGCGCCGCCCGCACGGGTGATCGTCTCCCCCGTGTCGAGGCGGTACGCGAGCGCGCCGTTCGCGGGGGCCCACGCGTCCATCTCTGCCTTGTTCCGCAGCCGCACGACACCACCCGCCGCGGCGGTGTACCGCCACGTCTGAGTGATCAGCACCGTCTGCGTCGCCAGGTCGGACGACTTCACCTCCGCCGTCGCGAGCTCCAACGCACCAGCGGGGATCGGCGGCTTCTGCGGATTCTGGTTCGCCGCACCCTTGGACACGCCGAACGTGGTGGTCGGTGCAGTGTCCCCGTCGAGGACGAAGGTCGCGCGCACCCAGATCACGTCGATGCGGGAGTTCGCCTGCGGCGCCGCGTCCGTGCCGATCGTCTCCGATGCGTCGTTCGCGATGCGCTCGACACCCGTGCCGCGCGCGGTGACCGCGACGAACGGGCCGATGCGGTACGTCATCGCCAGGTCCGTCGTGCCGGTGACCAGATCGTCGGAGGTCATGGAGAGGATGCCGGTGCGAGGAGTGCCGTCAGCCGCGCGGGCGAATAGGCCAGCATCGAGCCGACGCCATGCACCGACGGGGACGCCGGATGCTCCTTCGCTCGGGAGAGAGGGGGTGAGCATGGTGCCTCCTACGTGTGGCCGATGCGGTTGTCGCCGCCGATCCAGGCGACGAACCGCCCGGACGTGCTGGTGAGGTCGGTGGTGAGCGCTGCGGGGATGCGGACAGTGCCCCCCGCGCGGCCGATCGTGATGTCGGCTGCCGCGAGCGCCGCGGTGACCTGGGCGGCGACGATGTCGTCGATGTTCTCGTTGATGAAGTCGGTGATCCGCTCGTCGAGGTCGCTCACGAGGATGGTGATCTGCTCCTGCTGCGCGGCCTGGACGAGCTGCGTGGCGACGATCTGTGCCTGCTGCTGCTGCAAGTTGACGACGGCAGCCTCGAGCCGCGCGACGGCGTTCGCCTGCTGCGTCCCCGACGGCGCCTTGAGGTCTCTGACCTCGCGCCAGAGGGCATTGATCTGGTCAGCAATCTGCGCGAGACCGTCACGGGACGGGGACGGGTCAGCCATCAGACCTCCTCGTAGATCTCGCCGCAGGTGACCTTGATGAACTCCGACCGATCCGAACCCGACAGCCCGACGATGCGGCGCGGGTAGGACCCGGCAGGCAGGTAGTCGTAGATCGGGTCGGTGCTGGTCCCGCCCGTGAGGACGCCGGGACCGGTGAGCACGCCGGGCCCGGAGAGGAGCCCGAGGTTCACCCGCTGCTGTTCGGAGAGGAAGATCTCCGCGACGTCGCCGCACCCGTACTCGTACGGGAACGGGGACGCGTCGGTCGGGGCGTCGAACTCCCAGAACTCCCACGGATGCCGCGCAGTGCGCAGCGTCTCCACGTTCCCGGAGTCGAGGGTGGCCGGGTCCTTCGTGCTCGTCGAAACGTCAGCGTCGAGGTGCAGCAGCGGGAAGCCGCGGTCCACGAGGTACGGGTCGTACAGCATCCGCAGCAACGTCGTGTCGGACGAGCGCCCCGCGGACGCCCACGACACGGAGCCCATGCGGGTCGGGTCCATGCGGGTGCCGACGCCGGTGACGTCGGACGGTTCCCACGTGAGCGGAGCCTCACCCTGCAGCCGGGGCTGCTCCTCCGTGCCGGACTCGTACACCCACCCGAAGCTGTCATCGCTGGTCCGCTCGAGGCGAAGGCGAATGTCGGGGCCGGCGTCCTGGTTCGACAGGTCGGTGAGAGCGGCCCCGACCATCTTCCGTTCGACGGCGACGTACGACTCGCTGCGCGTGCCGGGGCGGTCGGCGTGGAAGCGGATGGGGATGTCGTTCCACCCGGGCCACAGGCACACCTGCTGCATGATGCGTTTCCCGATGGTGCCGTGGTCGACGCCCTCGATGATGGTGTCGAACCCGGTGGCGGGTTTCCCGTCCGGCGCGAGCCAGTCCGGCGGTGTGCTGGTGAGCAGTCCCGGCGGCGGGGGCAGAACGGGGAAGCCGTCCAGCATGCGCCGGAGCCCGCGCGCCGTGACGGACAGCATCCCGTTGTCGCGGTCGAAGTCCTGCGGGAGGATCGGCCCGCCCAAGAAGTGGCCGCCGACGTCGACGGCGATGGAGTGCTTCCACGGGGTGAAGAGGTTCCGCCACTCGTCGACGTGGTCGACGAAGCGGAGGTTGACCGTCTCGGCGATGTTCGACTGCTCCTGCCAGTCGAACGACGACGGCTCGAGCTCGACGAGCTGCTGCCCGCCGCGGGTCTCGAACAGGAAGAATCGAGTCACCACCACGCGTGGTCCACCCTTCCGGTGAGGGTGGGCTGCCCCACCGGGTCCGCCGCCTCGAGCTGGAACGTGCGGGACAGGAGCCCGGGGACCTCGGTCCACTCGCGGAAGCGGAGCCACCGGGAGATGTCCTGCCCGTTGAGGGTGGCGCGCCCGTTCTCGATGACGACCGTCTGGCCGGCGGCGACGGGCCGGGCGAGGCCGACCCGCGCGCCGGTTTCGACGCAGGTGATCAGCGCCGACGAGAACCCACCGGCGAGGGTGAGCGAAACGGCGGATGGGGCGCGGCCCTCGTTGGGGAGGGTGACGCGCCCCGCCGAACCGCCGCCCGGCCAGATCGCGGGGAACTTCGCCGGGAACACGAGACCCTGCCCCGGGGAGGGCGGGCCCGTGGTGACGGGTGTGCCGGTGCGGTACCGGCGGGGGTCGTCGCTCGACAGGTCGACCGTCTGCCACCCGCGTGGGCGGTTGTGGGTCGACCGCGCCGAGGTGTCTTCGACGATTACGGACCGCCAGGTGGGGCCGTCGTCGGTGCTGACGGTCATCAGCACAGGCGCTTCGGCCCCGACGGCGGAGAGCTCGTCGAACGCGCGCTCCACCTCAGAGGCGCTACGGCCTCGATATAGCGCCTCGAACGACATGACCTTCTCAGCACGCGTGGCCCGCGTCCGCGTGAACGCACCGTGCCGCTGAGGGCGCGCGACGGGACGTTGCCGGTTGGCCGTCCCACCCCACCAATCGGTCAGCTCGCGGAAGAACCACCCGTACCCGCCGCGTGTGGCGGCGTCGAGGAAGGTGAGGTGTCCGAGCTGGATCGTGGTGCGAGCCATCGCGCCCCCTTCCGTCAGTCGCTGAGCGCCTGCTTGATCACTCGGGTGAGAGCCCGCACCTGCAGGGTCTCGTCCCGCTGCTCGAAGCGAGCGTCGACGTGCACGCTCGTCCCGCCACCGCCACCACTGCTGGTGTCGACGCCAGGCATGCGGCGGATCGCTTCGGCGAGAATCCCGATCGACCGCGGTGACCCGTCGAGCGGAATGAACGCCTCGGCCACATCGCCCCTGTCGCCGACGACGCGCCACGTGTTCGGCGACA
The DNA here is from genome assembly GCF_041079455.1 of Microbacterium sp. 16-032. Taxonomy (NCBI): domain Bacteria; kingdom Bacillati; phylum Actinomycetota; class Actinomycetes; order Micrococcales; family Microbacteriaceae; genus Microbacterium; species Microbacterium sp. 16-032. Next base: position 404,420 of record NZ_JBFYGQ010000004.1, on the reverse strand, counting down.
CGACTGTCGCGCCGCCCGAGAGCGGGGTCAGGTCGGGGATGCCGCCGGACGCCATGAACTCGACGAGGTTTCCCTTCGCGTTCGGGAGTGCGACGCGCCCACCGGGGAGCTGCACCGACCCGTCACCGCGGACGCGGACGACGATCTCACGGCCGTTCGCATCTGTGACGAGACGGTCGATCGAGGTGCGCGCCGGAGACGTATCCGCCTTGATCACGACGCTGCCGTCGGGCAACGTCTCGATCCGCTGAGCAAGGCTCTGCGCGAGCGCCTGCTGCTCCGGGGCGTTCGACGAGAACTCCGTGCGCGCCGACGGCGGGGTGCGGAGCACCTGGTCTACGAGCGCGGCAGCAGCGTCACGACCGATACCCATCTGCTCGATCTGAGCGATCAGAGCATCGCGGGCCGTGTTGTAACGGCCGGTGAGCTCCTCCTGCCCCTCCCCCGCCCGCTGTGCAGCGTCGAGCTCGGACTCGAGCGCGGAGGCTGCGTTGCGGATCTGCGTCTCGAGCGCCGCCCCGGATGCTGAGGCGTTGAGGTGGGCGAGGTCGACGCCCTCGAGGGAGAGCCGTGCGCCGTCGCCGTCGAGGCCGACGGTTTCGAGTGCGCTGGCGAGTCGGAGGGAGGCGTCGTTCAGGTACCCCATCGCGACTGCGCCCTCGCCGAACTCGTTGACCTTGGAGCGCACGACCTCAAGCCCGCCAAGCAGCCGACCCCGGATGGTGTCGGACGCCGCCTGCGTCTTCTCGTCGAAGTCGCGCATCCCGTCGCGCAGCCCCTCAAGCTCCGAGGTGTCGGAGAAGGGGTTGATCGCCTTCTGCAGCCCGATCAGCAGGTCGACCATGTCGGCGCCCGGGCCTGCGATGAGGTCACCGAACCCGGCGGCTCCGTCGGCGGCGGCGTTCACCATGGACTCGCCGAAGTCGAGCGCCCCGTTGACGAGGTCGAGGAAGAACTGGGTGACCGGTCCTCGGTTCTCGGAGATGAACGTGGCGACGTCGGCCAAGGGCTGTGAGAAGCCTGCCGCGAGCGTTCCCTTGATGCCGTCCATGGCGACTTCGATGTTGCGTCCGGCCTGCTCGATGCGGGTCGCGTCATTGTCCGCGATGGTGTCGAACATCTTCTGCGCGGCGCCCTGCACCTGGCCGAGCTGGTCGACCGCGTTGGACAGGTCGAGTGCGAAGAGCGCGTCGCCCATGTCCTCTGCCTTGGTGCCGAAGAGCTCGACGGCGGCAGCGTTGCGCTGCACGGGGTCCTCGATCTCGCGGAGCTTGTTCAGCACCTCCTGCAGACCGTCGCGGGCGTCACTGCCGCCGCGGGCGATCTTGGCCGTCATGTCCTCGGCGGAAAGGCCGAGCCGCTCGAACCCGGCAGCCGATGCCTTAGACCCGTCGGTGGCGCGGATCTGGAACTCCTTGAGCGCGTCCGCGACGACGTCGCTGTTGCGCGCGCCCGCCTCCAGACCCTGGTTGATGAGACCGAGCGATTCGGCGCCGCTGAGGCCCAGGCGCTTGAGCACGACCGGGTACTCGGTGAACGTGTCGAGCAGGTCCTCACCACGGTTGACGCCTTCGCGCTGGCCGACGGCGAGCAGGTCGAACGCCTGCTGCGCAGAGGACGCCAGGCCCGTCTTGAGCAGCGTCGTCACAGCGGTGGCCGTGGGGCGCACGTCCTCCTCGAGGGCGCTCGAGATTCCCGACAGGCCCTCGACGACGCGCTTCGCCTGGGCGGTGGTGCTCTTGTCGTCGATGATGTCGAACTGCAGCGCGAGCCGGGCGGTGTCGAGGTTCGCTTCGATGGAGTCACCGAAGACGTTCGCGTACGCCTCCCCCGCGGCGCGGCCGATGCGGAGCGCGGACGCGGGGCTGATGCCGGTGAGGGCTTCGAGGCGGTCGAAGCCGACCTCCTGCTGCAGCCCGTCCTGGATGGCGCCGGTGATGGCCTTGCCGATCGCGACACCGGCGAGGATGATGCCACCGGCGACGGGGATGGCGGTCAGCGCGGACACGAGGGAATCCTCAACGCCGGAGCCGATGACCGTGCCGACCTTCTCCCCCGCGCCGCGGGTGGCGCCGTCGAGCGACGACACGAGCGAGGAACCACCGGCCGAGCCGGCCTTGTCGGCGGCGCTCTTCGCGGCGGGCTCGAGCTTGTCGAGCTCGGAGACGGCCTTGACGGTGTCGGCGTCCACCTCGACGGTCGCGCGGAGGCTCTTGAGCCGGTCGGCCTGCTGCTCGAGGCGGGCGAGGTTGGCCTCGGCGCGCTTCACCTCGGCGGTGACTTCGAAGCCCGCCTCGCCGCGGATGGTGAGGTCTTCGACCTTCGCCTTCGCGCGCTCGAGCGCCTTGTCCGTGCGGGTGATGTCGGCGTCGAGCTGCAGCACGGCCCGCTCGGAGACGAGCTTCTTCGCCTCTGCGGCGACCCGGTCCAGGTCGGCGAGGGCTTCGCTCGCGTCCCCGTCGACCTTCTGGGTGACGGCGTTCGACTCGATGCGCTGGGCGGAGGCCTTGACCTTCTGCTCGCCCTTGTCGATGTCGGAGGTGTTCGCCGTGTACAAAACTTCCAGCTCGGCAGCACGTAGGGCCACGGGTCACCTCCGTTTCAGGACCTCCCGCAGCCGTGTGGGCGAGTCGATGAGGTCGAAGATGGCGGCGCGCACGCTCAGCCAGGGGCCGTCGAGCACGTCGCGGCGGTGCAGGTCGATGCCGCGCGTGAGCAGCTCGGCGACGACGAGCCGCCAGTGAGAGACGATCGCCAGCCAGGACATGTCCAGGGTGGGGCCGTCGACCTGCGCGGTCTTCGCCTGCACCTCCGGCGGGACCCGGTAGTCGGCGTAGATGGGGACACCGGTCACGTCGTGGTCAATGGGCTCTCCGACGCCGTACCGCGCCCACTCCTCAGGAGTAAGCGCGTCAACGCTTTTGGGGAGTCGCCCTCCGCTTCGTCGTCGACGTCTGGGCGCTCTGCCCAGACGAGGGTCGCGAACGCGTCGGCGTACTCGCGGCCGCGAGCCCAGTAGAACACCGAGTAAGTGTGCATCCGACTGAGGGTGAAGACGTCCACCCCGTCGGCGACCATCTCGGCGGCAGCCGTTCCGAGGCCGGGGCGCTCCTCCCCCGTGATGGTGGCGAGCACGTCGGCCACGCCTTCGGGGATATCGCCCGTCACGATTTTGAAGTCGACCTCTGCTCGGACGGCGAGGGCGAGGATCTTCTTCGCCCGCTCGACGCTGGGGGCCGGAACCATGTAGGTCCGGTCCCCCAGCGGCATCTTGAGTCCGGGCGCGACCCACTCCGAGAAGTCGACCGCGCTGGGCACGGTCAGGCCGTCCGGGTGAAGGGACGAGCCGCGGCGGTGCCGGCGGCGGACTTCACGACCACGTTGGCCGCACCGGCCGCACCGGCGGGGACGATCGCGGTGAGCGCGGTGGCGCTGACGACGTTGTAGTCGGTGGCGTTGGTGCCGCCGAACTTCACGCCGTCCGCGCCGGTGACGAGGATCGTCCCGGCAGCGTCCTTGAACCCGGTGCCGCGGACGGTGACGAGCTCGCCAGCGGGGCCGGTGGCGGGCTCGAGCAGGGACACGATGGGCGCGTCTCCGGGCCACCCGATGAACGGGTTCTCGATCTCCTCGTAGGCGCCGACGCCGGTGAGGGTCCAGTTCCACGTCTCCGTCTGACCGTCGGGAGCGGTCTGCCCACGCTGGTAGCTGACGGTGGCGAATCCCTGGCCGGCGTCCTCGAGGTTGGGCGCGCCCTTGGCGGGCTTGTGGAAGAACTGCACCTCGATCTCGGCGTCCAGGTCGAGAGCCGACGGGAGCGTGCGCGCGCGGAGCGCTTCGATCTCGGGCAGGTACTCACCGGTCTCCATCGAGCGCAGCACGTGCGTCGAGAATCCGAGCGCGAACGACCATCCGTCGACACTGTTGTTCTGGGAGCCAGCGTCGTCGTAGGTGCGGGCGTCGCTGGTGGTGGGGGTGAAGGTGGGGCTGTAGCCGAACAGCTTCCGCACGTCGATGAACTCGGCGGGCTCGTCGCGGGCGGCGACGTTGACGCGGAGGCCGTACTCGTAGGACTTGCCCCGGACGAAGCCGGGAGGGGTGGGGACACGCTTGCTCACGACGGAGCCTCCTCATTGTCGAAGATGATCAGGTAGTTGTCGGTGCGCGATTCGCGACCGTTCTGGTCGACCCCGGCGGGATCGAACGAGGTGCGGGTGATCGCGCTCACGAAGCCCTCCCGCAGCAGGCGCCGAAGATGTGCGAAGGCGGCATCCGCGACACGGTTCGCGCCGTTCGGATCGCCTTCGTCGCCGCGCGAGCGAAGCTGTACGCGGCGCGTCTTGGTCTCGGTCTCTTCGTCATCCGAGCCGCCGAACACGCGTACGCCGACGGCGCGTCGCGCCTCAGCTGGTATCGGCCCCTCGTACAGGTGGGTCACGTCGGCGGCGAGGTCGTACGGCCCGTCAGCGGACCATACCCACCCGTCGATTGAGCCGAGCTGCTCCACGAGCCAGCGGGTGAGTTCGGCGTCATCCACCGAGGTCCGCCCGATTCTGCCCGGCGATGATGGGTCCGATGTCGACCTGGTCGACAGCCGCCTCGGCGAACTTCGCCTGGCCCCCGCCGTCGTGGTTCCAGTCGAGGTTCTCGTTGTTGAGCCGCGACACCAGCGAGGTGAATCCCACCTGCACCGAAAGGTCGTCTACGGCGACGAAACCCGTCTTGTCGGAGTCGCCCGTGTCGGTGGGGCTGAGTTCTTTCATGCGCTTGATCACGGCCTGGCCGCCCTTGCGGAGGCCTTTCGCGATGGATGCTTCGAGCTGCGTCCTGATGGGGTTGAACTTGGCCATGGGCGAGCCTCCTTACTGCAGCGAGAGGATCAGGTGAGAGGGCAGCGGTGGCGGATTCTCGTCGCGTTGCACGGCGATGACGCGCGCGCGACGGGCGCCGACTCGACCGACCCAGACGGTCACCATCGACCCAACCGGGACGGCGGCGCTAAGGGGCACTGTTACTTGGGTGTTGGAGACGTGCTCGCTGGCGTCGGCGCCGATGACGATGCGTTGCTCGTCCTTCACTTCAGCGATGACCTCGCGCGGCTCGCCGAACTTCGTCCCCGCCCCTCCGGCGGGTATGGCGTCCTCGACGATCACGCGGTGCGGGAAGAAGAAAGACGCAGGCCAGCTCACGAGTACCGCTCTTCGGGCCAGAGCCGGTCGAAGACGTCATCCACCGGGAACGCCCCCTCGGGCATGCCGATAGGGGCCGCAGCGCAGAGCGACTCGAGGTCTGCGCGGGTCTCCGATGTGAATGCCGCCTCGATGTCCGCGAACGACATGGATGTGCCGTTTCGGCTGACGGACCGCGTGCGACGCGCGCCAGCCTCGGGCAGCTCTGCGACGACGCCTCGGAGGATCGCGACCGCGTTGGCCTTCTCCTCCGAGCCGTCGGCGAGGGTGTCGATACAGGGGGCGATGCGGCGCGCGGTCACCATGATGCGTCGACGGAGATCGTCGTCGCTGACCTCGAGGTCTTCCGTGGTGATGGCCATCATCGCCCCCTGTTCATTACTGCCTGGCGTCGTCGGCGAGGAGTGCCGCGACGATCTCGGGACGGTTGCCGGGCTCCGCGGGAGTGATCTTGGTGTCACCCTCACGACCCTTGTTGCGCTCGGATATGAGCTTCTTGAGCTCGGTCACGTTGACGCCCTCATAGGCGCCCTCGTCGACCTCCTCGTCGCCCGACTCGACGGCCTCGATGAGGCCGCGCTCGAGCAGTCGCTCGATCTGGTCCTCGGCGACGCCATCGGGGACGATGTCGCCAGCGAACAGGATGCGGGCCACGCGGTTGCCACTGCTGGCGCCGACGGCGACCTTGACGACGCGGGCCTTCGCGATGTGCTGGGTACTCATCAGGGCGCCTCCGTTCCGGTGACGTAGACCGCGGCGAGCGGGTTGGTGATGACGGGGACGTGCACGTTGCGCGCCTGCAGGCGGGTCTTGTCGCCGAGGGCGATGTTGCGCACCGAGGCGATTTCGACACCCGTGTCGCCGCCGATCTGGCGGTACTCGGGCGAAGCAATCTGCTCGCGGGCGATGCCGCCGAAGCGGCGCCGGTCGAGAAACAGCGGCGCGGTGAGGTCGTCGCCATCCTCGGGAATCCACGTGATGCCGCCGATGGTGGGGAACGTGTCCCCGAGGGCGAGGGCACTGTCCTTCGGGAGGACGTCGAGCAGCTCCGGCATGATCTCGGCGTACTGCTCGCCCGGGATCACCGCAGTGTCGATGGAGTAGCCGAGCTTCTGCTTGCGAGTGAGCGCCTTGGCCGCGTACGCGGCGCGGAGGATCTCCTTGCCGTTGGTCCACGCAGCCTTGCTGGCGAAGGTGCGGGTCACCGACGACTCGATCACGCCGAGGGCGATCTCGTTGGCATCGAAGACGAGCTCCGTCTGCAGGAAGGTGAAGGCATCGTCGATCGGCTGACGGCGGCTGCGAGTGACCTCCGCGTCGGTGACCTCGGTCGCGAGACCTTCGATCATCGAGTTGTAGATCTCGTACTCCTCGGCGCTGAGCGTCGTGAGCTTGTACTCGCCACCGGGAGCGACCGTGCTGGCCTTGCGGTCGGTGCGGATCTTCTCGTTGGCGGGCACGGCGATCATGCCACCGGTCATCGCGTACCGAGCGGAGAGCAGGTAGTTGCCGATGAACTGCTGCGCGTCGACGATCTCGGCGAAGCGACGCGCGACCATCGTGGGCGCGTTCAGGAAGGCGAGCCAGTCCTGCGCGGTGGACCCGTCGATCTGCGACGGGGTGTAGGGGTAAGTCTGCATCTCGATCTGCCTCTCAGAGCTGGATGACGGGAACGGTGGCGCCGTCGACCGCGGAGGCGAGGGCGAGGTACAGGGCGGTCCCGGTGGTGAGCGTGCGCACGCCGCCGGACGCGGCCGCCTCGAGCTTCTGGCCGCGCGTCACCGGACCGACCGCCTTGAGCTCGTGGATGACCTTGTTGACTTCGACGGCCACCTTGTCGCCGACGCCAGCGCTGTGCCCGGCGACGCCGACGGCCTTGGCGGACGCGGCGGCGGCGGGTGCGACCGACCAGTCGGCAGTGCCGAGCTCGACGACCTGGCCAGCGGTGACGGCGGCGGTGACACCGAAGGTGACGACCTGGCCGGGGCGGAACAGCGGGAGGTAGTTCTTGGGGGTGGGCATGATCAGGCCTCCTCAGCCTTCGCGGTGGGGAACAGCTTCGAGTAGGCGCCGTCCTCGTCGGACGACTCGTCGACGCCGCCGGTAACACCGACCATGTCGACGGGGATGAGCCCCTTCTGCAGGCCCGCGAGGGTCTCGGCGGAGCCGGGATCGGCGGCCAGCGAAGCGATCCAGTGGTCGCGGCGGGCGGGCGCGATGCGCCCGTCGGCGACGGCGGCGTCGACGGTGGCCGCGCGGGCGGCTGCGAGCTGCGCGTCGCGCGCCTCGCGTCCGGCCTGCGCGTCCGCACGCATCTGCTCGAGCTGCGTCGCCTCGATGGCGACGACACCCTCGGGCAGGGCGGCGGTCGGTGCGGGGGCGGGGGCTGCGATGCGCTGCTCGAAGGCGGCGAAGACCGTCTCCTCCGGGGCGTTGGCGTCGGTGATGCCGAGCCGGTCGCGAACGTCAGCCAGGAACTTGTCGCTCATGGGGAGCTCCTCCTTGTTGGCGGGGTTACCCGGCTCGGTCGAGTCCGGGGGCTGGGGGGCTGCCGCGCGCGCTGAGGCGGCGGCGGCGTGGATGCGGGCGGCGCGGGCGGATGCCTCGTCGTCCGCGTCGTCCTCTTCGAGGTCGGCGATTATGATGAGGACGTCTTCCTCTGCACCGACGGTGGTGGCGGTACCGGCGTCAGGGACCACGTCGACGCGATCGGCTAGGCCGAGCGCGACGGTGTCCTCGGCGGTGAGCCAGGTCTCGTCGGCGAGCAGCGTCGCCCAGTCCTTGTCGCCGGCTTTCTCGGAGTAAACCTCGATCATCGAGCGCTCGAGGGTGTCGAGGAACGCGGCCTGCTTGCGCATCTTGGCCGCGTTGCCGATGGCGAATGCCCACGGCGAGTGGATCATCATTTGACTGCCGCGGCTCATCACCGTCTCGTCGCAACTCGCAGCGATGAACGATGCTGCCGAGGCGGCAATGCCGTCGACGACGGCGATGACCTGCGCTCGGTGGGCGGCGAGCATGTTGAGGATGGCCATGGCCTCCCACACCTCGCCGCCGGGCGAGTTGATCCGCAGCACGATCTGCTCGACTGTGTCAGGGAGGGCGTCGAGCACTCGGCTGACATCTTCGGTGGAGATGCCCCACCATCCGCCCCACGAGTCGATCGGGCCATACATGCGGATGGTCGCGACAGTGGCGTCGCTTCCCTCTGCAACCGGCGCGGTGACGGCACTGAAGAACTCCGCCTTAGCCTTGGGCGGCTCGACAGATCCCCAGTAGCGGCGCTCCTCTTTACGAGTCTTGGTCATGCCTCCCCCTCGGTCGGTGTGTCGCCTTCGGCTGGCAACTGCGCTCCTGCGCGACGCGCAAGATCCCGCGCTTCTTTTCGGTTGATGACGGGGCCAACTGCGAGGTATGCCTTCTGCAGCAGCTCAGCTACCTCGCGAGCTTCCTGAGCGTCGGTGCCAGTTCGCTCCGTCGCCTGATCCCGCTCGGGCAGGTTGTACGTCTGCCGTGCGAAACGCTCCAGGCTCTCGTCCGCAGTGATGACGCCGGAGTCGACGAGGTCCTTGAGCGCCGCCGCGGTGATCCGCTGCTGCGACCCGATCTCGTCGAACACGATCCGGGGAGCCGGCGTGCCGGGTCCGAAGTTGTGGTCGACGAGGTCCTCGACGATGTGCTTTGTCGCGGTGTCCGCGATCGACAGGGCGATGGTCTGCAGCGACAGGGTGAAGAAGTCCGCGAACGTCTCTCCCAGCGCGTAGGAGCCCTTCGAGTTGTCGCCGCCGAGGTTCAGGAAGTTCGCCAGGACGGCGCGCCCCATCTGCTCGTCGTAGTAACGAATCGGCTTCTCGGCGTCCGGCAGGGTGCCCTCCACGCCCAGCAGCTTGATGCTCGCGCCGTGGGCGATCGACGCGCCTGCCTGCCGTCCCGAGCGGAACATCTGTGCGATTTTCAAGCCACGCTTGATCTCGGCGTCCTGGCGCTTCGTGTACTCGACCGGGTCGTAGATGTCTTTCGGCATCTCGGGCGCCTCGACGACGGGCACGCCCATGCCGTTGCGGTCGATGGTCTGCGCCTGGATACGGAGCATTTTGTCCTTGAGCACCCAGAACTTGTATGCCGGTCGCAGGAGCGACTGGCCCAGCCAGTTCCCGCCTTCGCGCTCGTTGACGTAGACGACGAGCCGGTTGACCTCCATGCGGTGCTTGTCGGTTCCGACCGTCCCCTGCTCAATGGCCACGAGCCCACCGTCGGGGGCGACGTCGATGCGGGAGATCGTCTTGGGTGGGCGCCACCCAAGCTTGCGGAGATAGGCGCGCGGTACGCCGTTCTCGTCACGCTCGATGCGGTACTGCTGCTCGAACACCGAATGCCCGAAAGGCAGGCAGGTGAGGGCGAGCTGCAGGTGCTCGGGCCATGAGAACCGGTCCCCGGTGCGGGGCCGCGCGACGGCATCCTGACCGAGAACGGGTAGCCCGAGGTTGGCGGCGACGAACTCGACGACTTCGGGTGCGGCGGACGCGGGGTCGATGCGCCAGGTGGTGCGGCGGATCGGCAACTGCACGGCGCGCAGCACGGAGATGACCTGCGCGTCGGTGCGACGCATCTGGTCGTACACCTCGATGTTTCGCGGCCACTGCAGCTCGGGTACCTTCTCGTCGTCCGGGGTGTCCCAGAATGTCGAGTTCTGACCGACGGAGTAGCCGTCCTCGGTCGTGGGGACCCGAGCGCCGTCGGCGAGGGCCTTGGGCGCGTCCGCGCGGCCGAACAGGCGCGAGAGGAAACCATCGGATGCCATGCGCGCCCCTTCCTCAGAAGCCCATATCCGACAGGTCGCCGGTCAGGTCCTCGTAGTCGCTCGTGTCGAATTCGTCGTCTCGCTCGTCGGCTTCGGTGGCGTCGTCGAGCGTCTTGGGCTCCGGGGGTGGCGGGGGCGGCGCCGTCGGCTCGTGTTCGAGCAGCCATAGGGCATGCACCCACGCGCGCAGCGTGGCGATGTCGGTCGGCGACTTGACCGGGTCCAGCACCTTCACACCACCGGCGAGCACCTTCCACTCCGCCGTCGCGGCGGCCATGTCTAGCGCCGGCCAGGGGGTGTGCCGCACCTGGTTTGCGCGTATCGCTTCCTCGGCGTCGGCGTATGCGTCGAGCAGGTCAGAGCCAGCGAGGTCCACGACGGGGAGTCGGAATGTCCGCTCCGTTGACAGGCGCTTCATGAGTGTCTGCTCCGGCGCACCGCGCGATTGCCCGGTGACGCAACGGATGCGGCCCTTGCGGTCCGCGTGAGTCAGCCACTCCCCCACCCAGTCGGTGCCGTAGCGGCCAGTCACCATCTCCACTTGCGGGAGCCCGTCGGGTCGGTAGCCCGCGAGGGCGATATACGTCACGGCTCCGGACTGCGCGATACCCGCGACGACACGGCCCTCGATGCGGTCGCCCTCGGGATCAGCCAAGCGGACAATGCCGTCGGCCCCCTTCGCGGTCTCGATCTTGCCGGCGTCCCACGCGCCCGGGTCGAACGGCCCCGCAGTGGCGCCGTCGTTCCACTGGCACAGCACCTCGGTGCGGAACACCCACTCTGGGTCCGTCTTGCATGCCGAAGCGATGGTCTTGACCGTGATGGTGTAGCCCATCGATGGGTTTGCTGCCGACCATCCCGCGCGGTCGCGGCGATCGCAACCAGGCGCGGCGGACCATTCGAGCAGGCAGAGGGTGTCCTCGTCTTGCTCGAGGTCGTCGACTTCGATGTCAGCCATGTCGTTGTCGTCGAACTCGTCGAGCTCGTCGTCGGCGGCTTCGTCGAAGCTCTCGAGGGTGTCGAGGTCGAACTGCGTCGGTGCCGTGCCGCCGTCATCCTCCGCTGCGCCGATCCCGTCGGGGTCGCCGAGCGCTCGGTGCGCCATCAGGCGCAGGTATCGGAGAACGCGCGAGGTGATGTCGCCCGCGTTGGAGAGGGCTAGGATGAGCGCCTCGGCGCGGGCCATCGTGGTCTTAGTGATGGCGCCCCAGGCGTCCCACGTCTGATGTTCGCGCAGCTCGTCGAGGAGGACGAGGTTGCCCGACAGGCCGCGGCCAGCGCGCCGGTTGGCGGCCTTCACCTTGTACTTCGCGCCGGACTCGAGGTTCAGCGACTTCTTGCCGTTGACCTTCGTGACGCCCTCCACCAGGGCGGCAAGCTCGTCGTTCTCGTGGACGATGTCCACGACCTCTTCCCACAGGGTCTCGGCGACGTCGAGATCCTGAGCGGTGCCGAGGATGAGGGGCCAACCCCACACGAAGAGCAGCCAGATGGTGAGCACCTGAGCGAGCGTCGACTTGCCGTTCTGGCGGGCGACGAGGATCACGGCGGTGCGGAAGCGGAGCGACCCGTCCGGGAGAATCTCGAGCATGCGGATGAGTGCCGCGCGCTGCCACGGCAGCAGCACGACGTCGAGCACCTCGAAGGCGAAGTCGATGACGTCGAAGCCGAGTGACGTGTCCGGGGTGAGCTCGCGAAGCGGCGGGGTGCAGATGCGCGGCTCGGCACTGCCGAACAGGTGCGCGGTCTTGGGGGTGGCCTTGTCGCGCTCGTGGACCTTGTCGACGTACGCCTGACCGCACCCGAGCGGGACCGGCCACCGCTTCGGGAGCGGGCGGCTAGCCGACCGCCGCGAGGCCCCGACGGTTGTCGGCCGAACGCTGGAACTTGTCGACCTTGCCACCCTGGCCCGCCTTCTTCCGCGCCTCTCCCGGGAGGGACGCCGGGGTAATCTGCAGCTCGGCGCAGCCCTTGAGGTAGGACGGGATCATCACGAACGACGCCTTCTGGATGGCCTCGAGGCCGGCACGCTGCGCCTCGTCGATCAGCCATGCCAGCGTCAGCACCGCGGCGGTCGCGCCTTCGAACTGCGGCTCATCGGGCAGCTTCGCCGCCTCGATCGACCGCTTCGTCGCGTCGTACATCGGTCCGGCCTTGCGCTTCGCAGCGGCGGGCCGGTTGAACAGGGGCGCCCACTCGCGGATTTGCTCGGCAAGTGAACGCTCGGCGGCGAGGGCGGGGTGCACGATCGCTCCGCGCTTCTCGCCGTCGACGACGAGGCCCTCCTCGGCGATCTTCCGGGCCGCCTCCCGCCATCGGATGACGAGGGCGCAGTACGCCTCGAGCATCGCGGGGTCCACGGTCGGGGCCATCGCCTTGCGGGCGACGATCTCAGACCACAGCTCGGCGGCCTCGTCGGAGAGACGCTCAGGCGGTTCCGTCGGGATCGTGGTCGACATGGACGCTCCCCACGATCAGACGGCCCACGCTCACGTGTCCGAAGCTCACCCGTCCAGTCGAGACGGTGCCCAGTCGCGGGCGGTTCAGGTCTTCGCGTTCCCGGTCGAGAACGGTTTCGCGCACGCGGGCGACGAGGTCGGAGAGCGTGCGGCGGGAGCCGGGCCACTCGATGAGCTCGGCGACCTGCTCGACGGTCATGCGGGGGTAGTCAGTCAGGACGTCGTGAACGGCTGGCTCGAACTCCTCGGCCAGCGAGGGTCGCTCGTAGTCCAGCGACGACGCTGGGTCGAGCGCGCGCCGCACCGCGTTGCGGGAAGCGCCAAACTCTCGGGCGATGCCGCGGATTGTTCCACCGCCGTCGCGCGCCGCGCGGATGCCGCGACGATCGTGCATCCGGGCCTCCCCGGGTCCGTTTTCACCGCCAGCGATCTCGCCGAAGGGGGACCCCCTCGGCTTCGGGGGGAGAGGAAGCCCACCCTGCGGTTTCCGCCCTCCATGCCTGAGCTGGATTTTCTGGCGGCTTGGGCGGGGAGGGCAGGGCGCATCCGGGATCGTCGCAGCGACAGGTCATCGCGACGCCCCCTAGGTGTCCAGTAGTGGACAGGTGCGCTCACCACTCCGTCGAGGTAACGCCCGCGTCCTGCAGGTTCGAGCCCGAGCCGGCCGACTCGTTACAGCTCTTGTGAGCCGGAGCCCAGTTCGACGGCACCCACGTCAACTCGGGGAAGAGCTTGCGGGACTTGATGTGCTGCACCGTGCAGCCATCCGGCTCCGTCGACGGGAGCGAGTAGTTGATGTCCTGACCGCAGATGCAGCATGGCGCCTGAGTGCGTCGCCCCTCAGCCTTCACCTGGTTCAGGGCGGCGACCGCACGGCGACCACCCCATGTCGGGATCGTCATGCCGGCGTCAGTCACCGGGACCGCCGAGCTGGTCGGTTCGTCGGGCGGGGCGCGTGGGTCAGGATGTCGAACCACGACGGGCCCGACACTCGGATGCCACGACCGCACCACGCGATCGGTGGGGCTACCGCCACGGCCAGCAGCAGCATCACGATGCCCTCAGCCATGTTGCCCCCCCTCGGCTTTTGCCGCGGGCATCCGGGGTCTCGCCCGCACCCGGATGCCCGCGCTTCACGATGGACTCCCGAGCAGAGGCGCCGACCGCGCTGCGTCGACGACGGTTCCGCACCAGTGCGGACCCCTGCTCGGGAAGACAGCGCCCCGACGCCCATCACCGCTCCTCGGATGCACGATGCCGACAGGGGCTGACGGCTTGAGTCCCGCTAGCCCGGCAAGTAATCAGGCATCGTGGCAGGACCGTCAGCCACACCGCAGGGCGTGGCGAAGGGATGTGAGCGTGTGGTGTCGGGACGAGCCCCTCGGCGAAGAGCACCAACTCCGAGGGAAACCAGCGAGCCAGGGACGACGAATGCCCCCGGTCTCAACCGAGGGCATTCATCTAGATCCAGTGATCTCGCAGGCGTCAGCCTAGCACCGACTGCGCAAGCGACACCACCAACAACGTGACACGACACGCCGAGGCTACGAACCGCCTTCCTCGTCTGACATCCCCAGGAACCCATCGACATCACTCCACCCCTCGATGCTTGGTGACGTATCACTCGAGCAGGTGCAGGGGTGTTCGGGGCACGTGCGTCCCTCTCGCCGGCCCTCGCTGGACAGGTCGGGGCAGTGCCACTCAGGGCACGGGTCCGTCGAATCTTTTGATTCGACCCACGGCGTCGGCTTGTGTCGCTCAACCATGACGGTCCCGGGTGCGAACTCCTGATACTTCGCCAGGCGCTCGGCGGTGAACCCGCGGTCGTCGTCTGCGACGGTGATACGACCGTCGGGCATACGCAACGCGTACTCAAGCATCACGGCTCCCGCTTTTCGTGATCCAGCCGCTCCGCCTCGGTGACGTCGGTGTACTGCAGCACGAAGTCGTCCGGGAGTGGGGCGGTGGTCTTCCAGTCGGGAAACACCTCGGCCAGGTATTCGGTCTCTTGCGTGTTCAGGTGCAACGGGAGCAGGTACTCGTCGGAGGTGTCGCGGTCGCGGTTCTCCTGGTGCTTGTACAGACGAGCGAACTCCTCGTCGTCGATCTCGACCTCTCGCGTGACCTGAAAGACATGCTGGAATGTGGCCCTGACCCTCATGACGTGGTCCTGTTCTCGCGACCCTGTGCATTCGATATGGTCATCGCCGCGTGCAGGCGCTCGCGCCGTTCGTGCTCGCTCCACCCGCGAAAGAACGCCTCGACCATCACTTCGTACTGACGCTCCTCGCCGCCCGCAGCCTGCCAATCCTGCACGGCCTGGTTCTCGCACGGCCACGGCTCGACGCCACCCTCGTGCTCCGAATTCCACTCGCTGCACTCCTCGCAGACGACCGCCTTGGATGACGGGCACTTATCCGACGGGCGCTCTTCGTCGGGATCGACGCCGTGCTCGCACTCGTCGTAGATGCAGTCCATCGCCCACACGTCGACTTCGACGCGTGTGTGCGCCGTCGGCGCGCCACTCTCGTACTTGCCACGCAACTCCACGCTCATGCTGACTCCTTGTCATGCTCGGCCGCGGCGGCTGCCGACGGCTTCGGTCGTGTTCTCTTCTCCTCGAGCGACGTGTCCACCGCATCAACCTTCGACGCGTAGAAGTACGACAGCACCGACCCCCGCGGGCCACGGGCCTTCGTCGCCGGGACGAGCAGACCCTTCGACACCCAGAGGCGCACCGCCTGCTCCGTCACCCCCACCCGCTTCGCGGCCTGCTTCACCGTCAACAGCGGGTCGTACCACTCACGCACCGGGGCGTGCGCCTCCTCGTCATCCGCTCGAGCGAACGACCCGGCCGGCGCGTTCGGGCGAACTCCGGCCGGGAATCGGTGAACGTCTCCCCGCTCAGCACCCCACCGGTCCGCCGCGTCCTGGATCGACCAGCGCTCACGCACCCCCTCCTCATCAGCAGGGTGACGATCCAGCACCAGCGGGCCCAACCACTCCATCGCGACCAGGTCGTTCGACACTTCCGACAGGCCCGCAGCGAAGTACGCCACCGCCGCCCGCACCGCCACCGTCGCGTCGATCACGTCCTCACCGATCGGAGCCGGCGGCTCCGGCGACGACCCAGCGATCACCACCCGATCCCAGTTCCACCCCGACTTGAGCGGATCACCCTGAGACCGGATCCGAGCGAGGATGTCGAACGCGTCACCGAGAAGGTGACGGGCGCGGCCGAAGCACGCATCACAGATCAGCGAACCCTCACGGCACACGCTCGGCGCGCACCCACGACACGGGGCCCGATACTTCTCCCCCGCCGCGTCAGCCGCAGCCTTCACCGCGAGCTCGGCCGGCATGGTGTTCTCGCACGTCGCCCAGTGCTGACGAGTGCACCCACGGATGCAGAAACGGTCAGACATTCGACTCCCCCTTCGGCTGCACCGTGCGGATCTTGTTCCGGTAGTACGCGACGGTCGCCGTGTGGCATCCGACCGCGGTCGCGATCTCCAACGCCGTAGACCCGGCCTTGTTCATGGCGAGCAAGAGGTCACGCTGCTCAGCGCTCAGGCGACCGCCGCGGCGTTCGCGCTGTTCGGTGCTCAATTGGCCGTCGTGAGGCTGCTCGACAGGCGCGGGCGCCTCGCGTCGAGCCGACGGCACCGGTCGCCGCACACCGGTGACGGCGTCGGCGAGACGGGTCTCGATGAGCTCCCGCATCGTCACCTGGCGCTCGGCCACCTCGGATGCCCGCTGCGCCGCGGCATGGATGGCTCGATACGTTCGGGCGTCCAGCTGCACCGTCACCGGAATGCGGAAGCCATCAGTGCTGATCGTCATTGCCGTTCCCTCTTGGTTGTGCGCGTAGCTCTCGGTGTGGTCATCACCACGGGACCTCGTCGTTCGTGACCGACTGACGCATGGCCAGGCGTTTGTGGTCGAGGAATCTCTTGTTGCGGAGGCGGGCGTTCTGGCAGGCGATGCAGGACTCGAGGGTTCCCTCGGGGTGGTCGGGGCAGAACGGGTCCGGGGGAAGCTCCTCCCGCGACATGCGCAGCGACTCTCGCTCTCGCCCTCTCACTCCCTCGCTCTCGCTCGCTCTTTCGCTCTCGCTCTCCCCCGCCGCGAACGTCTCGCGAGAGTGTCGCGAGGGTCTCGCGAAGGGTGGCGGCTCCGGGACGGAGGGGTCGCCTGCACGGTCGACTCGGCCCCACTCCGTGAACGCGTAGCACTCCCGGCCCGACGGGTCCTCGAACAGGACGATCAGGCCGGCCTCCGCCAACGTGAGCAGGTGATCCACCAGGACCGCCTCTGTCACCTCGGACGTCTCCGGCCACACGTCGGCGAGGATCTGCCTCAACTCGACGGGTCCGCGGCCGTGGTCGTCGGCGTGCATCCGCAGCCCCTCGGCAGTCACGCGGATCATGGGCGGCAGCGTCCGCGCTGTCCTGTACGCCTCGAGCGGGATGGTTCTTGGCCTGGTCAATGTCATGTAGAACGGTTCCTCTCAAGATCGCGTCGACGGCTGCGGGCAGCTCGTCGACCGGAACCCGGTAGCACTCGGTGAAGCCGCGACCGCGGCGAAGGATGACTTCGGAGGCGTCCGCCCCCGGCTTGCCGTCGGGATAGGCGCGCGGCCACGTCTTAGCTAGCTCGCGGAGCGCGTAGCGCTCCCATGCGGCGGGGCTGTCCCGCATCAGCGCGAGCACCTCGGCACCCGTGGCGGTCAGCTCGCGAAGGCGACTGTCCTTCCACATGATCCCGACCTTGAGCACGCCCTCGCGCGGCCAGTACGCGGCGTACACGGTGCCGAACTTTGGACGAGCGCTCATTGCTGGCCCTCCGCGACTGACAGCTCCGCAAGTTCGGCTGCGATCCGGCGGCGCATGCCGGTGAGCTTCTCCATAAGCGACGAGAAGTCGCGGATGCGGGCCAGCACCGTCGCCAGCGCGTCAGCCCGATCCTCCGGGCGGAGCTCGGGGGCAGGTCGCACGATCGTCATGCTTCGACGGAGGCGACCCGACGGCGGCGCCATTATCCCCCACCGCTCAGGTACCTCGAGGCCCTCGATGAGCGCCGGGTCCGACACGACCAGCCACCACTGCGAGCAGTAGCGCGCCCACGCGTCGGCTTTCGTCGGGTCGGAAAGCTCCTGGATGACGTCAGCGCGCGAGACCTTGACTTCGTGGCCGATGATGCGGCCCCGCTCCTGGCTCGTCATCGGCAGCCAGATCAGGTCGGCGCGACGCGCACTGTTGGGCGCGGTCAGCTCGGGGGCGAAGTAACCGCCCGCGGGCTTGCTCGGTGCGATGTAGTGGCCGCGGAGCATCTCGATCATGTCCTTGGCGTTGTGCCCGGTCATCACGCTCTCGCTTTCGTCTTGGGGGCGGCGTAGATGCCGCGGCGTCGCTGGTGCTCTTCGGTGGTCTTGGAGCAGAGGCCGAACTTGTCGAGCGCGAGGGTGCGCTGACCGCACGGGCACTTTGGGTAGTCGGCGTGGGCCTTGTCGATGCGGGCGGAGATCGCGGCCCACTCGCGGCGGAGGTGCTCCGCGCGGCGCTCGTCGATCGCCCACCCCTTCTCAGTGCTCTTCCACCCGCCATCAGGCAGGGCCGCGGCCTCCGCGTCACAGCAGCCAAACCGGCACGCGCTCACGCTGCACCGTCCATCCACTGCTGCCCCGCCAGCCACTGCTGCTCGAACTGCTCAAACGTCACCCGAGGGAACGACTCCCAGTGCTCGAGCAGCTCAGGAGAGGCGTACCGGTGCGCGCGGGCGTCGTTGCCCATGAACAGTGAGAGAGCGTCGACGCTCTGCGCGCGGCCGTCCGCGTTGAGAAGGGCGCCGTTCGTCGCCTCCTCGGCGCGGGAGTACGCCGCGTAGAGAAGGTCGTTGAACTCGGTGCGGCACTCCCGCCAGCGCGCGAACGCAGCACGGATGATGACGCTCACGCCGCCACCTCGATGGGCTTGGCACGCAGCGCGGCCGGGGCGAGCAGTTCGTCGATGATCGCCCCACCCATGAGAGGCGGGACCGCGTTACCGATCTGCAGGAACTGCTTCGTAGCTGGTCCGGCGAACGGGAACCCGTCAGGGTAGGACTGCAGCGCGGCGGCCTCAGCAGCCACCATCCGACGCTTGCCCTCCCACTTGTTGCGGTCCGCCTTGCTCGTGATGGTCGGGGCGGGCTGGTCTGCGCGCCGCTCGCCACGGTTCGCCGGGTCACCACCGGTTCCGTAGTTCGACCGCAGGGTCCACGTGCGCGACTGCGAGGTGATCGTCTGCGCGGGCGCATCCGAGGGGCGCGAGTGGTAGTCACCGCGCTCGCGACCTCTCGGCACCTGATTACCCACGAGCACGAACCCGCCCGGCTCCATGCCACCAGCCGAAGCGCGGATCGTGAACGCGGGCTCCGTCGCGTCACGTCCCGGGCGCGAGCCGTGGCGCTCCACCATCCCGCGGCCCATAACTTTCTCGGCCGAGAACCCGTCGATCCCGAGCGCCCCGCCCATGCTGACCCACGGCAGCACGCCCTCATCGAGTCGCTGCGGTTCGCGCTCGTAGTAGCGGGAGTGCGTAGGCGTCGGCGGGGCGGCGTCGATGCCGTCGGCACGGGCGATGAGTACGGCGCGGCGGCGGGTCTGCGGCACGCCGTACTGCTCGGCGCGGATGATGCCGACCCACACCGAGTAGCCCATGCCGCGCATGACGGCCGCGCACGCCTCCCACACCGGCAGCACCGGGGGAACCTGCTCCCACGTAACGAACATCGGGCGGTCGCGGTGCACGTGCGCGAGGGGCGTCAGCACCAGGGCGGTACGGTCGTCGGTCTCTGCACCGAGCGCGCGCAGGCGGGCGGGCTGCTCGTAGGCGCGGTCGTCGATCGCGCGCAGCACGTCGTCGAGCGCCGCGCGGCCCGCACCCTTCCCCGCCAGGCTGAACGACTGACACGGGGGCGACGCGATCTGCAGCGAGTGCTCGAACACGACCGGGTCGTCAGACAGCAGGCCGTCCCACACGTCGTGATAGATCGTCTCCATGCCCGCCGCGGCACGAGACGCGCGAGCCTCGGGCATGATCTCGACGCCACCCTCACGGATGCCGCGTGCCTGCAGGGCCACGCCCCAGCCGGTGCCTGCGAACAGGTCGAGGGCCACGATCTCCTGACCGTTCATGCCGCAGCTCCTTCGGGTTCGGGGGCGACCGGCGGATGGATCGACCAGCCACCGGCGTCGTCGAGGTAGACCAGGCGACCGCCCGCCATGTACAGGCGGACGGGTACAGCCGCGGGGTCTTCCCACGAATTGACGGCGAAGCCCTCAGCGCGCGCGAGATCGGGGTGATGGTGTGCCCACCCGTGGCATCCGGTCGTGCCGGATCCACAGAGGAGCACTCCGTTCGAGACCTCGTCGCCGCCGCCGCGGGACTTGAACTTGCGGTGATGGCGGGAGCCGTTCTCCCAGATGCCCTTGCCGCAGCGTGCGCAGGACTGACCCTCGCGGCGATCGATCGTCTCGTTCCGCTCGCGCAGGGCAGCCCCGGAGAGGCCGATCGCGGGTTTGTTGATCATGACCGGTGCGCCCCGTACAGAGCGGTGATGGCCTTGTTGATGTTGAGCATCGAGTAGACCTTCGTGCGGAGGGCCCGCTCGGTGGACTCGGCGTGGTGGTACTCGGCCTTGGTGTTGTGCCACGTCTCGAGCTCTTCGATGGCGTCGGCTTCCGCCTGGGCGCGAGCGAACGTCACGGCGACCCCCGCCTTCCCGTAGCCCGCGAGGCGGGTGTTCTTCTTGCGGGAGTACGCACGCTCGGCGGCGTAGCGTCGGTCGTTGATCTCGAGCAGGAGGTTCGGCATCTCCTCGAGCAGGCCGTTGGCTTCGCGGATGAAGCGCTCCATCTCGGCCGGGTTGGTCGGCTCGAACGCGAGCAGGTCCGCCCCACGCTTGATCGCGAAACCGTTCTCCTGCACCTCTCCGGTGCCCTGGTCAACGGTCACGGCTTGGCCTGCTTCCGGGTGGCGCGGCGCACGGCGCCGGGGACGGGTCGGTCGTGGCTCTCCGCGTCACTGACGGCGGCGGCGAGGGCCGCGGCCATCTCCGGGTTGCGGGTGCGGTGCTGCGCGGGGATCCGCGGACGGGGTGCGGTTGCGGGGCGCAGCTCCACCGTCGGCGGGTGCGGGGTCGGCGCGGCGGGCGCGGACGGCTCTGCGGGCTGCCAAGAGGCGGCGGCGAGCTCGGCGAGGCGTGCGGCGTAGGCGACCTCGCGCGGGCCGGTGCGAGCGCGGGCGGCGCGGGCATCCGACCAGACGCCCTTGAGTTCGTCTACGGTCTCGGCGGTGGCGATCTCGAGGTCCCAGTCCCGGGGCTCGGCCTGCGGCACGGCGTCGCGCGTCTCGGGCAGGTCGTCGGGCTCGCGGCGGTCGCGCAGCTTCTCGCGGAATGCCGCCTTGAGGGCGCGGCGGGCGGTGAAGGCGCCGAACAGGACACGAGGTCTCGCGATCCAGATTTCGCGCCAGCGCTCGTCGGCGGGGAGCGCCTCATCCCAAAGGGCGACCTCCTCGGCGGGGTACTGGACGCCCTTCCGGTGCACGCGCGAGCGCGCGGCGAGCGGGTGCGGGTGGGCGTCGGACTTCACCCACACGGTCGACCAGGTGACACCGTCGTTCGTGAACTCGGTCGCCTCGCGGCCGTCCCACTCCCCCGATTCCTGGACGGCTCGCTCGTATTCGGCGAGGGTGTTCGCAACATCCTCATCCGTGGTCTGCGGTGCGCGCTCGGTGACGGTCATCGGATGTCCCCTTTCTGCAGGAAGCCCTCGACGCCGAAGTCGTTCAGCACGTCGCGGGCGTGGTCGAGGTGGTTCTGAATCGACGCGAGGATCTGGCCCCGGTAACCGTCGAAGTCGTCGTGATTGCGGATGGCGTCGAGCCGGTCGACGGCCTTGCGCAGCTGGTTCCCCGCGGCCTGGGCGTCGTCGACGATCGACGAGATACGCGGCGCGGTGGGCTGCGGGCGGGTGTACGACTTGCCGTCGAGGCCCGTCGTCGTCGGGGCCGGCGGCGCCGTGGGGGCAGCGGGCTTCTCGGACGGTGCGTCCGTCTCGGCCGCGGCGAACATCGGCTCCGGGTCGGGGAAGCCAGCCAGTTCGTGCGACGGTGCCGCCGCCTTCGCGGCCTCCGCCATGTCCTTGCTCGCCTGCGACTTCCCGATACCAACGATGGGCGCGATGGCCCGGGCGCTGAGGCCCTCCCCCGCGAGGTAGCCGACCAGCTCGAGGCGCTCCTCGCGGGACACCCGCATCGGCTCCTCAGCGAGGGTGTCCGACAGCCACGCGGTCCACGAAGAGAACCCGAGCATCTGCCACACGTTCGACGACTTCGCGACGTCGATCTGGTTCCGGAGCTTGAACAGGTTGTTGCGGATGCCGGAGGCGGTGAGCTTGATCTCCCGCGTCATCCGCTCCGCCTCACCCTTGGAGAGGATGGTGAGGACACCGGGGCTGGGCTTGGTCTCGCCGATGGCTTCGACCACGCCGGATCCGCGGGCCACGTCGGGAGCCGGGACGGTGCGACGGGCGCTCACAGGAAGGCCTCCGGCTTGGTCGTCCGAACGAACAGGTCAGCGATCTGAGCGAGCGACATCTCGTCGGCGTGCTGCCGCTGACAGGGCGCGACCACTTCGCGGGTGAGGTCGACGCCGTAACGGTCAGCGACGGCGCGCAAGACCCACTCGATACCGACGGCTGGGGCGGTGCGCACTAGGCCGTAGGTCGCCGCCGACGGGCGCGACTTCATCGGTTCGAGAGCGCGCACGCACGCGTCGAGCGCGCGGACCTCGGGAGTGCGGTCGTCTTGGGTGGCGGCCACGAGCTTGTCTGCCGCCGTCTTGAGTTCCGCCTGCGTTCGTGTGAGTTCTCTGATCAGCTGCGCGCGAGTGCGCCGGTCCTCGGTCATGCTTCGTCTCCGTTCGGTGCGATGCGGAACCCGGGCGTCGCCGGGACGGTCTTGCGGTAGACGTTCTCCGCGGCACGGCGGATCATCAGGGCCCGCTCTTCCATGTCGACGACGTCGGCGTGCTGCTTCGCGTCGGCCGCGGCCCACGCGTCCTCGTCGAGGACGGTCTTCGTCTTCGGGGTGAAGGTGAGCGCGGCGTGCGATCCCTCGCGGCGGAGGACCTCGGTGGGTGCCTGCTCGGCGATCCACGCGTCGATGATGGGGCGGGCGCCCTTCTTGAGCGCCTCACCCTCGGCCGCGATTGCGAGGCCACGGGCGTACTGGGCGAGGGCGTCGTCGACGTCGTCGGGGAGCCCGTTGATGGACGGGGCTCCGGCCGCGCGCCAGGCGATGAAGTCGTCGGCCTGGCGGGCGAGGACGGCGATGCGGTCGTCATCGCGGTCGATCCACCGGTGGTGAATGCCGCCCTCCCCCTCGACCTTCCACGCGTACAACCACCAGTGGAGGCCGGTCACCCACATGCCGAACTGACACTGGTCGTAGTGGTCGGCGGGGACGTCTACGGCGGCGACCTTTTCTCGGCGCTTCACCTCAGCGCCGAAGACGCCGCGGACGGCGTGGTGGCCGAGGCCGTCGGGGGTGGCGCGGTGCAGGAGGTGCTCGGGGTGGCCGAGGAGGGCGTTCGAGCCTTCGAGGACGTTGACGCCGTCGAGCTGCGCGGCGGCGGCGATAATGACGGGTTCGAGCTCGTGTCCGCGCTTCGTGTGCTGGTTGCCGTGGAACGTGGAGCCGTTGAGCTTGCTGTCGAGGATGGTGCGGCGGGCCTTCATGCTGCCGACGGCGATGGAGTGTACCTCGGAGGCGGTGACGCCCTCGGCGCGACCGTCCTGCCAGTCCTCGTCCGGCGCACCGTCGGGGACGATGACGAGCGCTGCGGTTCTGATGGTGTCGGTCACGAGTGGTCTCCTGCGAAATGGCGGCGCACGGTGGCGTCGAAGGTTTCGGTCTCGGCGGGGGTCGCCTCAGGGGCGGTCTTCGCAGTCGCGCCACACGGGCACGAGAAGTCAGCGGTCACAGGAACGCCTCGTCGTCACGGCAGACAGCGCATTCGGCGGCGGTCTGCGGGTGATCCGGGGCGAGGACGTGGGCGAGCGTCAGGATGCGCCGCTTTATCTCGCCACCGTCGTAATCCAGGTCGCTGCGGAACTGCTCGGCGGCGGCGTCGGCGAAGCGCTCAACTGGAGTGCGCTCGGGGTCCACCATGTCGGCCACCTCGGCGTCAGTGACCGTCCCGTGCGGGCGGACCTCGGCGGCGGCAGCCAGCGCGCGACGGGCGACATGCTCCGCCTTTTTGCGGTCGTACGCATAGGTCTGCTTCTCGAACCCCCCGGGCGTCTCCCCGACATAGCCCGAGAAGATCGCCCGCGCGGCGGCTTCGACCGCCAGCGCTTCGCGTACGTCGTCGGCGGGCGGGGTGGACAGAGCGTCGATGAGCGCCTGCGCTTCGTCCAGCAGGGCTCGTGTCGTGGGCGAGCACACGCCGCTGTTGCGGAGGTGGTCGAAGCGCTTGATCAGCTCGGTGATGTCCGCGGCGCGGGGGCTCATCGGAGTGCCCCGGCCATGTTGGTGTCGCTCACGACGACGTCGGCGACAGCACGGGTCCCGTCCGAGAGGAGGTGCGGGATGGTGAGGATGATCACCGCGTCTTCCGGCATCCACTGGACCCGGTTGTCGGCGTACCGCTGGTCGAAGGGGGTGGTGCCCCACACGTGGCGGGCGAGGGTCATGATCGTGGGATGGTCCAGCCACTTCGCGGACTGGACGAACACACCGGCCAGGAGGTCGGCGGGGGTGGTGCGGCCACCGTCGCCGTAGAACTCGGCCCAGATGGCGTACGCACGGTCGTGCAGGTCAGCGCGGGTCAGGTGCCGCGCGTGGTTCTCGAGGGTGGTGAGGAGTGCTCTGGCGGTCGATGCTCTGAACTGCGCCTCGACGTCGTCTAGGTAGGTGAGGACGCGGACACGCTGCACGTCCTCGTCGAGGTGCGCCGTCACGTCGGAGAGCGCCGCCTTGCGAGCCTCAGCGCAGGCGGGGCACGCGGTGAGCGTGCCGAACGGGTGCTGCTCGCAGAACTGGGTGGAGGTGATGGGATCCGTCATGATGTGCCCTTCGGTTCGGATCGGGAGATGGTGGGAGGTCAGCGGCCCCGGCGTGCACGGAGACGGCGGAGGATCGCCGGGGTGAGCCATGCGGCCCAGACCGCGAGAGCGGTGGGGACGAAGAACCAGGTCGGGAGGTCGTCGGGATTCGTCACGACGAGCCCTCGCGGGTCTGCACGCGGGATGCCGTCACCCACTCGTCGATCTCCGACTCGAGATAGACGACCGTGCGCTGGCTGGGCTTGTAGTAGGCAGGTCCGCGCCGGTTCTCGCGCATGTCCGTGAGGATGGTCTTCGTCATCCCCGGGACGCGCTCGCACACCTGCTCGGGCGATAGCCAGACAGGCTGCTCCACGGGCTTGCGCAGCGCCGTCACGTTGCTCACTTGCCCGCCTCCGCGGCGCGCGCCTCGTCCGAAGAGCGGAGGACGAACAGCGAGTCGAACGATGCGTGAGGGAAAGCGGCCGCGAGCTTGGCCAGGAACTCGTTCGACGCGACCGTCTCGCCCTTGCGCACTCTTCGCAAGGTGGAGTCGTCGACGCCGATCAGGCGCGCGAATTCGGCGTCGGTGGGGATGCCGTGAGCGTCCCGGAGCTTGTCGAGCCGCTCGGGATCGACCGAGAGATAGTGGGTTCTTGCACCCGGGCTAGTGGCTTGCATGCGTGCCACCGTACGCCACTGCGGGTTCACGTGCAAGCCCTTTGCACGCACGCACGCCAGCCGCGTTCCCCAACCCCGGGAACACACACGCGCGCACGCATAGTGCGTGCACGCGTGCACCGTGGCGTGTACGGTTGCCTCGTGGACAACGACAGCACGTGGGCCGATTACGTCCAGACCAACAGCAACGGTGATCAGAAGAGCGTCATCGCGGGAAAGGTGGGGGTCGACCCCGCGACCGCGGGCCGCTGGGTGCGCGGAGCGGTAACCGCGCAGCCGCTTCAGGTGATCGCCTTCGCGCGCGCGTATGGGCTCAATCCAATCCCGGGCCTTATCGCCGCTGGATATCTGACCGCCGACGATGTCGCAGAAAATGTGACCATCGAGACGCCGCAGGGACTCGAGGGCATCGCTACTCACGCCCTCGTCGACGAGCTCGAACGTCGCATCGAGGTGATGTCCGACTACGCCGGCTGGGTAGACGCGATCGTCAACGGCAAACGCAGCCCTGCAAACCTCGGCGCCAGCGCGCTCCGCTACCTCGACCCCACCCGCCCGCCATCCTCAGTGCGCGGCGAAGACTTCGCTGAGGTCCTAGCTCCTCACGTGACCCAGACGGCCACGATCGGCGACTCCCCCGTCTTCGGCATTGTCGACGACCTCGCCGCCGCCCGCGGGCGCCGCAATGTCGGAACCCCCGCGCAGGATGATGAGGCGCCGGTAAAGCAGCCACCCGCAAAGCAGCGGACCGCAGCGAAGAAGGGCATACGTAAGGCTGACCGCGCACCGCACGCCGAATGAGGGGGCACGAGGTGAAGGCACTACTGCAGTTCGCAGCCGCACGGGGCATCCGCGTGCACGCCGCTCACCTCGAGCCCGGAGTCCTCGGCGAGTGGTACGCCGACGAGGGCGAGATCTACTTCGACCTCGCCCTCACCCCGAACGAAGCGACCTCCGTCGTCGCGCACGAGCTCGGCCACGCCCACTATGGCCACGCCTGCGAGGACGATGCGGATGCGGAGACGCAAGCCGACGAGTACGCCGCACGGCTGCTCATTGACCCCGCCCGCCTGGCCGCACTCGAGCGCGACGGAGCAACCCTCCACGACATGGCCGAAGACCTGCAGGTGACGGAAGAGCTCGTCGACGTCTACCTGACCCGCTGCCTTACTCGCGTCCGCGGGATCACATACGCACACGCCCGCATGGGCGTCGGCCAATGGGCGCATCGCGTCCGCTTCATCAGCTAACGGAGCCCTCCCATGGCAGGATCCATCCAGGCCTACGACACCGCCAAGGGTCGTCGCTACCGCGTCCGCTACACCACCCCCAGTGGCAAACGCACCGACAAGCGCGGGTTCAAGACGAAGCGCGAAGCGGAGATCTTCCGCGCCGAGGTCACGGTCTCCGTCGCCTCGAACACGTTCCTCGATCCCACGCTCGGCAAGAAGACCGTCACCACGTTCGGTGAGCAGTGGAAGTCTGGCCGCTTGGCCCGACTCAAGCCTTCAAGCCGCAACACGATGGAGACCTCGTGGCGTGTGCACGTGCAACCCAAGTGGGGGGCTCGTGGCGTCGCGAGCATTCGAGCCTCGGAGGTAGAGGATTGGGTGAGCTCGCTTCTTACTGCCACAGCCGACCGGAAGGCTCTAAGCGCGCAGACCGTCCGACGCTGCGTCTTCGTTCTATCCAGCGTCCTGGCCATCGCCGAGCGCGACGGCATTCTCCGGGCGTCCCCGACTAAAGGCGTGGCACTGCCCGCCAAGCAGCCCAAGCCGAAGCGATATCTCACGCATGCTCAGGTCGAGCGTCTGGCTGCCGCCGCGCCGGGTCACGAAACACTGATGCTTCTCCTCGCGTACAGCGGCCTACGCTGGGGCGAAGTCTCCGCACTACGCGTCCGCCACCTGGACATGCTTCGCCGACGCATGCTGGTCGAGGAGAATGCCGTGCTGGTAAAAGGCGTCTACGAGATCGGCACACCGAAGCACGGGCACGCGCGCGAGGTTCCAATCCCGGTGTTTTTGGCACCGAGCATCGCGCGCCATTGCGAGAACAAGGGCCGGGACTCGTTCGTCTTCTCTGACGGACCAACCCCGATGACCTACCCGCACCGCACCTCAGGTTGGTTCACGCGCGCAGTCGCCGCGGCGCAGGCCGCGGACGTCACCTTTCCGACGATCACGCCCCACGACCTGCGCCACACGGCAGCCTCCCTCGCCATATCCGCCGGCGCCAACGTGAAAGCGGTTCAGCGGATGCTCGGGCACGCGTCGGCCGCCATGACGCTCGACGTATACGCCGACCTATTCGACGACGACCTCGAGGCCGTGGCCGTGGCGATGAGCGTCGCGCGTCAGGCGGCCGTCTCTTAGTTCTTGTCGCGCGGCGGGTTCGGGTCGTTGCCGTAAGAGTTCTTCTGCCCGATGCGCCCATCCATGTTCTTGATGGTGTGCTCGGTGTTGCGCTCCTGCGCCATCTGGCGGCCCACCGCTTGCTGCTCCGCCTTCGTGCCGCCGACGTGCGCAGCTCGCGAGCTGCCCTGCACCTTCGACTTCCACTGACCGTCCTCGTGGTACGTCTCAACGCCCATGTCCTGCGCCCTTCATTTCGGTGTTTCTCTTGGTGCTCACCCACAAATGTGGGCAAAACGTGGGCAAGCCCCCTGCCTGGCGCTCGTGTGAGCGTCCGACAGGGGGCTTGTCGTTGTGGTTCATCTCAGATCAAATCCGACTCTGACCAGGCGTTCATCAGAAGTCCCAGTCGTCGTCTTCAGTGGCCTCAGCCTTGCCGATGACGTACGACGAGCCCGACCCGCTGAAGAAGTCGTGGTTCTCGTCGGCGTTCGGCGACAGGGCCGAGAGGATCGCGGGGTTCACGTTCGTGACCGACGCGGGGAACATCGCCTCGTAGCCGAGGTTCATCAGCGCTTTGTTCGCGTTGTAGTGAAGGAACTTCTTCACGTCTTCGCTCAGTCCGACCGAGTCGTACAGGCTCTGCGTGTAGCCCACCTCGTTGTCGTAGAGCTCGTACATCAGCGAGAACGTGTAGTCCTTGATGTCGTCGCGACGGGCCTGGTCGACCGTCTCGAGACCGCGCTGAAACTTGTAGCCGATGTAGTACCCGTGCACGGCCTCGTCGCGGATGATGAGGCGGATCAGGTCGGCCGTGTTGGTGAGCTTCGCCCGGCTCGACCAGTGCATGGGCAGGTAGAAGCCCGAGTAGAACAGGAACGACTCCAGCAGGGTCGAGGCGACCTTGCGCTTGAGCGGGTCATCTCCTCGGTAGTAGTCCATGACGATACGCGCCTTCTTCTGAAGGAACTCGTTCTCGGTCGACCAGCGGAACGCCTCGTCGATCTCTTTCGTCGAGCACAGCGTCGAGAAGATCGACGAGTAGCTCTTCGCGTGCACCGACTCCATGAACGCGATGTTCGTGTAAACGGCCTCCTCGTGCGGGGTGAGCGCGTCGGGGATGAGCGACACCGCACCGACCGTGCCCTGGATCGTGTCGAGGAGCGTGAGCCCCGTGAACACGCGCATCGTGAGCGTCTGCTCCTCGGGGGTGAGCGTGTTCCACGACTGGATGTCGTTCGACAGCGGCACCTTCTCGGGCAGCCAGAAGTTGTTCACCAGACGGTTCCAGACCTCGAGGTCCTTGTCGTCCTGGATGCGGTTCCAGTTGATGGCCTGCACGTGGTTCAGCAACTGCAGCTTCTCAGCCATGTCGTTCCTGTGTCCTTGATCGATGGGTGGTCAGCGGGTCAGAGCATGCACGAGACGCACTCGGTCATATCGGTGCCCTCGAGCGCCAGCTGACGCAGACGGATGTAGTAGATGGTCTTGATGCCCTTGCGCCACGCGTAGATCTGCGCCTTGTTGATGTCGCGGGTGGTGACGGTGTCCTTGAAGAACAGCGTCAGCGACAGGCCCTGGTCGACGTGCTGCGTCGCGGCGGCGTACGTGTCGATGACCTTCTCGTAGCCGATCTCGTACGCGTCCTGGTAGTACTCCAGGTTCTCGTTCGTCATGAACGGAGCCGGGTAGTAGACGCGACCGAGCTTGCCTTCCTTGCGAATCTCGATCTTCGAGGCGATCGGGTGGATCGAGCTCGTCGAGTTGTTGATGTACGAGATCGAGCCGGTCGGGGGTACGGCCTGCAGGTTCTGGTTGTAGATACCGTGCGCCTGGATCGAGGCCTTCAGCTCGCGCCAGTCGTCCTGCGTGGGGATCTGGACCCCGGCAAAGAGCTCCTTCGCCTTGGCCGTCTGCGGCTCCCACACCTGGTCGGTGTACTTGTCGAAGAACTCGCCCGATGCGTAGGTGGAGTTCTCGAAGCCGTCGAAGGCCGTGCCGCGCTCGATCGCGAGGCGGTTCGAGGCCCGCAGCGCGTGGAACAGCACCGTGTAGAAGTAGATGTTCGTGAAGTCGATGCCCTCTTCGGAGCCGTAGTAGACGTGCTCACGAGCGAGGTAACCGTGCAGGTTCATCTGGCCGAGGCCAATGGCGTGCGAACGGTCGTTGCCGTCTTCGATCGAGCGCACCGAGGCGATGTGGCTCTGCACGCTGACCGCGGTGAGGGCCCGGATCGCGGTCTCGACCGTGAGGCCGAGGTCGCCGCCGTCCATCGCGAGGGCGATGTTCATCGATCCGAGGTTGCAGGAGATGTCCTTGCCGATGGTGTCGTACGAGAGGTCCTCGTTGTACGTGGTCGGCGTGTTGACCTGCAGGATCTCGGAGCACAGGTTCGACATGTTGATGCGACCGGCGATCGGGTTGGCCTTGTTCACCGTGTCCTCGAACATGATGTACGGGTAGCCCGACTCGAACTGGATCTCGGCGAGGGTCTGGAAGAACTCGCGCGCGTTGATCTTCGTCTTCTTGATGCGCGGGTCGTCGACCATCTCGCGGTACTTCTCGGTGACCGAGATGTCGCCGAACGGCTTGCCGTAGACCTTCTCGACGTCATACGGCGAGAAGAGGTACATGTCCTCGCCGTTCTTCGCGAGCTCGAAGGTGATGTCGGGGATGACGACACCCAGCGACAGCGTCTTGATGCGGATCTTCTCGTCGGCGTTCTCGCGCTTGGTGTCGAGGAAGCGGAGGATGTCGGGGTGGTGGGCGTTGAGGTACACCGCGCCGGCGCCCTGACGCGCGCCGAGCTGGTTGGCGTAGCTGAAGCTGTCTTCGAGGAGCTTCATGACGGGGATGATGCCCGACGACTGGTTCTCGATCTGCTTGATCGGCGCACCCGCTTCGCGGATGTTCGACAGCAGCAGGGCCACGCCGCCGCCGCGCTTGGACAGCTGCAGCGCCGAGTTGATGCCGCGGGCGATCGACTCCATGTTGTCTTCGATGCGGAGCAGGAAGCACGACACGAGCTCGCCGCGCTGCGCCTTGCCCGCGTTGAGGAACGTGGGGGTGGCCGGCTGGAAGCGACCCGAGATGATCTCGTCGACGAGCTGGACGGCCAGACGGGGGTCGCCGTCGGCGAGGGCGAGCGCGGTCATGACGACGCGGTCCTCGAAGCGCTCGAGGTAGCGCTTTCCGTCGAAGGTCTTGAGCGTGTAGCTCGTGTAGTACTTGAAGGCGCCGAGGAAGGTCTCGAAGCGGAACTTCGCGCCGTAGGCGCGGTCGTTGAGCTCCTGGATGAAGTCCATCGAGTATTTCTCGAGCACGGTGGGCTCGTAGTACTCCTTCTCGACGAGGTAGTCGAGGCGCTCCTTGAGCGAGTGGAAGAACACCGTGTTCTGGTTGACGTGCTGCAGGAAGTACTCCCGCGCCGCCCGCTTGTCGGCGTCGAACTGGATCTTGCCGTCGGCGTCGTACAGGTTCAGCATCGCGTTGAGGGCGTGGTAATCCATTCCCTCGAATCGCGCCTCGGTCTTGAAGTCCACGTCGGTCAGCTCAACTTCCACCATCGTTCCAATCCCTCGGTGACCCGCTCGACGTCGTCGGGCGTGCCGAATACTTCCAGCCGGTACAGGTGCGGCACGGCGCACTTGCGGCTGATGATGTCGCCGGCGAGGCAGAAGGCATCGCCGAAATTCGTGTTTCCCGCGGAGATGACCCCGCGGATGTTGCGTCGGTTCCGCTCCTCGTTGAGGAACCGGATGACCTGCTTGGGGACCGCGCCCTTCTCGACGCCCCGGCCGGCACCCCCACCGTATGTGGGGGTGACCAGCACGAAGGGTTCGTCGACGTGGAGGGGCGGATCGGTCGGCCGCAGCGGAATGCGCACGGCCCGCTTGCCGAGCTTCTCGATGAAACGCGCGGTGTTGCCCGACACGCTCGAGAAGTAGACCAGCAGCGGAGCCTCGGTCGCCGACAGGACAGTGCTCATGACGGTGGTCTGAGAGCCTGTCGCCGGATCAGGCGAGGCGCGAAGCGAGCTCGTCGATCTTGTCGGGGCGGAAGCCCGACCAGTGGTCCTCGTCGGTGACGACGACGGGTGCCTGAAGGTACCCGAGCGACTTGACCTGCTCGAGCGCCGTCGGGTCTTCGGACAGGTCGAGCACGTTGTACTCGATGCCCTTCGAGTCGAGTGCGCGGTAGGTCGCGGTGCACTGGACGCAGGACGGCTTGGTGTAGACCGTGATCGCCATGTCGTTCTCTCTCTCCCCTGGAAAAACTGTGTCCGGGCGGGCAGGGCCAGCCGGGACCTCAATACTACATATGGGGACGGACATCGGAAGGCACCACAAGGGGTAGTAGTTACATCAGTGTGATTTTCCACCGTCTCTCCCCATGTACAACACAGGTTGTCCACGATTTCATCCACAGATCGACCCCCTTCCCGGGTGTTGTTAACAGGCGCGATTCCGCGGTTCTCGCGGCTCCGCTCGATGTCTGTCCACAGGTCGGACGCTAGACGGGGGTTCCGACATTGCACAGGCGAGCGAAAACGTCCGTGGGCGTGTCGCGGCGTGTCGCGACGCGGCGGACGGACGGGGCCTCGGCGCATGTCGGAGGTCGGCTGTAGCGTTATCCGGTGGCCGGCTACCGCGAACTCCTTCGAACCCCAGGCGTGGGGCGCATCATCGCCGCGCAGTTGACGGCGCGTTTCCCCAACGGCATGACCAGCCTCGCCGTGCTCCTGCACATCGAGCACGTCACCGGTTCGTACGGCGCCGCCGGCCTCGTCCTGGCCGCCACGAGCATCGGCCAGGCCGTCGCCGGCCCCGTCACCAGCCGCTGGATGGGCATCTGGGGCATGCGCCGCGTGCTCACCGTCACGCTCCTCGTGTGCGCGGCGGCGATCGCGACCCTCGCCCTCATCGAGATGCCGCTCCCCCTCTACATGGTGCTCGGCCTCATCGCCGGCCTTTCCACCCCGCCCGTGCAGTCGGCGGTCCGCACCATCTACCCCAAGATGGTCAACTCCCAGCGGCTCACCCCGCTGTACTCGCTCGACGCCTCGTTGCAAGAGATCATCTGGGTCCTCGCACCGGTGCTCATCACCCTCGTGGCGACGCAGATCGGCACCGTCCCGGGTCTGCTCCTCGTCGTGGTCATCCTCCTCGGCGGGGGCGCGTGGTTCATCCTCAGCCCCGAGGTCGGCCGCGTGCGCATCCCGCGCAGCCGCCGCGGGCTCGGTCGCGTCCTGGCGAAACCGCCGGTCATCCTCGCCACCGCCACCGGGTTCCTCCTGATCGGCGCGTGCTCGGCGGTCGAGGCGGGCGTCGTCGCGACCTTCGACCACGGCGGGCTCGAGGCGGGTCTCATCCTCGCCGTCTTCGCCGTCGGCAGTCTCGCCGGTGGCCTGTCGTTCGGCCACATCCCCATCGGCCCCTGGGCGATGGCCCGACGTTTCGCGATCGTCGCCCTCGGGCTCTCTCTCACCGTCTTCTCGCTCAACGCGTGGTGGATCGGTGCGACCCTGCTCGTCGCCGGTGCCGGCATCGCGCCGGCGCTGGCCGTGATGTTCGCCATGACCTCGGCGAGCGTCCGCTTCAGCGAGACGGCCGAGGCCTACGGCTGGATCGGCACGGGTCAGCTCATCGGCGCGGCCGCGGGCTCGGCCGTGGCGGGCTTCCTCGTCGACGGGGTCGGCCCGACCGGCGCGTACGTCGCCGCGGCCGGATTCGCGGTGCTCGGCTTCGTCGTCGCCGCGGTTTTCGTCCGTGGATTCCCCGATCTCCGCCACCGCGACGCGAGCCCCATCCCCGACACCGAACCGGTGCCCACCATCACCTGAGCGGATGCCGGGGCGCGGCATCCCGTGTCGGAACGCCCCGACGGGCGGGTCAGTGCGTGCGTCGCAGCAACTCGAGCACGGCGAGTGCGTACGCATCCGCCGGGGCCGGGTGGTCGAACACCAGCGTCGACCCGCCGATCGAGATCTCGACTTCGTAGGTGTCGGACAGTCGACGCAGGGAGCGGAAGGTCGAGCGCAGCATCTCGCGCAGCTGCGACTCCGACGGCAGCCACAGCGCGTCCTCGGTCGCGACCGAGTCGAGCGCCCATTCCGTCGTGCCGTTGAACGCGAGGATCCGACCCGTGGGGTAGTCGCGCGGCTCCACCGTCATGTCGCTGACGGTGAAGACGTCGGCCTCGAACTCCGGTTCGTCGAGCTGGAAGCGGTCACCGGATCGCGGGTGCCACACCAAGCCGGCCTCGCGCAGGGCCTGGGCCATCTCGGTCGAGATCATGGCATCCATTCTGGGGGCGTTCTGTGACGACGGGTCGGCGGCGCTGCGCGCGGACGGAGCAAGATGGATGCCATGCCCTCTCCCGTGACCCTTCCGCAGCTCGCCTGGGGCGACCCGAACGGACCGCAGGCCCTGCTCGCCCACGGACTCGGCTCCGACGGAGCCCTCATGTGGCGGTACGGCGTCGCGCTGGCCGAGGCGGGGTGGCGCGCCGTTGCCGTCGACCTCCGCGGGCACGGAGACGCACCGCGCACCCTCGACTACCGCCTGTCGGCGTACGCGGCTGATCTGCGCGGGACGACGCCCCCGCGCGGCGGGGCGTGGGACGCGGTCGTCGGGCACTCCCTCGGCGGCGCCGCATCGACTCTCGCCGCGTCCGAGAGCCCGGGGTGGACCCGTCGCCTCGTGCTCATCGACCCCGCCATCCTCTTGTCGGAGAAGGACCGCGCGATCGTCCGCGCGAGCCAGGAGCAGTCGTTCGACGACCCGAGCATCGCCGCCGTCCGGGCCGCGCATCCCGACTGGCACCCGATCGATGTCGAGTTGAAGGCACGAGCGACGACGCGCGCGAGCCGGTGGGCCGTCGAGCAGACGAGCCTGCAGAACGCCGTGTGGGACGTGCGCGCGGCGGCGGCCGCGCTGTCGGTGCCGACGCACGTGGTCGGAGGCGATCCGGCGGTGCACTCGATCTTCACGGGCGAGCTCGCGGCCGAGGTCCTCCGCAATCCCGTCGTGACGATGAGCGTCGTCGACGGCGCCGGCCACTCTCCGCATCGCGACCGGCCGGAGGCCGCGGTGGCCGCCGTCCTCGACGCCCTGCGCTGACCCGCGCATACGCGTTTCGCGCCGCGATGCCACCCCGCCCGCGATGTCGGTGGGGCCGAGCAGAATGGATGCCATGACCTCGTTCGATCCGGCTCGGTACCTGCCCGACGACCTGCTCGCGCGCACCCGTGAGCGCGCCGTGGTGCACGACCGCGAGAACACGTTCCCTCATGACGACCTCGACGAGCTGCGGGAGGCCGGGTATCTCGGCATCCTGGTGCCCACCGAACTCGGCGGAGCGGGGCTGAGTCTCGCCGAGGCATCGCTCCTGCAGCAGCGCCTCGCGGGCGCGGCCCCGGCAACGGCCCTGGCGGTGAACATGCACCTCGTGTGGACCGGCGTCGCGAAGGTGCTGAGCGATCGCGGGCTCGACGATCTCGCCTTCGTCCAGCGCGGCGCGGCCGCGGGTGAGGTGTTCGCCTTCGGCATCAGCGAGGCGGGCAACGACCTGGTCCTGTTCGGCAGCGACACCGAGGCTCGCCCCGACGGGCGGGGCGGCTACACGTTCACGGGGACGAAGATCTTCACCTCGCTGTCCCCCGTTTGGGACCACCTCGGTGTGCACGGGCTCGACGAGATCTCACCCGAGGGCCCCCGCATGGTGTTCGCGTTCCTCGACCGCAGCGACGACGTCGTCGCCCGCGACGACTGGGACACCCTCGGCATGCGCGGCACGCAGAGCCGCACGACCGAGCTTCGCGGTGCGCACGCTCCCGCCGACCGCGTCATCCGCCGCGTCGTCCCGGGGCCCCAGCCCGATCCCCTCGTGTTCGGCATCTTCGCCGTCTTCGAGATCCTGCTGGCCTCCGTCTACACGGGCATCGCGCGGCGGGCCATCGACCTCGCGGTCGAGGCGGCGACCTCGCGCCGGTCTAAGAAGACCGGGACCACTTACGCGAACGACCCCGACATCCGGTGGCGCGTCGCCGATATGGCGCTCGCCTACGACGCGCTCCCGCCGCAGTTGGCCGCGCTCGCCTCCGACGTCGACACCCTCGTCGACCACGGCGCGCGCTGGTTCACCCTGCTGTCGGGCGTGAAGTACCGCGCCGTCGCCATGGCGAAAGAGGTCGTCGACGACGCCATCCTCGTCGGCGGCGGTTCGGCGTACTTCTCGCGCCACGAGCTGAGCCGGTTGTACCGCGACGTCCTCGCCGGCATGTTCCACCCCTCCGACTCCGAGTCGGCGCACTCCACCGCGGCCACGGCCTGGCTCGGGCCGGTGACCGACTGATGGCGCGCACGCCGACCCGGGCGCTGAGCCCGGCCGATCAGGAGCGCCGCCGCGCTCTCCGGGTGATGAAGGGGGTCGCTCTCGGCGCGCTGATCGCGATGGCCCTCGTCTTCGCCGTGTCGTTCTCGCTGCAGCGCGAGGTCGAGTGGCTGCAGTACGTCCGCGCGGCGGCCGAGGGCGGCATGGTGGGCGCCCTGGCCGACTGGTTCGCTGTCACCGCGCTGTTCCGGCACCCGCTGGGCCTTCCCATCCCGCACACGGCGATCATCCCGCGACGAAAAGACGAGATCGGGCGCCAGCTGGGCGAGTTCGTCGAGACGAACTTCCTCGAGGGCGACGTCGTGCGCACGAAGCTCGAGTCCACGCCCCTCTCGGCGCGAGCCGGGGCCTGGCTCGCCGATACCGCACACGCCGACCGCGTGGCCGCCGAGGGCGCGACGCTCGCGTCGAGCGTCCTCACCGCACTGAGTGACGACGACGTGCAGGGTCTCATCGAAGACCTCGCCCGCGAACACCTCCTCTCCCCCGACTGGGGCCCCTCGATCGGCGGATGGCTCGAACGCGTCGTCGGCTCGGGTGCTCACCACGGCGCCGTGGATCTCGCCCTCGACAACATCGCGGTCTGGCTCGGCAACAACCGCGACACGTTCCAGGGCCTGGTCTCGCGTCGACTCCCGGCCTGGGTGCCCAGCATGGCCGCACGGCTCGTCGACGACACCGTGTACCGCGAGGCCGTGCAGTTCGTCGACGCGGTGCGCGCCGATCCTCGGCACCAGGCGCGGGGTGCGATCGACGGCTATCTCGGGCGACTGGCCGACAGCCTTCAGCATGACCCGGCGACGATGGTGCGTCTCGAGGAGGCGAAGGCAGCGGTCTTCGACAGCCCGCGGGTGCGGCAGTTGGCGGCCGATGCCTGGAACACCGCTAAGGCCGGACTCCTGCGTTCGCTCGCCGACCCCGAGAGCGCCCTGCGTCGCCGCGCCTCCGCCGCCCTCGCCGAGGTCGGCGTCCGCCTGCAGCGCGACGAGGCCCTGCAGAAGAGGGTCGACGGCTGGGTCACCGATGCGGCGGTGTTCGTCGTGGGGCGGTACCGGCACGACATCGCGTCGATCATCACCGACACGGTCGAACGCTGGGACGCCGAAGAGACCACCGAGAAGATCGAGCTCATGGTCGGGCGCGACCTGCAGTACATCCGTCTGAACGGCACGATCGTCGGTGCTCTCGCGGGTCTGGTCATCTTCACGGTCGCCCACCTGGTGTGGGGATCATGACGGTTCGCGCACTCGCTGGCCGAAACCTCTCGCGTCGCGCCGCCCCTCGCCGCCGCCGCGTGAGTAGCCTGGTGCGCGTGAGCGACGGTTCGGGCACGGAGTCCCTCTTCACCTACGGGACGCTGCAGCTGCCCGAGGTGCAGCTCGACACCTTCGGTCACCGCGTCGAGGGCGCAGAAGACGCCCTGGCCGGCTATCGCCTCGAGTGGACCGACATCGCCGACGAAGGGGTTGCGCGCCTGTCCGGCCTCGACCGGCACCCGATCCTGCGCCGCACCGACGACCCGCGCGACCGCGTGTTCGGACGCGTGCTGCGCGTGACGCCCGAAGAACTCGACGCCGCCGACGAGTACGAGGTCTCGCTCTACCGCCGCGCCTCCGTCGTCCTGGCCAGCGGCATCCGCGCCTGGGTCTACGTGGCCGCATGAGCGCCCTGTCCGTCGACCCGCTCTGGCCGCGCGCAGGGGACTGGCCCGCCCCCGATGAGAAGACGGCGCCGGATGCCGTCCTGCTCGGGATCCCCGCGTGGCGCACGTCCCTCTCCCCGACCGGCGCGGGCGAAACACCGGCGGCCGTGCGCGAGGCTCTCCGGCGCTTCTCGCCGACGGTGCTCGGCCCCCCGCCTCTCGATCTCACCGCCGCACTGACCATCGCGGACGCCGGTGACGTCGACGACCCCGACGGGCGTGACGGCGAGGCGCGCGTGCGCGCAGCCGTAGCGGCGCTCTCGGCGGCCCGTCTGGTGATCGCCCTCGGCGGGGACAACTCCGCCACGTACGGTGTCGCCCAGGGACGCGGAGTCGGGGGTCTGATCACCCTCGACGCGCACTTCGATCTCCGCGACGGAGAGTCGAACGGCTCCCCCGTGCGGCGACTCATCGCCGACGGTCTCGACCCGCGCCGCATCGTTCAGATCGGCATCGCCGACTTCGCGAATTCGGCGGCGTACGCGCAGCGCGCTCTCGACGCGGGCATCACCGTCATCACGCTCGACGAGGTGCGTCGCCGCGGCATCGACGAGGTCGTTGCCGAGGCGCTGCGCATCGCCCGCGGCACGGGCGTATCGCCGGCGAACGGACCCGTGGAGTGGGCGGGCGGCCACGCGGTCGCGTCCTCGACCGATGACCCGACGACCCGGACCTCCGCCCCCGCGCCGGGCCATGCCGCGGCAGCGGCCTCCGGCATCCACCTCGACATCGATGTGGACGTGTGCGACCGCTCGGTCGCCCCGGGCTGCCCCGCGAGCGTCCCGGGCGGACTCGCCGCCTGGGAGTTGCGCGCCCTCGCGCGCGGGTTGGCCCGAGACCCCGGCGTGACGAGCGCCGACATCGTCGAGGTGGATGCCACGGCAGACACTCCCGACGCCCGCACCGTGCGACTGGCCGCGCTGTGCGTTCTGGAGCTCCTGGCAGGAATGGCGGAAAGACGATGATCCAATTGGTTCTGGCGCGGCATGCGAAGTCGGACTGGGCCGACGAGGGGCTCGACGACCACGACCGTCCGCTCAACGACCGCGGCCGACGCGATGCACCGGCGATGGCCCGGACCGTCGTGCGCAAGGGCGTCCGCCCCGAGGTCGTGCTCTCGAGCACGGCGCTGCGCGCCCGAGAGACCGCCGAGGCGTTCGCTCGCGCGTTCGATGCCGAGGTCGTCGAGCACGCCGAGCTCTATCTCGCCGAGCCCGCGCAGCTGCTCGCCTCCGCGCGCGCCGCGGGAGTCGACGAGGTGATGGTGGTCGCTCACGACCCCGGGATGAGCGCCCTCGTGTCGCGCCTGGCCGATCGCGACGAACGCATGGTCACGTGCGCGGTGGCGATCTTCACGTGGCACGAGGGAACGTGGGACGACGTCGACGCCACCCCTCCCGACGAGTTCGAGCTGCTGACGCCCTGAGGCCGGCCGCCCGCCGTCCGCCCGCCCTGTCTCAGACCTCGGCCCCGTCCTTCCAGACGGTCCGCACGAGGGGCACACCCGGCCGATAGGCCAGGTGCACGCGGGTCGGGGCCTCGAGCAGCACGAGGTCGGCGCGCGCGCCGGGATGAATCACGCCCACATCCGTGCGCCGCAGTGCCCGTGCGCCGCCCGCGGTGGCGGCCCACACCGCCTCGGCGGGCGTCATCCCCATCTCGCGTACGGCGA
The DNA here is from genome assembly GCF_041079455.1 of Microbacterium sp. 16-032. Taxonomy (NCBI): domain Bacteria; kingdom Bacillati; phylum Actinomycetota; class Actinomycetes; order Micrococcales; family Microbacteriaceae; genus Microbacterium; species Microbacterium sp. 16-032. Next base: position 365,077 of record NZ_JBFYGQ010000004.1, on the reverse strand, counting down.
GGGCGATCATGAGCGGCATCGAGCTGGTGAAACTCGATCCCGGGTTGCAGTCGCTCGCGAGCGCGACCGTCACTCCCGCGTCGAGAAGGCGCCGCGCGTCGGGGTACGGCTGGCGCGTCGAGAACTCCACCCCCGGCAGCAGGGTCGCGACGGTGTCGGATGCGGCGAGCGCGGCCACATCCGCATCCGAGACGAACGTGCAGTGATCGACGGAGGCGGCATCCAGGGACACAGCGAGTGCCACCCCGTCTCCCGCGCCGAGTTGGTTTCCGTGCACCCGGATGCCGAGCCCCTTCGCCCGACCCGCCTCGAGCACGCGCCGACTCTGGGCGGCCGTGAACGCGCCGGTCTCGCAGAAGACGTCGACCCAGCGGACGAGCGGTGACACGGCGTCGAGCATCTCGCCCACCACGAGGTCGATGTACTCATCCGCGCGCCCGGCGAACTCGGGCGCGACGACGTGAGCGCCGAGGAAGGTGACCTCGTCGGTGACCTCCGCGGCGAGTCGCGCGAGCCGCAGCTCGGTCTCGACGTCGAGGCCGTAGCCCGTCTTGATCTCGAGCGTCGTCGTCCCCTGCGCGCGACACTCGGCGACGAGGGAGCGCAGGCGCTTGCGGAGTTCGTCGTCGGGGGCGGACCGTGTCGCGGCGACGGTGGTGCGGATCCCTCCCGCCGCGTACCGCTTCCCCTCCATCCGCGCTGCGAACTCCTCGGCCCGATCGCCGCCGAAGACGAGGTGCGTGTGGCTGTCGACGAATCCGGGGATCACGGCGCGACCGCCGGCATCGATCACCTCGATCCTCGCGTCGGCGGTGAGGCCCGCGGCATCCGGAACTTCGGTCGTCAGCCCCGTCCACTCCACGCGCCCCGCGCGCACGAGGACCGCCGCGTCGCGCAGCGTTCCGCACGGGTCGCCCGCGGCGGAGACGTTGGTGGTGAGCTCGCCGATGTTCGTCAGCAGGAACGCGCGTCCGGCTCCGTCGGCCCCCGCGTCCCCACCGGTCCGCTCCGAAGCACTCACCGCGTCGGCACCGGTCAGCGCGGAAGCGCTCACCACATCGGCACCGGTCAGCGCGGAAGCGCTCACCACATCGGCACCGTCAGGCCGCGCTCGGCCGCCACTTCGCGAGCGCGGTCGTAGCCGGCGTCCACGTGGCGCATGACTCCGGTGCCGGGGTCGTTGACGAGCACGCGGGCGAGCTTCTCGGCGGCGAGCTCGGTGCCGTCGGCGACGCACACCTGTCCCGCGTGGATGCTGCGGCCGATCCCCACCCCGCCGCCGTGGTGGATCGACACCCACGACGCTCCGCTCGCGGTGTTCAACAGCGCGTTGAGCAGGGGCCAGTCGGCGATGGCGTCCGAGCCGTCGGCCATGGCCTCGGTCTCGCGGTAGGGCGAGGCGACGGATCCCGCGTCGAGGTGGTCGCGGCCGATCACGATGGGTCCCGCCAGCTCGCCCGAGGCCACCATCTCGTTGAACTTCAGGCCCGCCAGGTGGCGTTCCTGGTAGCCGAGCCAGCAGATGCGCGCGGGCAGGCCTTCGACCTGCACCTGCTTTCCCGCCTTGTCGAGCCAGCGGTGCAGGGCTGCGTCCTCCGGGAAGAGTTCGGCGACGGCCCGGTCGGTCTTGGCGATGTCTTCGGGGTCTCCCGAGAGCGCGACCCAGCGGAACGGTCCCTTGCCCTCGGCGAACAGCGGGCGGATATACGCGGGCACGAAGCCCGGGAACGCGAACGCCCGGTCGTACCCGCCGAGCTCCGCCTCGCGGCGGATCGAGTTGCCGTAGTCGAACACCGCCGCCCCGGCATCCTGGAATCCCACCATCGCCTTCACATGGGACGCCATGCTCTCGCGCGCCCGGCGGGTGAAGTCCTCGGGGTCACGGGCGGCTTCGGCCTGCCATTGATCGAGCGAGACGCCGACCGGCAGGTACGACAGCGGGTCGTGCGCGCTGGTCTGATCGGTGACGATGTCGATCCGGATGCCGCGGGCCAGAAGCTCCGGGAACACCTCGGCCGCGTTGCCCTCGACGCCGACCGACAGCGCCTCACCCGCCTCGCGTGCCGCGCTCACCCGTTCGATGGCCGCGTCGAGATCGGGAGCGACCTCGTCGAGGTAGCCGTGGGCGACGCGGCGGTTGAGGCGCGTGCGGTCGACGTCGACGATGAGCACCGCTCCGCCGTTCATCGTGACGGCGAGCGGCTGCGCCCCGCCCATGCCGCCGCACCCGGCGGTGAGGGTGAGGGTGCCGGCGAGCGACTCGCGGCCGAGCGAGGTGGCGACGGCCGCGAACGTCTCGTACGTACCCTGTAGAATGCCCTGCGTGCCGATGTAGATCCACGACCCGGCCGTCATCTGCCCGTACATCGTGAGCCCCAGCTCTTCGAGTCTGCGGAACTCGGGCCACGTCGCCCAGTCGCCCACGAGGTTCGAGTTCGCGATGAGCACGCGCGGCGCCCACTCGTGCGTGCGGAATACGCCCACCGGCTTGCCCGACTGCACGAGCAGGGTCTCGTCGGGCTCGAGCTCTTCGAGCGTGCGCACGATCGCGTCGTACGCCTCCCACGACCGCGCCGCCCTGCCCGTGCCGCCGTAGACGACCAGGTCGTCGGGACGCTCGGCGACCTCGGGGTCGAGGTTGTTCATGAGCATGCGCTTGGCGGCCTCGGCGCCCCAGCTCTTCGCGGTGCGCTCGGAGCCGCGCGCCGCGCGGATCGGAGAGCGGGGAGCGGATGCCGGGACCCCGGCGGTCGTTGCGGCTGCGGCCTCCGTCCCCGGTCCCGCAGCCGTTGCGACCTCCGGTGCCGGGGCGGCTTCGGGCGTGGTGGTGTCGGTCATGGCGGATCTCTTTCGATCGGGGCGCGAGGTCAGGCGGTGTGTGCGGGAGTGGAGGGCGTGTGGGCGGCGTCCGTCTGCGCGAACGCGGCCCGCGCCACCGCGCCCGAGGCGACGAGGTCGGTGACCGCCTCGATCTCGGGCGAGACGAAGCGGTCGGGGCCGGGGCCCTCGACCCGCGTACGGAGGAGGTCGCGGACGGCGCCGGTGGCCGCCGCGGGCTGGAGAGGCGCGCGCAGGTCGAGGGCACGGCATCCGGTCAGCACTTCGATCGCCAACACGCGGGCGAGCCCGTCGATCGCGCGACGGAGCTTGCGGGCACCCGCCCACCCCATCGAGACGTGGTCCTCCTGCATGGCGCTCGAGGGGATCGAGTCGACCGAGGCGGGGGCGGCGAGGCGCTTGAGCTCCGATACGATCCCGGCGGCGGCGTACTGCGCGATCATCAGGCCCGAATCGACCCCCACCTCGTCGGCGAGGAAAGGCGGCAGCCCGTTGCTCCGCGCGACGTCGAGAGCGCGGTCGGTGCGGCGCTCCGACATCGAGGCGACGTCGGCGACCGCGATCGCGAGGAAGTCGAGCACGTACGCGACGGGGGCGCCGTGGAAGTTGCCGTTCGACTCGACGCGCCCGTCGACGGTGACGACGGGGTTGTCGACGGCGGATGCCAGCTCGCGCTCGGCGACCTGCGCCGCGTGGGCCATCGTGTCGCGCGCGGCGCCGTGCACCTGGGGCGCGCAGCGCAGGGAGTAGGCATCCTGCACGCGCGTGCACTCGGGCCCGCGGTGGCTCGCGACGATGGGCGAACCGGCGAGGAACGAGCGAAGGTTCGCCGCGGATGCCGCCTGGCCGAGCTGCGGGCGGAGCGCCATCAGGTCGGCCGCGAACACGGCATCCGTCCCCAACTGCGACTCGATCGAGATCGCCGCCGAGACGTCGGCCGTGGTGAGCAGCATCTCGAGGTCGTGCAGGGCCAGCAGCAGCATGCCGAGCATGCCGTCGGTGCCGTTGATGAGGGCGAGGCCCTCCTTCTCGCGCAGGGCGACCGGGGCGATCCCCGCGGCGCCGAGCGCGTCGGCGGCGGATCGCAGATCACCGGCGGCATCGCGCACCTCCCCCTCGCCCATCACCGCGAGGGCCACGTGCGACAGCGGAGCGAGGTCGCCCGAGCAGCCGAGCGAGCCGTACTCGCGCACGACCGGGGTGATCCCGGCGTTCAGCAGGGCGGCGTAGGTCTCGACGACGACCGGTCGCACGCCGGTTCGGCCGGTCGCGAGGGTCTGCAGGCGCAGCAGCATGAGGGCGCGCACGACCTCGCGCTCCACCTCGGAGCCGGTGCCCGCGGCGTGCGAGCGGATGAGGCTCGCCTGCAGCTGGGCGCGCCGGTCCTCGGCGATGAAGGTCGTCGCCAGCGCACCGAAGCCGGTCGAGATGCCGTAATGCGGCTGCGGGTCGTCGGCGAGCGCCTCGATGAGAGCGCGCGTGTCGGCCACGCGCTTCAGAGCGTCGTCGTCCACCGTCACCCGCGCGTCGTGTCGCGCGACGGCGACGACGTCCTGAGGGGTGAGGGGCTGGGATCCGACGGTGACGCTCGTGTTCATACGCCGATTCCATCGTGCGCACTGTCGCGCGACGACCGGGTTCTGGAATCCTGTGTCTGTCATGCCAGACAATCCCCGCCCGCAGGTCCCCGCCGCCGATCAGACGCTGCGAATCCTCTCGCTGCTCGCGCGCCAACCCGGCCCGATGGCCGCGCAGTCGATCTCCACGACCCTCGGCATCCCCCGTTCGAGCGTCTACCACCTGCTCGCCACCCTCGAGCAGCACGGCTACGTCGTGCACCTGCCCGGCGACCGCCGCTGGGGCCTCGGCACCGCGGCGTTCGAGCTCGGCGGCGGCTACGCCCGGCAGCAACCCCTCGCCCGCCTCGGCCGGCCGCTGCTCGCGGGGCTCTCCGACCGGGTCGGCGAATCCGCACACCTCGCCGTGCTGGCCGGACGCGACGTGCTGTACATCGTCGAAGAGCGCGCTCCGCGCCGCCCCGCGCTCGTGACCGACGTGGGCGTGCGCCTGCCCGCGCACCTCACCGCGACGGGTCGGGCGATGCTCGCGGCGCTTCCTCGCGAACAGGTGCGGGCGTTGTTCCCGGATGCCACGGCCCTCACCCAGCGCCACGGCGCGGGCCCCGCGACTCCGCGCGAGCTGCGCGAGGTGCTCCGACTGGTGCGGGCAGACGGCCACGCGAGCGAGAACGGCGAGGTCACGCCCGGATTCCGCTCCGTCGCCGCTGCGGTGCTGGATCACGCCGGGTGGCCCGCCGCGGCCGTGGCGATCACGTGGCCGGCCGACGGCCCGCCGCGCGATGCCGCGGCACTGGCGTCAGCGGCATCCGGAACCGCCGCCGAGCTCGCCCGTCGCATCGGCCGGCACGCCTGACGCGGGTGCCGCCCCGGCGCACCACCGCAGCGCGTCAGCGCACGACCAGCCGCGGCTCCACCAGCACGTGCGCCGCCCCCGCCGTCGGGGCGCGGGGGGCGACGACCGTGCCGTTCTCGCCCATGAGCAGGTCGAGGGCTCCGGATGCCACCTTTTCGGGCAACTGCTCGACGCTCGAGAGGCCGAGCGCCTCCACCGCGGGGGTGTTGTCGAAGCCGATGACCGTGATGTCGGGGCGGCCGGCGAGGGTGACGGCGAGGTGCGCGCCGATCGCGAGCGAATCGCTCGCGCACACGATGCCCGTCACTCCCGGGTCGGCGGCGAGCCCCGCGGCGACGACGTCGCGCGCGGCCGAGACGTTCTCTTCGACGACCCACCGCGGTCCCGAAGCCGCGCTCTCGCGCCAGCCGCGTTCGCGTTCGTCGCCGGTGCCGGATCCGCCCGGCCAGCCGAGGAAGGCGATCTGCGAAGAACCCTGACCGAGCAGGTGCGCGGTCGCGGCGCTCGTGCCGGCCGCTCCGTCCACATCGACCCAGAGGTGTGCGGGGGCTTCGACGTCGTCCTCGCCCCACGGCCGTCCGAACGACACGAACGGCAGGGCGCGCTCGAGCAGCCACCCCGTGCGCGGGTCGCCGTGGAAGGTGCCGGTGATGACGACGGCATCGACCTCTCCCCCCTCGAGCAGGTCGCCGAGGCGCGCGATCTCCTCTTCGGGGGTGCGCGCGGCGTACAGCAGCACGCGCATGTCGCGCTCGCCCGCGCGTTCGGTGAGGGCGTGCACGAAGCGGTCGAGCACGACGCCCGAGATCCCCCCGGCATACGGATCGAGATGGATGCCGATGGTGGAACTCCGACGCGTGCGCAGGCGGCGCGCGGCGGCGTGCGGGCGGTATCCGAGCTCGGCGATCGCGGCTTCGACGCGCAGGCGGGTGGCCTCGCGCACGATGTCGGGGGTGTTCACGACGTTCGAGACGGTCTGCCGCGAGACGCCGGCGACGCGTGCGACGTCGTCGACGGTGGGCGCCTTCGCCATGCCTCGTCTCCCCCGTGCCGTGGCCGGTGCCCAGCGGCATCCGGTTCTTCCGATCCTTCGACGCCTGCGCGTTCCGCGATGACGCGCACGCAGGCCTGATGGTCAGACCGACAGCCTAAGCGGGCGAGCAACCGCTTGACAGGAAACACCGCCGTTCCTTACCGTAGTCGAACCGTCATTTGAACGATCAAAAGAGACGGCCCTCCGAGCACCCGGAGGGGTCGCATGCCTCATCGAAGGAGAGAGACACATGACACGGCACACCGCCCGGAACTGGCTCGCCGCCGGCGCACTACTCGCCACCGGAGCGCTCACGCTCACCGCGTGCGGCTCGGGCTTCAACGACACCCCCGGCGAGTCCCAAGCCTCGGGCTCGGGCACGCTGAGCATCCTCATCGGCTCCTCGGGCGACGCCGAGACCAAGGCCGTCACCGACGCCGTCGCCGCCTGGAGCCAGCAGTCGGGCGTGCAGGCGGAGGTCCAGACCGCCAACGACCTCCCCCAGCAGCTCTCGCAGGGCTTCGCCGCCGGCTCGCCGCCGGACCTCTTCTACCTCGCCCCCGAGGCCCTCGCCGGCTACGCCGCGAACGGCTCGATCGCCGCGTACGGCGACGACCTGGCGAACAAGGATGACTTCTACCCCTCGCTCGTCGACAATTTCACCGTCGACGGGAAGTTCTTCTGCGCGCCCAAGGACTTCTCGACCCTGGCCCTCATCATCAACACCGACCTCTGGTCGGCGGCAGGGCTCACGGATGCCGACGTGCCCACGACCTGGGACCAGTTGGCATCCGTCGCTCAGAAGCTCACCACCGACGGCCGCGTCGGTCTCGCGTTCGGCGCCGAGTACCAGCGCGTGGGCGCCTTCATGGCCGAGGCCGGCGGCGGGCTCGTCACCGACGGCAAGGCCACGGCCGACAGCTCGGCCAACGTCGAGGCGCTGAACTACGTCAAGACGCACCTGAACGACGGCACCTTCGCCTTCGCGTCCGATGTGGGCGCGGGTTGGGGCGGCGAGGCGTTCGGCACCCAGAAGGCCGCGATGGTCATCGAGGGCAACTGGATCACCGGCGCAATGTCGGCCGACTACCCCGGCGTGAAGTACAAGGTCGCCGAGCTGCCCGCGGGCCCCGGCGGCAAGGGCACGCTGCAGTTCACCAACTGCTGGGGCATGGCCGCCGACAGCGGCAACCAGGAGCAGGCACGCTCGCTCGTCGAGTTCCTGACCTCGACCGACCAGCAGCTGGCGTTCTCGAAGGCCTTCGGCCCGATGCCCTCGAGCCAGTCGGCCGCCGACGCGTGGAGCACCGCGAACCCCGACCTCACGGCGTTCCTCTCCGGTGCCGAGTACGCGCAGTTCCCGCCGAACATGGCCGGCGCCGCCGACGTCATCACCGACTTCAACGCTCAGCTGGAGTCCCTGAAGACCGGTGACCCGCAGGCGCTGCTCAAGACGGCGCAATCCAACCTCGAGGCCATCACCAAGTAACCATGAGTGCCCTCACCTCAGCGCCGCGTCGCGCCGGATCCTCCTCCCCGGGGATCCGGCGCGGCGAGGCCGCCGCCGGCTGGCTGTTCACCGCCCCCGTGCTGATCATCCTGGGCGTGTTCCTGCTCGTCCCCGTGCTCATGGCGCTGTGGGTGAGCTTCTCCGACTGGACCGGGCGCGGCAGCCCCTTCTCGTCCAACGTCGGCTTCGTCGGCCTCGACAACTACGCCGCGGTCACCACCGGCGGCGGGCTGGCCGAGCGCGACTTCGGCACGGCGCTGCGCAACAACGCCTGGTACGTGCTGTTGGTCGTGCCGCTGCAGACCGCGCTGTCGCTCTTCCTCGCGGTGCTCGTCAACCGCGCGATCCTGCGCGGACGCGGTCTGTTCCGCACCGCCTTCTACTTCCCCTCGGTCACGAGCTCGGTGGCCATCACCGTGCTGTGGCTCTTCCTCTTCTCGGCATCCGGTGCCGTCAACGAGGTGCTGTCGTGGCTCGGCATCAACGGACCGAACTGGTTCAGCGATCCCTCGGGCGTCGTGCACAACCTCCTTGGCGCGGTCGGCGTCACGAGCGGCCCGGCCTTCCTCACCGGCAACACGATGCTCGGCGTCTCGTGGTGGGACTGGCTCGCCGGACCCTCGGTCGCGATGTCGGCCTTCATCCTCATGGCCGTGTTCACCACCTCGGGCACCTTCATGCTGCTGTTCATCGCGGGCCTCCAGAACATCGGCGCCGACGTGCAGGAGGCCGCGATGATGGACGGCGCGAACGGCTGGCAGCGCTTCTGGCGCGTGACCCTGCCGCAGCTCAAGCCCGTGCTGTTCACGGTGCTGACCCTCGGCCTCATCGGCACGTGGCAGGTGTTCGACCAGATCTACACGGGCACCCAGGGTGGGCCCGGAAAGACGACGCTGACGCCCGCCTACCTCAGCTACTCCTCGGCGTTCCTCTCGCAGCAGTGGGGGCAGGGTGCGGCGATCGCCTTCGTGCTCTTCGTCATCATCGTGGCCCTCACCATCCTGCAGCGCTTCGTGCTGCGCGATCGCCCGGTCTCGCGCCGACGCCTGCGCCAGTACGAGGTGCCTGCGCAGAAGGGAATGCAGCGATGACCGCCACGGCCTCTCCCCCGACCACCGTCCTCGCCGAACAGCGCATCGACGGACCCGTCAAGCCCGCGAAGCACCGCATGTCGGGCAAGGCCCTGCGCTGGCAGATCGGTCTGTACGCCCTGCTGATCGTGCTCGCGGTCATCTACATCTATCCGTTCCTCGTGCAGGTGGCGACGTCGTTCAAGACGGATGCCGCGGCGGCGGCCGACCCGATCTCGCTCGCGCCGCAGCCCTTCACATGGGCGGCCTACGAGCGACTGTTCCTGAACTCCGACTTCCCCGTGTGGTTCGGCAACTCGGTCGTGGTGACCGTATTCGTCACCGCGGGGCGGGTGTTCTTCAACTCCCTCGCCGGGTACGCGCTCGCCCGCCTGCAGTTCCGCGGGCGCGGGATCGTGTTCGCCGCCCTCATCGCGGTGATGGCGGTGCCGACCGTGGTGCTGCTGATCCCCAAGTTCCTCGTCATCAACCAGCTCGGCATCTACGACTCCTACGCGGGCATGATCCTGCCGTTGCTGGTGGATGCCGCGGGCGTGTTCATCATGAAGAACTTCTTCGAGTCGATCCCGCCCTCGGTCGAGGAGCAGGCCCGCATCGATGGAGCCGGCACGTTCCGCATCTTCTGGTCGGTCGTGCTGCCGATGGCGCGGCCCGCGCTCATCACGATCGTGATCCTGTCATTCCAGGGATCGTGGAACGAGCTGAGCCACTTCGTCATCTCCACCCAGTCGCCCGAACTCACCACCCTGACCAAGGGCGTGGCGTCGCTGGCCAGCGGTCAGCTCAGCCAGGGCAGCCAATTCCCCCTCAAACTCGCGGCCGCGGCCATCATGACGATCCCAGTCGCCGTGGTGTTCTTCATCTTCCAGCGCCGCATCATGAACGCCAGCGAAGGAGCCGTCAAAGAATGACCACCGCCCCCACCACCTCGCCTGCCGGGACGACGGTCGACTCCCCTCCCCTGCAACCGCTGCTCAGCGATGCGCTCATCGTTCTGCGGGCCCCCACCCAGGTGTGGTCCGACGGCACGGGCGACATGGGCGCGGGTGCGGTGCACGGCGTCTACCACGGAGACGTGCGACACGTGCGCGCGCTCACCGCCCGCTGCGACGGCTCGCCGATCGAGTGGATCTCGACCGCCCCCGACGGCGCCTCGCGCGTGGTCTTCGCAGGGCTCCTCCGCGGCCTCGACGACACCACCCCCGACCCGAAGGTGCGCCTGCTGCGCGACCGTCGCGTCGACGACGGCGTGGTGAGCGAGTCGTGGACCCTGCACTCACGCGTCGATCAGCCGATCCGCACCACGGTGCGCTTGGCGCTCACTCCTGAGTTCGCGCAGCTGCACGAGGTGAAGTCGGGTCACGCCTCCGCTCGCGACGCCGAGACCGTGATCGAGGGAGAGAAGATCCGTGTGGATGCCGGCGCCCAGGGCCTCGAACTCGTCGCTCCGGGCGCCCGAGTGGCGTCGGCCGATCATGGCCTCGAGGCAGAGTGGGACGTCGAGATCGCCCCCTTCGGCGCCGCCGAGATCGGCTGGACGCTGACGCTGCGCGACGACACGCTCGTCGTGGGCTCGGCGACCGCTCCCGCGCGATGGGATGCCGCGGCCGTCTCCGCCGGCGCCCCCGACCCGCGCCTGTCGCGGTGGCTCCGCACGGCGCTCGACGACCTCGACGCCCTGCGGCTCGTGCTCCCCGATCACCCCGACAACGAGTTCTTCGCCGCGGGGGCGCCGTGGTTCTTCACGCTCTTCGGCCGCGACTCGATCTGGGCCGCGCGACTCGCACTGCCGCTCGACCGCGAGATCGCGGCATCCACCCTGCGCGTTCTCGCCCGTCTGCAGGGCGCCGACGACGACGCGCAGACCGCGCAGGAGCCCGGCAAGATCCTGCACGAGCTACGGGCCTCGGCGCTCGAGATCCCCGGCGAGGGCATCGTGCTGCCGCCGAAGTACTACGGCAGCGTCGACTCGACACCGCTGTGGATCTGCCTGCTCGCCGACACCTGGCGCGCCGGCATGCCCGAGGCCGAGGTGCGGGGGCTTCTCCCGACGCTCCGCGGCGCCCTCGGCTGGATCCGCGACAGCGGCGACAGCGACGGCGACGGCTTCCTCGACTACATCGACCGCATGGGCACGGGCCTATCGAACCAGGGGTGGAAGGACTCGGGCGACTCCATCCAGTGGCGCGACGGCAGTCTCGCCGAGGGTCCGATCGCCCTGTGCGAGGTGCAGGCGTACGCGTACGAGGCCGCCCTGGCCGGAGCCGACCTCCTCGAGGAGTTCGGCGAGGGAGCGGATGCCGATGACGCCGCGTTCTGGCGCTCCTGGGCCGCCGACCTCAAGGAGCGCTTCGCCGCGACGTACTGGGTCGAGACGCCCGAGGGCCGCTACCCCGCCGTCGCGCTCGACCGCGACAAGCGTCCGGTCGACACGCTGACGAGCAACATCGGGCACCTGCTCGGCACCGGCATCCTGTCGGCCGAAGAAGAGGCGCACGTCGCCCAGCTGTTGCTCGGCGAGAGCATGTCGAGTGGATACGGCATTCGCACCATGTCGACCGGCGCCGCCGGGTACTGGCCACTGTCGTACCACGGGGGCAGCGTCTGGGTGCACGACACCGCGATCGCCGCGCACGGCATGCTGCGCGCGGGCCTGCACGACGAGGCGCGGTCCGTGGTCGTCGGTCTGCTGGACGCCGCCGAGGGCTTCGCGTACCGCGTGCCCGAGCTGCACGCGGGCGACCCGCGCACCCACTCGTCGGTGCCGACGCCGTACCCCGCCGCCTGCCGTCCGCAGGCGTGGTCAGCCGCCGCCGCGGTGGTCTGCCTCACAGCCCTCACACCCGCCCCCGGGGTGTGAGCCCGCCGGGCGGCGCCGCCCCGAACCGCCGCCGCCCGGCCCCTCCCTTTTCATGGGGCACGCGACGTGGCCCCGGGGCGCCGAAGATGGCCCCGGGGCCACGGCGAGACGCCGCGCCGGGCCCCCGCTCAGACGACCCGCGTCACCGTCCCGCCGGTCAACCGCACCAGCTCGTCGAACGTCAGCGGGAACACCGTGTGCGGCGTGCCGCCCGCGGCCCAGATCTCGGGGAACGCCGCGAGGTCCTCGTCGACCACCGTCGTCAGGGGCGCGGGGTGCCCGGTCGGCGCCACGCCCCCGATGGGCTGGCCGGTCGCGGCGAGCACCTGCTCGGGGGTCGCCCGGCGGATGCCGCCGCGCCCGAGCCGCTCGGCGAGCGCCGCCGTGTCGACCCGGTGCGCGCCGCTGGTCATGACGAGCAATGGCTCGTCGTCGCTCCAGAACACGAGGCTGTTGGCGATCGCGCCCACCTCGACACCGAGGGCGGCGGCGGCGAGCGCAGCCGTCGACGCGGCACCCGGCAGCACGACGATGCGCCCGGCGATGCCCGCCTCCTCGAGGGCGGCGGCGACCAGGCGACTACGGGCGGAAAGGGCGTCGGTCATGCCCGACAGCCTAGAGCGAGCCCCGCCGCGGGCCGGACGCGAGCGCGGGCCGGCCATGTGCGCTCGCGCGGATCGTGTGGTCTCGGCCGAGGCGCCGCGGGGCCGCTCGCGTGACGCCCGCCGACGGGTCAGAATAGATCCCGGATGCCGCAACGCCGCGGCATCCGCACAGTGCCGCCCACAAGGCGACCGACGACAAGGAACGCGATGACAACCGCTCTGCCCCTGCCCGATTTCACCCACGAACGCGTGGAGGTGATCACGGGGCGACGCAGCGGTCTGTTCGTCGCCGTGGCCCTGCACTCGTCCGTCCTCGGCCCCGCTCTCGGCGGCGCGCGCCTGTGGACCTACCCGTCGTGGACCGACGCGCTCGGCGACGCGCTCCGCCTCTCGGCCGCGATGACGCTCAAGAACGCCGCCGCCGGCCTCGACGCGGGCGGCGGCAAGTCGGTCATCGGACTGCCGGAGGGCGCCGTGCTCGACGCCGACCGGCGCCGCGCCGCGTTCCTCGACCTCGGTGACGCGGTCGAGAGCCTGGGCGGGCTGTACCGCACCGCCGAGGACGTGGGTTCGACCACCGAGGACATGCTCGTCGTCAGCGAGCGCACCGCGCACGTGGTCGGGCTCCCCGACACGGTCGGCGGCTCGGGTGAACCGGCCGGTCCCACGAGCCTCGGCGTGTACGCCTCGCTCGTCGCGACCCTGGAGCGTGCCGTCGGAACCGGCGCCGTGGCCGGGCGCCGCGTCACCATCGCCGGTCTCGGCCAGGTGGGCAGCCGCCTTGCCGAGCGTCTCGCCGGCGAGGGCGCCGTTCTCACCGTCACCGACGTGAATCCCGCCAAGCGCGCTCTCGCGACCGAACTGGGCGCGGCGTGGGTCGAGCCGAGCGAGGCGCACCTCATTCCCGCCGACGTCTTCGTTCCCGCGGGCATCGGCGGGGTGCTCACCGACGACGTGATCGACGCCCTCGACGCCCGCTCCGTCTGCGGTCCCGCCAACAATCCTCTGGCCGACCGCTCCGGCGCCGACCGTCTCGCCGCCCGGGGCATCCTCTACGCGCCCGACTTCGTCGTCAACGCGGGCGGGGTCATCTACCTCGACCTGGTGGCGAAGGAGCGGGGCAGCCTCGACGACATCATGCGGCGCGTCGCCGGCATCGGCGACACCGTCCGCCGCGTCTTCGACGAGGCGGCGAACCGGGGCGTGACCCCGCTCGCGGCAGCAGAGGGACTCGCCGCGGAGCGACTCGCCGCGGGCGCAGGACGCACCGCGCTCGTCTGACCGGAAGGAAAGAAGAACCGGATGCCGCCTCGACGGGGCATCCGGTTCTTCGCGTTCGGGGGTTTAATGCGCGACGTCGGATGCCGCGAGGACAGTAGCGGAAATGCGTCCGCGATCAGTGATCGGGAAACCGTTCTTCTGTTTCCGGGAACGCACGTCGATCACATCTCGGGTCGGAATGGCCCGCCCGCGCGGCATGCGTCGCGGAGGAGACGGAGAAGAACCGACCGGGCGCGCGGCCGTCATGTACGGCCGAAAGGCGTCGCGCAGTTTGTGTGCATTGTCAGAAGACTGATCGATTTCATAGGAACGCCCTTCCAGAGAGAAGGTCACACTCGTTCCTTCTTCGATGACCGAACCGTCGAGGTCGCCGATCGTCTGCCTGATGTGCTTATTCGCCATGTCGCGACCATAAGCCGCCGACGAGGCGCATTCCGGGCTGCGATTTGGGAATTCACCCGCCGACTCGCCCGCTCTCACCGACCCCCGCCCTGCGCGGCGCGTCCGCGAATCCACGCGGGTGACGCAGCACGCGACAAGCGCGGGGGCGAACAGCGTCATCCTCTCGGCCGTCGCATTCACGCCCGGCCGAGAGGAGAACAAACGAGGTTCAGGAATTCGCCTCGGCGTACGCGTCGAGAATCGTCGCGGGAACGCGACCGCGATCGCTCACGGTGTGTCCGTTCGCGCGCGCCCATTCCCGAACGGCACCGAGATCGACGTCGTTCGAGCGGCGAGCAGCACGGGGGCGTCGCGCGGCCGAATTGCCACGGGACACCGAACGAGCGGCATCCACGAACGGGGCGATCGCCGAATAGAACTTGTCCGCATTGCGGTCGGAGAGGTCGATCTCGTAAGCGCGACCTTCGACGGAGAAGGTGATCTGCTTTCCCTGGCCGTCTTCGAGAACAGAGCCGTCGAGGTCGTCGACGAGGTGCGTGATGTGCTTCATAGCCATAATACGAAAAACCTTACACCCGCATTCAATGAATTTCCCGCATTAGTCATCTCTGATAAAGGCGCGGCTGTCGAGCCCTCCCCGAAGATAGGCACCGCGCCCGTCGGGGGACTATCCTCCCTGGGTGGTGTTCGCTCCCTGGACATCGCTCGAGACAGAGGATGCGTCGCGTGAGTCTTTTCCGAACCAAGTCGGTGGAGCAATCCATCGCCGACACCGATGAGCCGGAGTTCCGGCTCAAGAAGTCCCTCAGCGCCGTCGACCTGACCGTCTTCGGTGTCGGCGTCGTGATCGGCGCGGGCATCTTCACCCTGACCGGTCGCGCCGCCAACGAGGTCGCCGGCCCGGCTGTCGTGATCAGCTTCATCATCGCCGCGATCGCGTGCGGTCTCGCGGCCATGTGCTACGCCGAATTCGCCTCCACCGTCCCCGTTTCGGGATCGGCGTACACCTTCTCGTACGCCTCGCTCGGCGAACTCTTCGCGTGGATCATCGGGTGGGATCTCATCCTCGAGATGTTCCTCGGCGCGAGCGTCGTGGCCCAGGGGTGGAGCGCCTACCTCAGCACCTTCCTTCAGCAACTCGGCATCGTCCTGCCCGAGGCGGTGAGTTCCGGCGGTGTCGTCGACGTGCCCGCGATCCTTCTCGTCCTGGTCCTCGGCGGCCTCATGACGGTCGGCATCAAGGAGTCCCTCCGGGTCAACCTCGTGCTGGTGGCCGTGAAGCTCTTCATCGTGCTGTTCGTCATCGTGGCCGGCATCCTCTTCATCAATCCGGCCAACTACACCCCCTTCGTCCCGCCGTCGGTCCCCACCGAGTCGGCCTCCGGCCTCACCCAGCCGCTGTTGCAGTTCCTCTCGGGCCTCGAGCCGGCGACGTTCGGCGTCGGGGGCATCCTCGCCGGTGCGGCCCTGGTGTTCTTCGCCTACATCGGTTTCGATGTCGTGGCGACGACGGCCGAAGAGACCAAGAACCCGCAGCGCGACCTGCCGATCGGCATCATCGCCTCGCTCGTCATCTGCACGATCCTCTACTGCGCCGTCGCCGTGGTCGTGACCGGCATGGTGCCCTTCGACGAGCTGAACCCGAAGGCCGCCCTCGCCGAGGCGTTCGCGTCGCGTGGCCAGACGTGGATGGCGACGGTCATCGCCGCCGGCGCCGTGGCGGGTCTGACCACCGTGGTGCTGACGCTGCTCATCGGCGCGACGCGCATTATCTTCGCGATGTCGCGCGACCGGCTGCTCCCCGGCGCTCTCGCCAAGGTGCACCCGCGTTTCCGCACCCCGTGGGTCATCTCGATCGTGGTGACCGTGATCGTCGCCCTCGTCGCGGGCCTGACCCCCGTCGGCATCCTCGAAGAGATGGTCAACATCGGCACCCTGTCGGCGTTCGTGCTCGTCTCTATCGGCGTGATCGTGCTGCGCCGCAAACGCCCCGACCTCAAGCGCGGATTCCGCGTGCCGTGGAGCCCGGTCCTGCCGATCCTCTCGGCCGCCATCTGCACCTACCTCATGCTCAACCTGTCGGTCGAGACGTGGTTGCGGTTCCTCATCTGGTTGGCCCTGGGCTTTGCGATCTACTTCGCGTACTCGCGCAGCCACGCCCGTGTCGGGACCGGAGCGCCGCTCGACCCGACCAAGCCGAACGTCGTCTCGCCTCCGAAGGAGTGACCCGATAGGACACCGGATGCTACGCCCCCGTCGTTCTCAGGACGCTCGGGGGCGTGGCGCTGCGGGGCGGATGAACATCGCTCTCGTCGCCGTTCGGGTCAAGGTCATCGACGCCATCCGGTACTGAGAACGCAGAGTTGCGCAGCGGGGCTGGGAATGCCCCGCTGCCCGCCGATAGGTTCGAGGAGTGACCGACATCCCTCGTGACGTCCCCCCGCCGTCCGCCCTGCCCGAGGCGGTCGCGCCCCGCGCCTCGACCGACTCCCGCCCGGCGATGCAGGTGACCAGTCTCGCCAAACGCTTCGGTCAGAAGGTCGCGGTCGAAGGCCTCGACCTCGTCGTTCCGACCGGGTCGTTCTACGGCCTGGTCGGCCCCAACGGCGCGGGCAAGACCACCACGCTGTCGATGGCGACGGGACTCCTGAGGCCGGACGCCGGCACGGTCGGCATCCACGGAGTCGACGTCTGGACCCACCCGGTCGAGGCGAAGAAGCTCATCGGCAATCTCGCCGACGGCGTGCGTCTGTTCGACCGGCTGACCGGCGA
This sequence comes from Microbacterium sp. 16-032, assembly GCF_041079455.1. NCBI lineage: Bacteria > Bacillati > Actinomycetota > Actinomycetes > Micrococcales > Microbacteriaceae > Microbacterium > Microbacterium sp. 16-032. The sequence goes on along the minus strand of NZ_JBFYGQ010000004.1, from coordinate 348,252 downwards.
GCAACTCGTCACCTACACCGGCATGATGTTCGGCCTCACGCGCGAGGAGGTCGGTGCCCGCACGGCCGACCTGCTGCAGATCATGGACCTCACCGAGGCCGCGGGCACGCCCGTCGTCGACTATTCCGCGGGCATGACCAAGAAGGTCGCCCTCGCCTGCGCTCTCGTGCACGCCCCCCGCCTGCTCGTCCTCGACGAACCCTTCGAGTCCGTCGACCCCGTGTCGGCGGCCAACATCGAAGACATCCTGCGCGGCTACACCGCCTCGGGCGGCACGGTCATCGTCTCGAGCCACTCGATGGACCTCGTGCAACGCATGTGCGACCACGTCGCCATCATCGCGCAGGGCCGATTGCTGGCCTCCGGGACCGTCGACGAGGTCCGCGGGGGACAGACCCTTCAGGACCGCTTCGTCGAGCTGGTCGGCGGGCGCCACCACGCGGAGGGGCCGCAGTGGTTGCGACAGTCCTGAAGATCCGGTTCCGCGTGCTGGGCAACACCCTGTCGCGGAGCCCCATGCAGTTGGTCGGCTTCATCTTCGGCGTCATCGGTGCGGTCTGGATGCTGTTCCTCGCGGGCGTCGGCCTCTTCTTCGTCGGAACGCTCGACCTCGACATCGCGCGTGCCGTCATCACCTTGGCGGGCGCGGTGCTGACCCTCGGGTGGGTGGTGGGACCGATCTTCGCCGCGGGGCTCGACACCACCCTCGATCCCGCGAAGCTCGCACCGTTCCCGATGACGACCCGGCAGATGATGGTCGCGATCACCGCGGGTGGGCTCACGGGCGTGCCCGGGATCACCACCGCGATCGGATCCCTCGCCGTGTTCCTCGTCTGGGCCCGCTACCCGGCCGCGGCCGTGGCCGCCGTCGTGTGCGTCCCCCTCGGCGTGGTGATCTGCGTCGTCGCGTCGCGCGCGGTGGCCGCTCTCGCCGCGGGCATCGGCGGGGGCCGCCGCACGCGCGAGGTCGTGGGTCTGGTCGGGTTTGCCCTCGTCATCTTCGCGAGTCCGCTCTTCATCGGGGTCACGAACCTGCTGTTCTCGGCGAGCGAGCAGGGGGCGCAGCTGCAAACCGTCGTCTCGGCGCTGTCGTGGACCCCGGTCGCCGCGGCGTGGGCCGTTCCGGGCGACCTCGCCGCGGGGGCGTGGATCACGGGGCTCCTCAAGCTCGTCATCGCGGCCGCCACCCTCGCGCTGCTGTGGGTGCTCTGGCGGCGGAGCCTGGCGGCATCCCTCGTCGGTCCTCCGGCACGCGTGGCCACGCGTCGCCGGTCCGGATCGCTGGGGTGGTTCGGCGTCATGCCCTCGAGTCCCGTCGGGGCGACCTGGGCGCGCTCACTCACGTCGTGGACGCGGGACTTCCGGTATCTGCGGCAGTTGCTGCTGATCCCGTTCGCCCCCGTCCTCGTTCTCGTCTACTCGCGCGGCGATCTCGACGGGCCGTTCTTCGCGGCCTCGGGCCTGCTGGTCGGATTCTTCGCCGGCATCCTGGCGTACACCGACGTGTCGTATGACGGCACCGCCTTCGCCACGGTGATGCAGACCGGTATCCGCGGGCGCGCCGACCGTCTCGGGCGCATGCTCGGATCGGCGACCGTGAGCATCCCGCTCGTGCTGCTCGCCGATGTCGTGACGCTGGGGATCGTCGGCAGGGGGGAGCTGCTCCCCGCGGTCATCGGCGGCTCGATGGGCCTCACGCTGGTCGGCCTCGGTGTCAGTGCCGTGAGCTCGGCCCTGCTCGTCGTTCCCACGCCCGCCCCCGGCGACTCGCCCTTCAAGCGCGTGCCCGGGTCGACGTTCACGATGTTCCTGGCGTTCTTCCTGTGCTGGGCTCTCGTCGCCGTGCTGGCGCTGCCCGCCGTGATCCCCGCCGTGATGGCCGTCTTCTTCGGAGTGACGGGCGCCGGATGGGTCTCGCTCGCGATCGGACTGCTCTGGGGCGCGATCGTCTTCGCGGGCGGCGTGTTCATCGGCGGCAAGCGTTTCGATGCGGGAGCCCCGACGTTGCTCGCTCAGCTGCGGGCGTTCCAGGGCGCCTGACGACCGGATGCCACGTGCCGGGCGCGGCGGGCGATCACCGGGCGTAGGGGTGATCGAAGACGAACCCCGGGACCGCCGCGGGATCCAGCACCAGCACCTGACCGGGTTGGATGGCGGTGCTGCCCGGGATGCCGTTGAGCGTGGTGAGGGACATGCCGTTCCAGATGCAGAACCGGTCGCCGATCGCCGTGGGGACATCGCCCGGGGCGACCGTGTAGGTGGCGATCCGCCCGTCATCGGCGAACGCGGGGGTCCCCGCCGCGAACTCCCTCACGCCCGTGTCGACGAGCTTGCCGAACAGGCTTGCGGTGGGCGCCTGACCGTCCTGACTGCCCATGTGGATGTAGGCGGATTCCGCGCAGTCGCCGAAGCCGCCACCGGGAATGTACGTACCGTTCCCGACGTGGACGTACCCCTCGGGAGGCCCGTAGGGATCGACCGGCGCTGCGGATGCCGACGGCGTCGACGGATCGCTCGGAGTCGACTCCAGCGACGAGGTGAGGCCCGCGGCCACTGAGGCGACCGTCCCCAGCGGCGCGAAGGCTGGCACCGTCAACGCCGCCAGCCCCACGACCACCGCTCCGCACACGACACCGGCGATGACCTTGGCGGCGGATGGCTTCATGGTCTCGAGCATGGCAGGCGGCGGCGTCGGGCGCCATCGCGTCGGGGCGTGGTTCGTGCGGTGGCCGCGCGGCGTTGAACCCGAGACGGTTCCCCGGAAGAATCCTCGTGTGGCTGGACGAGAGACGGGGGCGGACCCCGAACGAGCGGTGTGGATCACGGGCCAGTACGGCGACATGTTCGAGGGCGACGAAGCGACTCTCGAGGTGTTCCTGACAGTGTTCGCCGAGCTCGACCCCACTGACGAGGAGCATTGCGCCTTGTCCGTGACAGACTCAGGCGGCTGGAACCTAGCCGTCTATCGCGATTTCGTCGTCTTCGAGAACCTGGAGGGTGACGAGGTCGGGCAGATCGCCGACCCGACGGACGACCAGGTGCGGACGATCGCCGCCGAGTTCCTCGCGGGAGACTTCTCCGCGCTGGCCGCTCACGCCTGGCGAGCGTAACGGTGGTCGACGACTACGCGGCTCTCGCGAACTCGCTCGCCGGTTTCGGGCGAACAGGCCTCGACCCGAACGTCGGAACGTACAGTACGGCGGAGTCGGGTCACCGCGTGGGCGGCTTCTCGGTAGCGGACTGTCCCGACGAAGGCCTGACGTCATGGAGCACTCTTGGCACCAACCGCATCGACACCGGCTATCGAACGGCATCCGGAAAGATGGTCACTGCGGAATTCGTCGGCTGCGCGGGCAGCGGATGGGATCGGTTCGGAACCGCGCTCGCCTTCTGCACGTTCTTCGTCGCCGACGGCGGTCCCTCGCGGTACGGGACCGTGGTCCGCGGGGCGTTCCAGCATGCCGGCGAGGGCGTGAGCACCCCACACGGGTTCATCGTGGCCCCCTTCTGCTGGCCCGAGACCTTCCCTTCCGTCGAAGACGACGACACGTACACGGTCTGGCTGCAACTGGTCCCGATCACTGCGGCAGAGGCGCTCCACGCAGAACAGCATGGCGGGGACGCGCTCGAGAACGTCTTCGAGGAGCGTCAGCCCGATCTCTTCGACTTGCGCCGTACGAGCCTGTTGTAGCCGGCTCCGTGGGGTGCGGCGTGGATGCTCGCCAGCGCCACCCCGACAGTCGGGCGGGGAGCGACCGACGTTCCGACCCTGGCTGCACAGCCGGCGCAACCCCCACGGATTCTTGGTCTTCCCTTGGCGGGGCTGCGTTAGCGTCGCCCTGCACGCGACCCCGTGCGTCTGCGCCCGCTCGTTCGACCTGGAGAAAGCACCTGCCGTGAACACCCACTCCGTCGCCATGGCGACCGGGATCCTGCCCGACGCGGCGTCGATCCTCCACGCGTTCGGACCGTGGGTGCTCGGCGGCATCGCGCTGCTCATCTTCATCGAGTCGGGCGTGCTGTTCCCGTTCCTGCCCGGCGACTCCCTGCTGGTCACCGCGGCGGTGCTGGCCGGCCCTCTCGGCATCCAGCCCTGGCAGGTGCTGCTGGTCGGCATCCCCGCCGCGATCCTGGGCGATCAAGTCGGATACTGGCTCGGTCGACGCTTCGGACGCCGCCTCTTCCGCGAAGACGCGCGCGTGCTGCGCCCCGAACGTCTGCACGATGCCGAGCGTTTCTTCACCCGGTACGGCGGCGGCTCCCTCGTGCTCGGACGCTTCGTGCCGATCGTGCGGACGTACGTGCCGGTGGCAGCCGGGACCGCGCATATGCACTATCGCCGGTTCCTCGTGTGGAACACCCTGGGCGCCACGCTCTGGGTCGTGGCCATGACCCTCATCGGTCTGCTTCTGGGCGGCATCCCGTTCATCGTCGACAACATCGACGTCCTCATGATCGTGATCGTGCTCATCTCGGTACTACCCGTGATCATCGCGATCGTCCGCAAGACGGTCGCCTCTCGCCGGGCACGCGCCGCGGCGGAGGCCGACTGAATCGGAGACGTCCATCGGACGAGGGGCCGAGGGCATCCGAGCCCGTGCTCCTCACCGCCGTGCGGAAGAAGCCCGAGGGCGCAGGCCTACAGCGCTAAGGTGCGCACATCCCCGAAGAGTCCGGCGACAAACGAAGAAGGCCCCCGCTGAGCGGAGGCCTTCTTGTGGTGTTCTGGTGGACCTGAGGGGATTCGAACCCCTGACCTCCTCGATGCGAACGAGGCGCGCTACCAACTGCGCCACAGGCCCGGAAACCTCGTAAACACTATCACGTCATTCGTGCCCACCTCGACGCGCGCTGCCCCCGTCGGCACGCGACGAGCAACGTATGCCGCTGACAGCATCGGTCGAGAGGGAGATCGACGGAGCGAGCCCGGCACCCGCGAACGGGCCGGAGTCACTCCCCCGACGCGCGACGCGCCAGGAGCCGCTGAACGTGATCCTGGATCTCCGATTCGTCGACGTACCCCATCGCGGCATACGGCGACGGAGCGGGGGCGACAGCGGCCGGACGAGCCGTCTCGATCGGGGTGGGAGCCTGCTCGGCGGCGAGCTCGCGCGCGGCCTCCTCGCGGGCAGCGGCGCGCAGCGCCTCGCGGGCGATCTGCTCGTCGACCACGGCGGCGGCGCGCGACCCGGCCGACGCGACGAGCGGGCGCGGAAGCTCGCGAGGCGTCCACGTGGGGCGCGGCTCGGGCACGAGGGCGACGTCCTGCACTTCGGTCGCGACCGCGCGCGTCGCTACCGACGTCGCAACGGACACGGGCGCCGTGCGGGCGGCCACGACGGAGATGCGGCGGAGGACGACGAGGGATGCCACGACGACGACCGACCCGAGAGAAAGTAGCACCGGCGCTCCCCCGGTGACGATCTGCGCGAGGCCGACAAGCGCGGCAACAAGGCCCGCAAGGCCCACCGTGGTCACGGTCAGACGGAAGCGGCGGCGAGCACGGACTCGACGAGCCTCGGGGCGCGCAACGGCCGCGGCGCGCTCGGCGTGCGCCCGCTCGACGGCGGCGGCACGCTCGGCGCGGGTCTTCTCGAGCGCGGCAGCGCGTTCGGCGCGAGCGACCTCGAGGGCCGCGGCACGCTCGGCACGAGCCAGGTCCACGGCCGCGGCGCGCTGCTCCTTGACGACATCGCGATCGCGGGCACTCTCGAGACGAGCCACCTCGAGTCGTGCCTTGGCCGCGGCGAGCTCGGTCTGGGCCTTCTCGGCCTGGATCTGGCGCGCGAGCTTCTGCTGCTGGTGGGCGGTGCGGGCCGTCAGCTCCAGCCGGACCTCGCGGGGCGTCTCGGCTGTCTCGGCGAGCACGCGCAGCGCCTGGTTGAGACGCACGGCATTGCGTTCGGCGGAGGTGAACCGGTGACGGCTCTGCCACGACGGAAGCAGATAGACGAGCCAGAGCGCGACCGCGACGAAGACGATCACGCCGCCGCTGAGAACCTGCCCACCCATGCCATAAAGGTAGGTCACCGAGAGATCACACCTCGGCATCCCCCGGCGTGTCGCGACGAGACTTTCGCCACGTACCGGAGGCGGATCGCAACGGAACCGTTCAGACCCGATCCGAAGGAGGAACGCGAGCGGCATCCGGCGGGACCTGCCCCCGCACGTATCGGTCCAGCACCCCGTACGGAACCTCTTCGCGCACGAGGGCGAAGGCGTAGTGGTCGCGCCAATCGCCGTCGATGTGGATGTACTTGCGGCGCAACCCCTCGTAGCGGAAGCCGAGCTTCTCGACCACGCGCAGGCTGGCGTGGTTCTCGGGCCGGATGCAGATCTCGACGCGGTGCAGGTTGAGCTCGGTGAAGCACACGTCGGTCGCCATCGCCACGCTGATCGTGGTGATGTTGCGACCCGCGAACTCCTCGGCGACCCAGTACCCGATCGTCGCCGACGCCAGCGACCCGCGCGACACGCCCCACACGTTCAGCTGCCCGGCGACGTCGTCGTCCCACGCCATCACGAAGGGGACGCCGACGCCGTCACGGTACTGCTGCAGGAGACGACGGATGCCGAGGCGCATGTCGAACGACACGGGACCGTCGGGGCTGGTCGCCTCCCACCGCTTCAACCACGAGCGGTTGTCGATCAGCTGCTGCTGGAGGACGCGCGCATCGCGATTGCGGATGAGACGGATCGACACGTCGCCGTGCCGCCGGGGGACGGACAGATCCATGGCGTCTTGCCCGGGTCAGAGACCCTGCGCGAACTCCTTGAACCAGGGGCGGAGGGCGGGGCCGAGGTCGTCGCGGTCGGCAGCCAGCTGCACGATCGCCTTGATGTAGTCGACACGGTCGCCGGTGTCGTAACGACGCCCGCGGAAGACGACGCCGTACACGCCGCCGCCGTCGCCACCACCGGTCGCGAGCTCTTCGAGGGCATCGGTCAGCTGGATCTCGCCGCCCTTGCCGGGCTCGGTGCGCTCGAGGATGTCGAAGACATCGGGACCGAGAACGTACCGACCGATGATCGCCAGGTTCGAGGGCGCGTCTTCGGCCTTGGGCTTCTCGACGAGCTGCGTGACCTTGACGACGTCTTCTTCGTCGGTGGCCTCGACGGCGGCCACGCCGTAGAGGTGGATGTGGGCGGGATCGACCTCCATCAGCGCGATGACGGTGGCACCGCCGCGCTTGTCGTACTCGTCCATCATCTTGGTGAGCAGCGGGTCGCGCTCGTCGATGAGGTCGTCGCCCAGCAGGACGGCGAAGGGGTGGTCGCCGACATGGCTGCGCGCACGCAGCACCGCGTGACCCAGACCCTTCGGCTCGCCCTGACGCACCATGTGGATGTCGGCGAGCTCGGACGAGTGCTCGACCTTGGCGAGCTTGTCGTCATCGCCCTTCTCGCGCAGCTTCGCCTCGAGCTCGGGCATGGAGTCGAAGTGGTTGGCGATGTTGTTCTTGTTGCGACCGATGATGATCAGGACGTCTTCGATGCCGGCGCCGGTGGCCTCTTCGACGACGTACTGGATGGCCGGCTTGTCGACGACGGGCAGCATCTCTTTGGGCATCGCCTTCGTGGCGGGCAGGAAGCGCGTACCGAGTCCGGCGGCCGGGATGACGGCCTTGAAGGGCTTATGAGGCATGGGCATACCTTAGCGGGGTCCTACGACACCGCCGGTAACGCGCCCGCCCGTAGACTTACCGCATGCCGGATCGTATCGAGCAGGCCAAGCGCGCACTGCGCGCCGATCTGCGCGAACGCCGCCAGACCATCTCCGCCCATGCGCGCGAGGTGGCCGAGGCCGGCGTCACAGAGCAGCTCGACGCCCTCGTCGCCCGCCTCGGCGCGCGCAGCATCTCGTGTTTCCTGTCAACCCCCACCGAGCCCGGCACGCACGCCTTCGTCCGCGCAGCGGTGGGGCGCGGCATCCGGGTCCTGCTCCCGATCACCCGTGAAGACGGTCTGCTCGACTGGAGCGTGGCCACTCCCGACACCGAGATCACCGAGGGACTGTTCGGGCTTCCCGAACCGGTCGGTGACGTTCTGGGGCCGATCGCCGTCAACGACGTCGACCTTCTGATCATCCCCGCGGCCGCCGTCGATCACCAGGGCATGCGTCTCGGCTGGGGTCGCGGCTACTTCGACAAGACCCTCGGCTCGATGGAGAAGTGCCCGCCGGTGTACGCGGTCATCTTCGACTCCGAGCTCATCGACGACGTGCCGCGCGACGTGCACGACCAGCCCGTCACGGGCGTGGTCACACCCACACGCACGCTGCCGCTCGCCGCCCACACCTCCTGAACACCCGAAGGACGCTCATGCCCACCTACTCCTACGCCTGCAAGCAGTGCGGTCACCGTTTCGACGCGGTCCAGTCGTTCGCGGACGCCGCCCTCACCGAGTGCCCCGAGTGCGGCGGCGAGGTGCGCAAGCAGTACGGATCGATCGGCGTGACGTTCAACGGCTCGGGGTTCTACCGCACCGACTCCCGCAGCTCCACCTCCGGCGGGTCCGGTAGCGGCTCGACCGGTTCTTCGACATCATCGAAGTCGGAATCGAAGTCGTCCGCCCCGTCCTCGGCCTCCTGAGCCCGAGTCGGCGCGGCCTGAGAGGAGCCAGCGCATGATCAAGGGATTCAAGGAGTTCATCCTCCGCGGGAACGTCATCGACCTCGCCGTCGCGGTGGTCATCGGCGCGGCGTTCACGGCGGTCGTCAACGCCATCGTCGCGGCGGTCATCACCCCGCTGATCGAGGTGTTCTACAAGCCCGCCGAGAACGGCGAGGTCGGGCCGACGATCACGGGCATCTACGGACAGGAAGTGGTCTTCCCCCTCCCCACCCTGCTCTCGGCGATCATCAGCTTCTTCGCCGTGGCGATCGTCGTCTACCTCGTGTTCGTCTACCCGATGAACCGGTGGAAGGCCATCGCCGCCGCGCGCGCCGGGGTGAACGAGCCCGCCTCGGACGAGCCGAAGCTGCCGACGGAGCAGGAGCTGCTCGTGCAGATCCGCGACCTGCTGGAGCGCCAGAACAAACTCTGAACCGATATCGCCCCACCCTGACGGCGTCCGCGCCGGGATCGCATCCCGGTCCGGGCGCCGTTTCGTCTGCGCGGGTCAGTAGTGCGGCGGGACGTCGCGCATCATGCGCTCGTCGTTGGGGCCGGATGCCGCGGGCCGCGCACCCGTCCCACGCGCGGGATCGTCGGCCGGCGCCGGTTCGGCGGTCGTGCCCGGGGCGGCGAGCAGGCGCGCCCGACGAGCACCGCGGACGCGGACGACCGGCTGACGCTCGGTGCCGCGACCGCTCGTCGCGTTCGCCTCGGGGACGGCATCGTGCGGGGTGTCGCTCATCGCGCACTCAGTCGGGAAGATCGAGCGACTCGGTGGTCGCGTCGGGGGCGACCGCGTCGTCGGGAGCGAGCCCCAGGAGCTCCCCGATACGGGATGCCACGCCCGCGGGGTCGCTGTACAGATCGAACGCGTGCACGCGCACGTAGTGCCAGCCGAGGCGGCGGAGGATCTGCGGCCGCAGACGGAGGGTCTCGCGGAGGGATTCGCCGATGGTCTCGGGATCGCTCTCGGCCACCACCGCCTTGCCCTGGTAGCGAGCGACGAGGGGAAGCAACCCGCGGTAATCGACGTCGACCTCGATGCCGAGTCTGCGCAGCTCGCGCGCCAGGGCGCGGGTCAGCGGATCGGCGAGGTCTTCGAGGCGCGTCTCGCGGCTGCGCGACGCGACATTGCCCAGAATGCCCATGAGGGTCGCGGCACCGTGCTCGAGGCGGCCGTCGTCGAACGCCGAGGGACGGATCGACGACACGATCACCATCGAGCGGCGAGCACGCGTCATCCCGACGGTGAGCAGTCGCTCCCCATCGGGCGTCGACAGGTCGCCGAAGTCGCTCAGGACGCGACCGTGGCGCGTGAGACCGAAGCCGAGCGAGAACACCACGCGGTCGCGACTCTCGGCCACGGACTCCTCGAGCGTCAGCACGGCGAAGGGCTCGGCGGCATCCCTCGAGATGAACTCGGCGACGTCGGAGCGTCCGGCCAACGCCGCCACGACCGAGGCACGCACGCGCTCGGCGTGCTTGCGGCTGGCGGTGACGACCATGAGCGATTCGGACGCCCGGTTCACGGCGTGCTCGACGACGAGCGTGACGACGCGGGCGACCTCGGCATCGGGGCTCTCGACCGCGCCGCTGACGGGGTCGGGGGCACCGACACCGCCCTCGACGTAATCGACGCTCAGGCTGCCGCGGCCGAGGTACGAACCGGCCCAGGGAAGCGAGACGATCTCTCCGCCGTAGAAGGCGTCGTTCACCAGCTGCGAGAGATCCTCGCCGCCGGCGCGGTAGCTGCGGGTGAGCGTCTCGACGGGCAGCAGCTCGGCGATGCGCTCGAAGACCGAGGTCTCGTCGAAGGGGACCTCGTCGGCCTCGTCGGGGCCGGCGGCGATCGACGCGCTCACGCGGAAGGGGGTGGGCTTCTGCACCACCGGGTCGCCGAACAGCACGACCTGGCGAGCCCGGCGCAGGGCCGGGGCCGCCTCGGCGAGGCACAGGGCCGCGGCATCCGCGATGATGACGACGTCGAACGCGAGATCGGTCGGAACGTCGGGAACCTCGTACGGCGACGCGAGCCACACCGGCGCGAGCGTGCGCAGCAGGGTGGGCGCGGCATCCGACATCTCCTGCGCCGTGTGCAGGCCGTCCTTCAGGACGCGCTTGAGGGCGGCCGCCTCGTCGGCGTGATCGACGATGCCGATACGCCACTGCGTCGCGAGCTGAGCGGCGAGCAACGGGCCGGCCGCAGCGGCGTGGGCCTCGTCGACGAGTCGGAAGTCGCGCTCGAGACGGTCGACGACGCTCGTGTTCGCACCGAGAAGAGCACGGTCGGTGCGCAGCAGGTGCTCGAGGGCCGACTGCCACCACGCGAACTCGAGTTCGGCCCCCACGCGCTCCTCGGGAACGTGGCGCACCGAGAGCTCGACGAGGAGCTGCTCGAGACCCAGGCGCGCGAGCTCGGAACGCAGTTGCGCGCGCTCGACGAGGTTGTCGAAGAAGGTCGACTCCGCGGCGAGACCGGCGAGGGTGCGCACGAGACGCTGCACGGGCAGGGTCGCGAGGCGCTCGGAGCCCTGACGGCCGAGGATCTGATCGAGTTCGCCGAGCAGGGCGTCGGTGCGCTGCCACGCGACGTGGACGTCCGCGAGACCCAGCGGCACCTCGGGGGTGACGCCGGCGTCGACGACGCGCTGCCACTCCGTACGCTGCTGCTGGATGCGCACGAGCGCCTCGTACATGTCGGGCACGTGGACGCCCGGGCGCACGTACTCCTTCGACAGCCGCTTGAGGCGACGACGGTTGGGACCGCTCATCGCGGAGGCGTCGCGGCGCGGCGAGTGCGCGTCGATGAGCTCGCCGAGCGGACGCTCGAAGACACTTGGGCTGAAGCGATCGAGCGACTCGCGGATGCCCTGCAGGAGCTTCAGGTACGACCCGAGCTCGGACACCGTCTGGAACGGGCGCATGCGCGTCTGCGCGATGAGCTCGTACCCGCGCTCGAGCAGACGAGGAACGTCGCTGCTGTGGAGCTTGCCCGCGAGATCGTGCGCCGCACGCGCGTCCTCGGTCCGCGAGAAGCTGACGCCGTACCAGGGCGAATCGTCGGGCCCGAAGCGGAACTCGCCGAGGCGCGCGGCCATCGCGAGCGCCCGGGCCGCGGCATCCCGTCGTCCGGCGAGTCTCTCGAGGGTCGCGAGATCGAAGCGGGCCTCGGTCGACGGAGCGGGAGAAGTGGATGCCAACGACGTCAGCGCGCGCAGGATGTCGAGCGCCGAGACGCCCAGCGCCAGGTGCGGCTCGGTCACGGCGGAGCGGTAGTCGCGCAGGACCGTGCGCAGACGCACGAGGGCGTCGTCGATCTCGGCGACCTTCGGCTGGTCGGCCTTCTCGTTGCGACCGATCGCGCGGATGAGGTCGCGACGCACGTGGTTCGGAGAGACGGCGAGACCCGTGAGGCCGACTCCGGCCAGACGGTGACGGATGCCGTCGAGCGTCGAGCGACGGGCACTGACCACGAGCACGCGCTTGTTGTCGTGGACGAGCTGCCCGATCGCGTTGATGACCGTCTGCGTGCCGCCCGTGCCGGGAAGGGTGTGCACGGCAAGCGACTGCCCCGCGGCGATGCGGGCGAGGACGCGCTCCTGCTCGGCATCCGCGTCGAGGAGCAGGGTGTCGGCAGCGGGAGTGCGCTCGTCGGGGCTCACGACCTGCGGGTCGTCGCGACGCACCGTGATGCGCGCGCGGTCGTCGGGGTGACCGGCGAGCGCGTTCAAGAGGGTGTGGTCGAGGTCGTGCGTGTCGCGAGCCATACCCGATCCGACGTCGGCGAACGACGAGATCACCAGACGCGGGTGCACGACGAAGGTCGGCACGTGCGAAGTGAGGCGGCGGATGTGGTCGATGACCGGCTGCGGCTTGAACACGCCCTGGTCGTAGGCGAGGCCCGCGAGAGCCGCGGGATCGATCTGGATGCCGAGGTGCGTGCGGAACGCGCGAGCGAGCTCGGGGTTCATGACGAACGCGCCGTGCAGCTTCAGTTCGAAGTCACCGTGGTGGCGGCGGATGGCGAGCGGGCGCAGGAGGACCGGAGCGGACCACTCCACTCCCCCGATCTTCCAGGCCGACAGGCCCACCGCGAGGTGCACGGGCTCGAGGCCGCGCGCGGTGCGCAGCTCGACGTTCTTCGCCGTGATGCGCTCGGCGGCCATGCGGGCCGTGCGCAGGGCCACCTCGTCGCGGAAGAGGTTCGACAGCATCGTCGCGCGACCCGTGATGAACTGCGGGAGCGAACCCGGGTGCGCCTTCGTGATGTCGATGCCGGCATCGCGGGCGTCGTCGAAGCGCAGGAGGGTCGAACGTCCGCCGAGAGCCGCAGCCTCGGACCGGATCCGGTCGCGTTCGGGGTCGGCCACGTGGCGAACCACGATGCCGGGTTCCGACAATCGCAGGTCGCCGGGATCGACGGACGACACCGTCTCGTCTCCGTCAGTGCCGATCACGGCACCGTCCTCAGCTCGCCACACACCTGTCAGACTAAGCCGGGCAGTGCGGGATCGTGCGCAGCGGGCCCGAGTTTCGCGGTAATCGGCGACACGCCGCGCCACCGGCTCTTCCTCCCCAGGTAGGGAGTCGGCGAGATCCTCCCCCTTGGCGCGCGATCGCGGCGCACGCCCCGGGCACGGTCATGAGGATGAGCGCATGAACAGAGTCACCAGCACCGAATACGACAGCCCCGTCGGGCCGATCCTGCTGACCTTCGTCGACGACGCCCTCGTGCGTCTAAATGTGGCCCTCGACGGTCTCGAGCTCGCGCGCGCCGAGATCGCGCACCGTCTCGGGGTCGTCCCCGAGCACCATCAGCCCACGGACCACCCCCTGGTCTCGCAGCTCGAGGAGTACTTCGACGGGACGCGACGGGCCTTCGATGTCGCCCTCGACTGGCGCTTCGCCCGCGGATTCACCCGCGCTGCGCTCGAGGCCACCCTCGAGATCCCCTACGGCGAAGTCGCCTCGTACGGCGAGGTGTCGATGATGGCCGGGGCCCCGCGAGCAGCCCGCGCGGTGGGAACGGCGTGCGCGTCGTCGCCGTTCTCGATCGTCGTCCCGGTGCACCGGGTCGTCCGCGCCGACGGCTCGATCGGCGAATACGGCGGCCACCCCGAGGTGAAGGAATACCTGCTCTCGCTCGAGAGCGACGTGATCCTCGGCGAGACCCTGCGCGCCTCGGCCTGAACGCCCCGGGCGCCGCGCGCGACGATGCCCGGCCTCGCGATGCGGGACCGGGCATCTATCAGTCAGTGATTCGAGGCCTTCTCGGCGCCGTAACCGGTGAGGGAGCGGACGTCCATCTCAGCGGCCTTGCGCGGATCCTCCGGCGTCCGCGACGTGACGGACCCGAGCCACCCGAGGAAGAACCCGAGCGGAATCGACACGATGCCGGGGTTGTTCAGCGGCCAGATCGCCACACCCGTGTTGGCGAACACGCTCGTCGCGGTCCCCCAGAACACCGGCGAGAGGAAGATCAGCACCAGGGCCGATCCCAGACCGCCGTACATGCTCCAGACGGCACCGCGAGTGGTGAAGCGGCGCCAGAAAAGCGAGAAGAGGATCGTCGGCAGGTTCGCCGACGCCGCGACCGCGAAGGCCAGCGCCACGAGGAACGCGACGTTCTGCCCCTGCACGCCGATGCCGCCGAGGATCGCGAGCACGCCGATCACGATGACCGTGCGCCGCGCGACCTTGACCTCGCCGTCAGCCGGGACGTCGCCCTTCTTCACGACGTTCGCGTAGATGTCGTGCGCGAACGACGCGGCCGCCGTGATCGTGAGGCCGGCCACCACCGCCAGGATCGTCGCGAACGCCACCGCCGAGATGAACCCGAGCAGGAGCGGCCCGCCGAGAGCCAGGGCGAGCAGCGGCGCCGCCGCGTTCACTCCCCCGGGCGCGGCGAGGATCGTCTCGGATCCGACCATCGCACCGGCGCCGTAGCCCAGGACGAGGGTGAGGATGTAGAACAGACCGATCAGCCAGATGGCCCACACCACCGAGCGACGCGCCTCTTTCGCGGTCGGCACGGTGTAGAAGCGCATCAGCACGTGCGGCAGACCCGCGGTGCCGAGCACCAGGGCCAGCGCGAGCGAGATGAAGTCCCAGGGGTTCTTGCCGTACTGCAGGCCCGGCGCAAGGACGGCATCACCCTTGGGAGAGGCCGCCACCGCGCTCTCGAGGAGCGTGTTGAGGTTGAAGCCGTTGATCGCCAGCACCCAGACCGTCATGACGATCGCGCCGCCGATCAGCAGGAACGCCTTGACGATCTGCACCCAGGTGGTGCCCTTCATGCCGCCGATGAGGACGTACACGATCATCAGGATGCCGACCACCGCGACGACGATCGACTGCCCGACGCGCTCGGTGATGCCCAGCAGCAGCGACACCAGGCCACCGGCTCCGGCCATCTGCGCGAGCAGATAGAAGAAGCAGACGGCCAGCGTGGTGATGGCCGCGGCCATGCGCACCGGCCGCTCCTTCAGACGGAACGACAGCACGTCGGCCATCGTGAACTTGCCGGTGTTGCGCATCAGCTCGGCGACGAGGAGCAGCGCGACGAGCCACGCGACGAGGAACCCGATCGAGTAGAGGAAGCCGTCGTAGCCGTTGATGGCGATGGCGCCGACGATACCGAGGAAGGAGGCCGCTGACAGATAGTCGCCGGCGATCGCGAACCCGTTCTGCGGTCCGGTGAACGAGCGGCCCGCGGCGTAGTAGTCGGCCGCGGTCTTGCTGTTGCGGCTGGCCCGGATGACGATGAACAGGGTCACGGCGACGAACGCCCCGAAGATCGAGATGTTCAGCACCGGGTTGTTCTCGACCGTCTGCACGGCCGCCTCGATGCTGGCGAAGACGTCGTTCATGCGCGGCCCCCGTCAGCTCGCTCGAGCTCGACCCGCAACGCCTCGGCCCCCGGGTCGAGGCGGCGGTTGGCATACGCGACGTAGCCCATGGTGATGGCGAACGTGGTGGCGAACTGGCCGAGCCCCAGCACGAGCCCCACCGTGATGGCTCCCGAAACCGGCTGCGCCATGAACTCCGGCGCGAACGACGACAGCAGAACGTAGACGAAGTACCAGACGAGGAACGCCACCGCGAGGGGGAAGACGAAGCTGCGTTGCCGCTTCTTCAACTCCCGGAACGGGGCGGACTCCTCGACCGCGATGTAGTCGACGCCGCCCTTGTGGGCTTCGTCGATGCGACGGTCCGTCATGTGGCCTCCTTGCCTCATGAGTGCGACGCAACGCTGCGTCGAACGGCGGAAAAGTCCGGGTCGGCCGCTGCTTCCCCGGTGATAGGGTCGACGCTACGAAACGCGGCGACGAAGCCGTCACCCCCGGAAGTAGGTAGTGCGTGAGTGCACCCTCCACACTTCGAGACGATGCGACCCTCGTGTCGCACGCGGTCGCCGAGCTCGCGCGCCGTACGCATTTCCCCGTCGCCTTCGGCGGGTTGGAGCACGACGGCGCCGTCCACGTCAGCACGATCGTCGGCGCCCGCACGCGCAGCATCGAGGGCCTCGTCGTCCACGCGTCGCGGGGTCTCGGTGGTCGCGCCCTCGTGGAGCGGCGCCCACGCATGACGCTGGACTACCGCACGTCTCGCTCGATCACCCACGACTACGACCGCGCCATCCTCGGCGAGGGGATCGCCACGCTGTTCGCCGTCCCCGTCCTCGTCAGCGGAGCGGCTCGCGGAGTCCTGTACTGCGGATCGTGGGCGCAGGCCCCGGTCGGAGACGTCGAGGCGCGCCCCGCCTTCGACGTCGCCGGCGAGCTCGGCACCGAGCTCCGCGTGCGCGCCGAGGTCGAGCGGCGACTGGCCTCGGCCCCCGGCCCCGAGAACGGACTCGGCGCCGGAGCGCGCGAGGAGATCCGAGAGAGCTACGCCCAGCTGCGCAGCATCGCGGCGAGGGTGTCCGACGACGAGGTGCGCCGTCGCCTCGAAGACGTCGAAGCGCGTCTCGCCGCCCTCACCGGAGACGCCGGCGACACGGCATCCGATTCCGAGGTGCACCTGTCCCGTCGCGAGATCGACGTGCTCGCGTGCGCCGCGGTGGGGTCGACGAACGGCGAGATCGCGGCATCGCTGCACCTGCGCGAGACCACGGTCAAGTCGTATCTCGCCTCGGCGATGTCGAAGCTCGACGCCTCCACGCGTCATGCGGCGGTGACGCGGGCGCGGCGCGCCGGCCTGCTGCCCTGAGTCCGGTCGAGAGGCCGGTGGGAAAACCCTGGCAATGACGGCCTGAGCTTGAGCGCGGCTCGGATTCTCGGCATCGTGGCTGACTCCTGTCGTCGATCAGAGAAGGAGAGTCACCATGCTGACGCTCACCGAAGAGGCCACGACCGCCGTGAAGACCATCACCGCCCAGTTCCCGGACGCCGCCCAGGGCGGCGTCCGCATCGAAGGCGCGGGATCCCCCGAGTCGCAGTTCGCGCTCTCGGTGGTGGATGGCCCCCAGCCCGACGACGCCGTCGTTGAGAACGCCGGAGCGCGTGTCTTCCTCGACAGCGACGCCGCCGCCGTCCTCGACGACCGCGTGCTCGACGCGCAGATCGACCCCGAGCAGGGCTCGGTGCAGTTCGCGGTGACCAGCGCCGCGTGACGCGCTGACGCTGTCGAACGATGCCCCGGCCGCGTGCCGGGGCATCGTCGCGTGCGGCGGGGGTGGCGCACGGGCGGGGCGGATGCCGGGACCTCAGCCCTCGAAGACCACGACCTCGTCGTTCGCGGCGTCGTAGACGAACTGCAGGGCGGTGCCGGCGGGCAGGTCGCCGTTGCGCAATTCGGGGGTGCCTTCGCTCAGGAGCATCGTCGCGGTGGGCGGGAACAGCCCGGCCCCACAGGAGGGCATGAGGTACTGGCCGTCATAGGACGTGCCGTCACCCAGCTCCTGCAGCAGCGCGGGTTGCCAGACGGTCATGCACTTCGGCCCTCCTTCCCCGGCGTCGAACGAGGCGTACACGGCGACGCGGAAGCCCTCGAACTCCGCGTACGACATGACTCCGCTCGACACTCCCCGCGTGAACGAGCTCGGCGGGCGGAAGCCCGGATCCGGCGCGAGTCGGGCGACCTGGGTCGCGCCCACCTGCAGAGGGTCGGTCTGCACGCGCTGCACGAGGACGAGCGCGGTCCCCGCGCAGACGACGACCAGGGCCGCCGCGGTCAGCAGGATCGTCGTGGAACGCCGCAGGCGCGGCATCCGGAACCTCCGTCGCGGCGGGTCGGGTACCGGGTCCGGCCCCTCATCCGCGCTGTCCTCGATCGGCGCCCCCTCCACATCCGGCGGGGCCGACCCGGAATCGGAGGTCGAGGAGGAGCCGTCGCGGCTCTCGAGCTCGATCAAGCGCCCGAGGGCCTCGGGGTCGTCGGCGATGTCGCCGCCCGGCGCGTACGCCCGGCGGCGGAGGGCGGACAATTCGTCATCATCGTCGATGCGCGGCATCTCCCGATTCAAGCAGGGTCTGCCCCGCGGCCGCGCTTCACCGCCCCGTGAACTCTGGACGGCGCTTGGCCTGGAAGGCGGCGAACCCCTCCCGGTAGTCGTCCGTGGCGGCGAGGGCCGCCTGGGCGCGGTTCTCGAGCGCCATCGCGTCCCACAGGCCCAGGCGCTCGTCGCGGATCGCGCTCACGATGCGCTTGCTCGCGCCGAAGGCCTGCGTCGGACCGGCCGCGGCCGAGAGGGCCGCCGAGGACGCGGCATCCTGAAGCTCCTCCGCCGGGAAAGCGCGCGAGAAGAGTCCGGCACGAACGGCCTCGGCACCCGACATCAGCCGCCCCGTGTAGATGAGGTCGAGCGTGGCGTGAGCGCCGAGGCGCTCGACGAACAGCGCGTGACCGCCGGAATCGAGGGTCGCCCCGAGGGCGGCGAAGGGTGAGCCGATCTTCGCGGTGTCGGCGACGTAGACGACGTCGGTGGCGATCAGCAGACCGAGTCCCACGCCGAGGCAGGCACCGTGCGCGACGCCGAACGTGGGTGCGGGGAACATCGCCATGCGGCGCAGCAGCGGGGTCAGCATGTCATCGAGGTAGCCGCCGACGTCGTCGGTCGCGGGATCGACGCCCGAGATGTCACGGCCGGCGCAGAACGAGGGCCCCTCTCCGCGCAGCAGCACGGCGCGGGCGCCGTCGGCCTCGGCGCGGTCGTACGCGGCGGCGAGCTCGTGCAGGTCGTTGAGGCCGAGGGCGTTGCGGCGGGAGGGCGCGTTCAGCACGATCTCGGCGACGCCCTCGTCGAAGCGGTAGTCGATCATCGCGCTCACCCGTCGTAGTCGACGCGGACGGCGTCGATGCTCGGGTGCGACTGACAGGTGAGGACGTATCCGCGCTCGATCTCGTCGGGCTCGAGGGCGTAGTTCTCGGTCATCGTCACGGCGCCCTCGATCACGCGGGCGCGGCAGGTTCCGCACACCCCACCCGCGCACGCGAACGGCACATCGGGGCGCACGCGGAGCGCGGCCGCGAGAATCGTCTCGTTCGCCGCGACCGGGCTGTCGACCGACGCCGACTGTCCGTCGAGGGTGAAGTCGATGCGGCGCACGGGTTCGTCCTGGCGCAGGCGCACCGGGCGCGCTCCCCCGGCCTGCGCGGGGGCGTCGCCGTCTCCCGCGGTGAACAGCTCGAACCGCACGCGCTCGCGCGGTACGCCGACCTCGGCGAGCACCTCGCGGCACAGCTCGACGAGGGCGAACGGGCCGCACAGGAGCCACTCGTCGACGGATGCCGGATCGATGAGCCGCGAGAGGATCAGCCGCAGCCGCTCGTCGTCGATGCGCCCTGAGAACACGGGCGCAGCGCGCTGCTCGCGCGACAGCACGTGATGGAGCGTCAGGCGCGACGGATACCGGTCCTTCAGGTCGGCGAGCTCGTCGACGAACATCACGTCGGTCGACGACCGGTTGGCGTACACGATGGTCATGCGGCTGTCGGCGGAGCGCTCGAGCACGTCGGCGGCGAGCGCCATGATCGGGGTGATGCCCGAGCCCGCGGCGATCGCGACGACGTGGCCCGTGGCCGTCGAGGCCTTCGAGACGAAGGTGCCCTGGGGGCTCATCACGTCGACCTCGTCGCCGGGGCGCAGGCCCTCGTGCGCCCAGGTCGAGAAGCGCCCGTCGGGGTCGCGCTTGATGCCCACGCTGATCGAGCCGGGCGCCGGCGGCCGGCAGATCGAGTACGAGCGGCGCAGCTCCTCGCCGTCGATACGGGCGCGGAGCGCGACGTACTGCCCGGGCGCGTAGTCGAATGCGTCCGCGAGGTCGTCGGGCACCGCGAAGGTCACCTCGATCGCGGTCGGGGTGAGGGGGCGCACGTCGGCGACGCGGAGGGTGTGGAAGCGGGCGCGGGCGCGCGGGGTTCCCGGTGTGGCGGCCGGGTTCACGGCATCCGTCATCGTCATCAGAGGGCCTTGAAGTGGTCGAAGGGTTCGAGGCACGCGCGGCACTCCCAGTGCGACTTGCACGAGGTGGAGCCGAAGCGCGAGACCTCGCGGGTGTCGAGGGATCCGCAGCGAGGGCACGCGACGCTGAGCTTCACGCGGATGGGTCCCGCGGGCGCGCGGCCGGTCGGCGGGGCGATGCCGTACTCGGTGAGCTTGCGCTTGCCGTCGTCGCTCATCCAGTCGGTCGTCCACGCGGGGGTCAGCGTCGTCTTCACCACGGCGTGGTCGAAGCCGGCCGAGGTCAGCGCGAGCACGATGTCGTCGCGGATCGCGTCGACCGCGGGGCAGCCCGAGTAGGTCGGGGTGATCGTGACGGTCACGGTGTCGCCGTCGAGGCGCACGTCGCGGAGCACCCCGAGGTCGTCGATCGTGAGCACGGGCACCTCGGGGTCGACGACGGCCGCGACGACCTCGCGCGCGTGCGCGAGTGTCGCGGTCACCATGTCGCCCCCGGATGCCGGCGGGCCAGCACCTGCATCTCGGCGAGCAACGGCCCGAACGAGGGATGGTGGGCACCCCGGCGACCCCCCGCGGATGAACCGGGGATCGAGGGCACGGGAACGTCCTCTTCGGCCAGAACGGCGGCGAGCACGTCGTCGACGCGACCGCGCAGCGACGACGGGCGCACGGCGATTCCGTCGAGCCGCTCGTGCAGCGGCTCGTCGCGGAACAGTTCGTCGAGATAGGGCCACACGTCGTCGAGGGCGACGAGGAAGCGTCGGCGCGACTCGTCGGTGCCGCCGGCGAGACGCAGCGTCCACTGCACCGCGTGGTCGCGGTGGTAGTCGACCTCTTTCTCGGCCTTCGCCGCGACCGCCGAGATCACCGGATCGGCGGATGCCGTGAGGTCGCGGTACAGCTCGAGCAGGTACGCGGATGCCAGGAGCTGACGGGCGATCGTGTGGGCGAAGTCGCCGTTCGGGAGCTCGAACAGCCAGGCGCTGCGGAAGTCGGGCTCGTCGCGCCAGTAGGCGAGGTCGTCTTCGCTGCGGCCGTCGTACGACCCCGCGTAGCGCAGGAGCGAGCGGGCGTGGCCGAGCAGGTCGAGGGCGATGTTGCCGAGGGCGACGTCTTCTTCGAGCTCGGGCGCACGGGCGATCCAGCCGCAGAGGTTCTGCGACAGGATCAGGGCGTCGTCGCCGAGCTGCAGGGCGTAGGCGGCGACGTCGGGGTCGGTCGCGCGGCCCTCTCCCCCGGCGAGCTCGGCCGACAGCTCGCGCGCGTCGAGCGAGACGTCGCCGTGCGGATCGTCGCCGTGCGGGGGATCAGGGGCTTCGACGGGCTCAGCCGCCGGCGCTGCACCGTGGTCGGTCCAGGTGCTCACAGGTGCGGCACCCCCTCGGAGGCGGTGTAGTACACCGCGTGCCGGTAGTTCTTTCCCGCGGGCGACTCGAAGAAGGCGCCCTTGGCTCCCGGGTCGCTCGTCGTCACGGCATCCGAGGGCACGACCCACACCGACACGCCCTCGCCGCGACGGGTGTAGAGGTCGCGGGCGTTGCGCACCGCGAGCTCGGCATCGGGGGCGTGGAGCGAGCCCACGTGCACGTGGCTCAGACCGCGGTTCGCGCGCACGAAGACCTCCCACAGCGGCCAGGTCTCGGCGGGGCTGCCGCCGGGGGTGGCCATCAGGCCGCCGCCGTCTCGGTACGGGCGGCGCTCTTCTTCGCGGCATAGGCCGCCGCGGCCTCGCGCACCCAGGCGCCCTCTTCGTGCGCGGCGCGACGGTTCTGCAGACGCTGGCGGTTGAGCGGCCCTCGACCGGCGAGCACCTCGTGGAACTCGGTCCAGTCGATCTCGCCCATGTCGTACTGGCCGGTCTCGTCGTTGAAACGCAGCTCGGGGTCGGGCAGGGTCACGCCCAGCACCGCGGCCTGCGGCACGAGCATCGAGACGAACCGCTGGCGCAGATCGTCGTTGCTGAAACGCTTGATGTTCCACGCCATCGACTGTGCCGAGTTGGGCGAGTCGTCGTCGGGCGGTCCGAACATCATGAGGCTCGGCCAGTACCACCGGTCCACGGCATCCTGAGCCATCTGCCGCTGCTCGTCGGTGCCCTGCATGAGCGTCAGCAGGATCTCGAATCCCTGGCGCTGGTGGAACGACTCCTCCTTGCAGACGCGCACCATCGCGCGTCCGTACGGTCCGTACGAGGCGCGGCACAGGGGCACCTGGTTGCAGATCGCGGCGCCGTCGACGAGCCAGCCGATCGCCCCCATGTCGGCCCACGTCGGGGTCGGGTAGTTGAAGATCGACGAGTACCGCGCCTTGCCGTCGACCAGTTGCTGCGTCATCTCGTCGCGCGTGATGCCGAGGGTCTGCGCGGCGGAGTACAGGTAGAGCCCGTGACCGGCCTCGTCCTGCACCTTGGCGAGCAGGATCGACTTGCGCTTGAGGCTCGGGGCGCGCGTGATCCACGCCCCCTCGGGCTGCATTCCGATGATCTCCGAGTGCGCGTGCTGCGAGATCTGGCGGATGAGCGTGCGTCGGTAGCCGTCGGGCA
The DNA here is from genome assembly GCF_041079455.1 of Microbacterium sp. 16-032. NCBI lineage: Bacteria > Bacillati > Actinomycetota > Actinomycetes > Micrococcales > Microbacteriaceae > Microbacterium > Microbacterium sp. 16-032. The sequence continues at coordinate 325,691 of NZ_JBFYGQ010000004.1, read as the reverse complement.
TCCAGTCGCGCGGCTCGATGCGTCCGTCGGCCTCGATGAGGGCGTCGAACATCGCCTTGCCGTCTTCTTGCTCGGGCGCGGCATCCGTCGTGGGGGCGGTCATCGTCATCGTCGACTCCTTTTACAGACCGATCGTTCAGTAAAACTGTAGCGGAGGGCGCGAGGGACTGCAACGGGCGTGCACCCGCGGCACCGGACGTGTGTCGTGGAGGACATGGCAGACACCGCGCTCTTCGACGTCGACGGCACCCTCGTCGACACCAACTACCAGCACGCCCTCGCGTGGTACCGCTCGTTCCTGCGGCACGACATCGTGCTGCCGATCTGGCGGATCCACCGCGCCATCGGCATGGGCGGGGATCAGCTCGTCGCGTCCCTCACCAGCGACGACGTCGAGCGCGAGCACGGCGAGGCCTTGCGGACGGCGTGGACCGAGGAGTTCGACCCCCTCATCGACGAGGTGAAACCCTTCGAGGGAGCGCACGACCTTCTCGCGGAGGTGAAGAGGCGTGGGTTCCAGATCGTCCTCGCCAGCTCCGGCAAGAGCGATCATGTCGAGCACTTCCTCGACCTTGTCGAAGCTCGCGAACTCGCCGACGCCTGGACCACCTCCGACGACGTCGAGGCGAGCAAGCCCGCGCCCGACCTCGTTCAGACGGCACTCGATCGCGTGCCGGGTTCGCGCGGCATCATGATCGGGGACTCCCCCTGGGACGCGATCGCCGCTCGGAAGGCCGGCATCTCCACGATCGCCGTGCGCACGGGTGGCTTCTCTCCGGAAGAGCTTCGGGATGCCGGAGCCGTTCGCGTGTTCGACAGCCTCCGCGATCTCATCGACGGACTCGACGAGACGCCGCTCGCCCGCCCGGAGGCCTGAGACGCCCCGCGGCCGCGCCGCGTCGGCGAGACCGCACGCGTTTGTCGAGGACGCACCAGATGGCCACCGAACGTCTGCGTCCTCGACGAAGCGGTGCGTCCTCAGCGCACGGGCGGGGCGGCCACCCTCGATCGCCGGGACGTCAGCGCAGGTCGTACACGCGCTTGTACTTGCCCTCGCTGCGCGGCAGCACGCCGGGCTCCTCGACGCGCACGTCGACGGTCGTGCCGATCAGCACCTTGATGCGCTGCTGCAGCACGACGCCCGCGGCCTCGCACACCTCGCGGTCGAGGGCCGGATGCCGCTCGATGCGCACGGTCATGGCATCCATTCGTCCCTCGCGACGCAGCTCGAGCACGAAGTGCGGAGTGAGCTTCTCGATGCCCAGCACGATCTCCTCGATCTGCGTCGGGAAGAGGTTCACCCCGCGCAGGATGATCATGTCGTCGTTGCGGCCGGTGATCTTCTCGATGCGCCTCATCGCGGGGAACGCCGAGCCGGGCTGCAGCCGGGTGAGGTCGCGGGTGCGATAGCGGATGACCGGGAATGCCTCCTTCGTGAGCGAGGTGAACACCAGCTCGCCGAGCTCGCCGTCGCCGACGGGCTCTCCGCTGTCGCCGTCGATCGTCTCGGGGAGGAAGTGGTCTTCCCAGATGTGCGGACCGTCCTTCGTCAGGGCGCTCTCGGATGCCACGCCCGGACCCATCACCTCGCTCAGGCCGTAGATGTCGACCGCGACGAGGTCGAGGCGACGCTCGATCTCGTGGCGCATCTCGTTGGTCCACGGCTCGGCACCGAGCACCGCGACCCTCAGCGAGGTCGACCGCGGGTCGACGCCGGCGGACTCGAGCGCGTCGGCGATCGTCAGGAGGTAGCTGGGCGTGCAGAGAATGGCATCCGGCTCGAAGTCCTGGATGAGCTGCGCCTGCCGCGCGGTCTGCCCACCCGACATGGGGATGACGGTCGCGCCGAGGCGCTCGATCCCCGCGTGGGCTCCGAGACCGCCGGTGAACAGGCCGTAGCCGTAGGCGTTGTGCACGCGATCCCCGGCGCGGATGCCGGCAGCACTCAGCGACCGCGCGACGAGATCGGCCCACCGGTCGAGGTCGCCCGCGGTGTAGCCGACGACGGTGGGGCGCCCGGTCGTACCCGACGACGCGTGGATGCGGCGGACGTCGGCCATCGGCACCGCGAACATGCCGAAGGGGTAGGTCTCGCGCAGATCGGCCTTGGTCGTGAAGGGCAGCAGGCGGATGTCGTCGAGGCTGCGGATGTCGTCGGGGTGAACGCCGGCCTCGTCGAATTTGCGTCGGTAGAGCGCGACGTTCTCGTAGGCGTGGCGGACGGTCCACTGCAGCCGTTCGAGCTGCAGCGCGCGCAGGCTCTCGAGCGGGATCGCGGTCGGATCGACGGATGCCAGGAAGTCGGGGCGCGATGCGGCGGTCAGGGTCATCGGGACACCTCCGTGGTCGTGAGCGCCTCGTCGCGCTCGGGGGCGGGGTCGTGGGGTGCGCGGCGGCTGGCGGCTTCGACGGGCTCAGCCTCCGGCGGCCGCCGGTCGGTCGTGATGCTGCGGCCGCGCACCTCGGCGACGAGGTCGCCCGTCTCATCGGTCACGCGGATGTCGTACAGGCCCGTCCGCCCGCTCCGCGCGCGACGGGCGGCCGTCGCGGTGAGCGTCTGCCCCGCCGTCGTCGACTTCAAGAACGTGATGTCGGCGCCCCCGGCGACCGTGACCCGCTCGTCTTCGTTGCACGCGATCGCGAAGGCCGTGTCGGCGAGGGTGAACACGAGCCCGCCGTGGGTGATGGCGAAGCCGTTGAGCATGTCGTCGCGCACGGTCATCGACACGCGGGACTCCCCCGGCGCGGCGTGCTCGACGACCATGCCGAGCATGCGCGAGGCGTTGTCGTTGCGCATCATCGGCCGCAGGCTCATGCGAGCACCCCCTCCGACCGAGGAGCGGGCGCCCACGTCTTGGCCACGAGCGTGAGCACGTCGTATTGCGCGACGAGCTCGTCGTTCTGGTTGCGGATCACGGCATCCCAGCGCACCTCGCCGTACTCGTCGGTCTCGCGCGGGGTGATCTGCTTCGCCGTCAGGGCGACGCGGATGCGGTCACCGGGTGAGACGGGAGTGACGAAGCGCAGGTTCTCGAGCCCCGAGTTCGCCAGCACCGGGCCGGGCGCGGGGTCGACGAAGAGGCCGGCCGCCCACGACACGAGCAGGTATCCGTGCGCGACGCGGCCCGGGAAGAAGGGGTTCGCCGCCGCCGACTCCTCGTCCATGTGCGCGTAGAACGTGTCGCCGGTGAATCTCGCGAACACCTCGATGTCGTCGAGGGTGACCTCGCGTTCGGCCGATTCCACGGCATCCCCGATTCGGAGGTCCAAGAGGGGCTTGCGGAACGGATGCGTCCCGGCGGAGTCGGTCTCGGCTCCCGGATGCCACACCCCGGTCAACGCGGTGAGCATGCGGGGCGAGCCCTGGATCGCGGTGCGCTGCATGGAGTGGAGCACTGAGCGGATGCCGCCGAGCTCCTCACCGCCGCCGGCGCGGCCGGGTCCGCCGTGCACGAGGTGCGGCACGGGGGCGCCGTGTCCGGTCGAGGTGCGGGCGTCGTCGCGGTCGAGGAAGAGCACGCGGCCGTTCATCGCGCCCATGCGGGTGAGCAGCTCGGTCGCGACGTCGGGGTCGTGGGTGGCGACGCTGGTGACGAGCGATCCCCCGCCGCGGCCCACGATGGTCGCGGCCTCGGCGACGTCGGCGTACTCGACGATGCTGGCGACCGGGCCGAACGCCTCGATGTCGTTGACGGCCGGGGTCGCGGCATCCGCGAAGGCGAGCAGCATCGGCTGCAGGAACGCGCCATCGGTAGGAGCACCCTCGGGCGTCTCCGCGGATCCCACCACGAAGCGCCCACCCGCATCGGTGAGGGCGCGCACCTGGCGGAGCACCTCGTCGCGCTGCTCGAGGGAGACGACCGGCCCCATCGTCACGCCCTCGGCGCGTGGGTCGCCGATGACCACGCGCTCGGCGATCTTGTCGCGCAGCGCCTGGGCCACGGCATCCGTCATGCCCGTCGGCACGATCGCGCGGCGGATCGCCGTGCACTTCTGACCCGCCTTGGTCGTGAGTTCGACCAGCAGTTGCTTGACGTAGGCGTCGAACTCGGGGGTGCCGGGGGTGGCGTCGGGGCCGAGGATCGAGGCGTTGATCGAGTCGGTCTCGCTCGTGAACCGCACGCCGGGCTTCGCCTGGGCGCGCAGGCGCTCGGCGGTCGAGGCACTGCCGGTGAACCCGACGGTGTCGCCGAGGTCGAGCAGGTCGAACAGGCCCGGGACGCTTCCGCTCACCAGCTGCAGCGAGCCCTCGGGCAGCAGGCCGGTCTCGACGACCATGCGCACCCACGCCTCGGCGACATAGGCCGTCGGGGTTGCGGGCTTGACGATCGTGGGGAGCCCGGCGAGGAAGGCCGGAGCGAACTTCTCGAGCGCGCCCCACATCGGGAAGTTGAAGGCGTTGATCTGCACCGCGACGCCCGGCAGGCGCGTGTAGACGTGCCGGCCGAGGAACGAGCCGTCCTTCGACAGGGGCTCGATCGGTCCGTCGAGCACGACCTTTCCGGCGGGCAGCTCGCGCCGCGCCTTCGACGAGAAGGTGAACAACACGCCGATGCCGCCATCGATGTCGCTGAGCGAGTCGCGGCGGGTCGAGCCGGAGCGCGCCGAGAGGGCGTAGAGCTCTTCGCGACGCTCGTTCAGCGCGATCGCGAGGTTCTTCAGCACCATCGCGCGCTGGTGGAAGGTGAGGGCACCGAGGCTCTTCTGGCCGGTGGTGCGCGCGTAGGCGACCGCGCCCGCGAGATCGAGTCCGCGCGTGCTGATGCGAACGATCTCCTCCCCCGTCGAGGCGTCACGCACGATCGCCGCGTCGGAGTCGCTTTCGGGTGCCCACCAGGCGCCGTTCACGTAGCTGGGGAGGAAGGTCATGAGGCGCTCCATTCGTAGAATCCGCGGCCGGTCTTGCGGCCCAGGTGCCCCTCGGCGACGAGGTCGCGCAGCAAAGCGGGCGGGGTGAAACGCGCGCCGAACGCGCGCTCGAGTTCTTCGGCGATGCCGAGGCGCACGTCGAGCCCGACGATGTCGGTGGTGCGCAGGGGTCCCATCGGATGCCGGTAGCCCAGCTCCATCGCCGTGTCGATGTCGTGCGCGGTGGCGACACCCTCCTCGAGCATGCGGATCGCCTCGAGCCCGAGCGCGACCCCCAGCCGGCTTGACGCGAAGCCCGGCGCATCGCGCACGACGACCGCGGCCTTGCCGATCGCCTCGACCCAGTGCGTCGCCCGCGTGACGACCGCGGCGGCGGTGCGCTCGCCGGTCACCACCTCGACGAGCGCCGACGCCGGGACGGGGTTGAAGAAGTGCAGCCCGAGGAACCTGTCGGGACGCGCGAGAGATGCGGCGAGCGCGTCGATCGAGATGGAGGAGGTGTTGGATGCCACGACCGCGTCGTCCTGCACAGCCCCCTCGATCCGCGCGAGGGCGTCGCGCTTGAGGTCGCGATCCTCGGGCACGGCCTCGATCACGAGGCCCGCCTCGGCGAATGCATCCCCGTCGACTCCGGTGGTGAGGGTGTCGGCATCCGGAATCTGCGTTCCGCGCTCGGCCGAGCGGGCCAGGGCGGTCTCGACGCGCTCCCGTGCCTGGGCGGCGGCGGCCTCGTCGCGCTCGACGACGTGCACGCGGGAGCCGGCGAGCAGGAACGCGTGCGCGATCCCCGCACCCATGCGGCCTCCGCCGAGCACCCCGACGACGGCGGGGACGGATGCCGTGGCTCCGGCGGGAGCGGCGGCTGTGTCGGTCGCGTCCGTGGCGGCGGCGCGGGTGCGAGACGTGGTCTCGGGAAGGGTCACTTCTTCTTCCTCTCGAGGAACGCGGTCATGCGGGCGCGCTTGTCGGCGCTGTCGAAAAGCTCGGCCTGCAGCTCACCGTCGATCGCCGGGTGCTCGGCGCGAGGCGCGAGCAGCGCGCGCTTGGTGAGGATCGTCGCGCGCGCCGAGTTCGCGGCGATGCGGTCGGCGATCGCGTGCGCGGCGGCGAGCAGGTCGTCGGGCTCGTGCACGCTCGACAGCAGCCCCCAGGCGAGGGCCTCGTCGGCGTCGATCACGCGCGCGGTGAGCAGCAGCTCGCTCGCGCGGGCGTGGCCGACGATCTCGGGCAGACGCCATGACGCACCTGCGGCGGCGATGATGCCGAGGCCCGGCTCGGGATTGCCGAAGCGCACGCGGGGGGTGCCGAGGCGGATGTCGGCCGCGTACGCGAGTTCGGCTCCCCCGCCGAGGGCGAAGCCGTCGACCGCGGCGATCACAGGCATCGGGAGGTGCCGGATGCGATCGAACACCGTCGCGTTGATGCCGCGTCGCGCGTCGTCTCCCGTGCGCTCGCGCAGCTGGGCGATGTCGGCTCCCGCGGCGAAGACACCGCCCGCGCCGGCGAGGATGAGGGTGCGCGGGTTCGCCTCGAGCTCGGCGCACAGGGCGTGCAGCTCGTCGACCATGGCCTGGTCGATCGCGTTGCGCACCTCGGGGCGGTCGAGGGTGGCGACGACGCGGCCGGCGGTGGCGTCGACGCGGATGGTTTCAGCCATCGACCCGCTCCACGATCATCGCGGCGCCCTGGCCGACGCCGACGCACATCGTCGCGAGGCCGTACCGCGCGCCCTCGCGCTCGAGCCGGCCGAGCAGGGTCACGATGAGCCGCGAGCCGCTCGAGCCCAGCGGATGCCCCAGCGCGATCGCCCCGCCGTCGGCGTTGACGATCTCGGGGTCGAGCCCGAGGCGCCGCACGCACGCGAGCGACTGCGAGGCGAACGCCTCGTTGAGTTCGACGGCGCCGAGGTCGGATGCCGAGAGCCCGGCCTTCGCGAGGGCTTTCTCGGTCGCGGGCACGGGGCCGAGGCCCATGATCTGGGGGGCGAGAGCCGCGGAGGCGTGCGCCACGATCCTCGCGCGCGGCCGGAGTCCGTAGCGCTCGACAGCCTCGGCGCTCGCGACGACGAGGGCCGAGGCCCCGTCGTTGAGCGAGCTGGAGTTGCCCGCGGTGACGACCTCGCCGTCCCTCACGACCGGCTTGAGCTTCGCGAGCACGTCGAGCGAGGTGTCACGGCGCGGTCCCTCGTCGCTGTCGACGATGCCCCGGCCGGTGTTGACGGCGACGATCTCGCTCGCGAAGCGACCAGCATCCTGGGCCGCGATCGCGCGCTCGTGGCTGCGCAGGGCGAAGGCATCGGCATCCGCCCGCGAGATCCCGTCGAGGCGCGCGACCTCTTCGGCCGTTTCGGGCATCGAGAACGTGGCCTTCTCGCGCGCGGCGAGGCGTGGATTGGTGAAGCGCCAGCCGATCGAGGTGTCGAATACCGCCCCGGGCTTCGCCCAGGCCTTCTCGGGCTTCGCCTGCACCCAGGGCGCGCGGGTCATCGACTCGACGCCGCCGGCCACGACGAGGTCGGCGTCCCCCGCGCGCACGGCCTGCGCGGCGAGCGCGATCGCGCTCATTCCCGAGGCGCAGAGGCGGTTGACGGTCAGACCGGGAATGCTGTCGGGCAGCCCCGCGAGCAGCACGGCCATGCGGGCGACGTTGCGGTTGTCCTCCCCCGCCTGGTTCGCAGCACCGAGGATCGCCTCGTCGATCGCCTCGCCGGGGACGCCCGCGCGGGCCACCGCCTCGGCCACGACGAGGGCCGCGAGATCGTCGGGACGAACGGATGCCAGCGCCCCGCCGTACCGACCGACCGGGGTGCGCGCACCGCCGATGAGAAACGCGTCCGCCATCGTCTTCCTCTCCCCCGCCGACTTTGGCGGGGCCCGTCCACCTCGCCTGCGAGGTTTTCCGACCGATCGTTCAGTAATCATGCCACGGCGGTACGCGGGGAGGCAACGCCGAGACGGACGTCGTCGGAATCACGGCACGTCGGACGCTGCCGGAGCGACGTCGCGCGCGGGGCGCGTCGCGCCGAGCGCAGAAGAAGGCGCGACGAAGTCATCGCGATGGAGTGCCCCCGACAGGATTCGAACCTGCGACGCCCGCGTTAGGAGTGCGGCGCTCTATCCCCTGAGCTACGGAGGCGGGATCGTCCCAGCCTACTGCGGCGCTTCGACCCGGGCGGTTCGGTCAGCGCTCGTCAGCGGCATGCGCTCCCGCAGCGCCGCGACCAGACCGTCGTCCCATCGCCCCGGCTCGGCGAGGGTCGCTTCGCGCACGTCCACGCCGTCGGGCCCGATGCTCACCGCACAGACCAGGAGCGACTCGAGGACGAGCCCGTCGTGGGCATCCCGCCGCAGGATCGACGACTCGGGCTCGTGCGTCGCCTTCTCGATCACGCCGAGCCACGGCATCCACCAGTCCGAGCCGGCCGCCGGGCCGGCCGCGCGGAACGCCTCGAGCCACCGCGCGATGCGCGGGGTTCCCGGGTCGTCGACCGCGTGGTGGGCGACCATGTGCGTGCCCGGGGCGAGTGCGGTGCGACGCGAGACCACGCCGTCCCACTCCACGAGGTGCGCACCCGCGGCATCCACCTCGACGAGGTTGAACCCCCGCGTGGCGGGACGATCCGGGATGCCGACCCCCACCGCATCGAGGGGAACACCGCCCCGGCTGACGAGGCCGTCGTCGGGACGGTCGGACAGGTCTTCGCGATTGAGCAGAACCGCGAGCCGGTGAGCGGCCGGGTCGAGGGCCAGCCACGCTCCTCCGGCGCGGTCATCGCGCACGCCCAGGACACCGTCGCGCTCGGGCCACCAGGCGCCGATGCCCCGCCAGGGGCGGTCGCGGTCCTCATCGCGGACGGCGAGCACCCGCACGGGCTCACCGGGAATCGCGGGAACGTCGATCACGACCGTGCACATTCCGACAACGCTACCCGCGCGAGGCCCAGACGGGGCGGGCCGCGGACGCCCCGTGCGGCGGCCCGGGTCCGTCACGAGAACAGGCCGCGCGACGGGAACAGGCCGTTCGGCGTCGGAACCGCCTGTTCCCGTCGCTCCCCCTGTTCTCATCGCACCACCCCCGTCGCGGACGCCGACCTGGAAGACTGGGACGATGTTCGTCGTCGTGGGAGTGACCGGGGGCATCGCCGCCTACAAGACCGTGAGCCTCGTGCGCCTGCTCGTGAAGGCGGGGCACGACGTGCACGTGATCCCGACCGCGGACGCCCTGCGTTTCGTCGGCCTGCCCACGTGGGAGGCCCTCAGTCGCAACCCCGTGACGACCTCGGTGCACGATGACGTCGCGCGTGTCCGGCACGTCGCGCTGGGCCAGTCCGCCGACCTGGTGATCGTCGCCCCCGCCACCGCGAACACGCTCGCGGCGATGACGGCGGGGCTGGCGTCCGACCTGCTCGGCACGACTCTCCTCGCGACGACCGCTCCGGTCGTCGTCGCCCCGGCCATGCACACCGAGATGTGGCGGCACCCGGCCACCGCGCACAACATGGACGTCCTGCGCTCTCGCGGCGTGCACGTGGTCGGACCGGCCGACGGCGTGCTCACGGGCGGCGACTCGGGCCCCGGGCGCATGTCGGAGCCCGAAGAGATCGTGGCCGCGGCCCTGGCGCTCGTCGGACGCCCGCGCGACCTTGAGGGGCTTTCGATCGTCGTGAGCGCCGGGGGGACGCGCGAGCCCATCGACCCCGTGCGGTTCCTCGGGAACCGCTCGAGCGGTCGGCAGGGCGTGGCGATCGCACGGGCCGCCGCGGACCGGGGCGCGCGCGTGACGCTCGTCGCCGCGCACCTCGACGCGGACGTGCGCCCCGACCCTCGCGTCGAAGTGATCGCCGCCGGGACCGCTGACGAGTTGGGACGGGCGATGGATGCCGTAGCCCCCGACGCCGACGTGATCGTCATGGCCGCGGCTGTCGCCGACTACTCCGTCGCCGTGGTGTCGGAACACAAGCTCCGGAAGCAGGACTCCCCCGGCGGCCTCACGCTCGAGTTGCGCGAGAACCGCGACATCCTCGCGGGACTCGCGACCGCCCGCCGCCCCGGGCAGACGATCGTCGGGTTCGCGGCCGAGACCGTGGCCGACGACGCGGAGCTGCGGGAACGCGCTCGCGCGAAGGCGGCGCGAAAGGGCGTCGATCTGCTGGCGGCCAATGCCGTGGGCTGGACGCGCGGGTTCGAATCGTCTGAGAACGCCCTCACCATCGTGGATGCCACGGGTGACGTGCTCGCGACGGTCGCGGGATCCAAGGATGACGCGGCTCACGCGCTCCTCGACGCGGTCCTGACCGTGCGCGCGTCGATGCGCCACTGACGACGCGTGACTGTCGCCGCGCGGCTGACAACGCGGGGCGCAAGACGCACGACGGACTTCGAACGTGGCCGGGCGGGCACCAGGGGCGCCCGCCCGACGATTCAGTAGCCGAAACTGGTGGAGAAGTCGTTGATGAGAGCTGACATCTGCGCGATGAGCACGACGATCCAGACGATGAAGCCGATCACCACGGCGAGGTTGACAGCGACAGCGGCCCAGATCGGACCGAGGCCCGAGCCGGTGCGGCGACGCAGGATCACACCGCGACCGATGATGTACACAAGGCCCGAGCCGATGACCAGCACGAAGAAGCTAAAGGCCCAGTGGAACGGACGATCGACACCGCGTGCGCGCAACTGACGCCAGTCGAGGAAGGCGAACAGAACCGTGAGCGCCGAGACGACGATGCTCACCACCGACGTCACGACGGTGATCAGCGCGGTCGCGGCGTTCGTGCCGGCCATCGACGCCGGGCCGGAGTCGTAGGAGTACACGCCGGCGTAGAAGGCATCACGGAAGTACGACGACCAGTCGAAGATCACGACTCCGAGCAGGCTGAGCACCGGCAGGAAGACCATGAGCCACACCCACACGGTGTTGGTCTTGATGTCGCGGCGAGGGGCGGCGGTGTCGTACGACACCGGGGGTGCGCTCGGGTAACCCGGGCCCGCGGCGTAGCCGGCTCCGGCCGCGCCGGCGGTGTACGCCGGAGCGGAGGGATACGACGGAGCGGAGGACGAAGCCGGTGCGCCCGGGAAGGCCGGGGCCGACGTGTAGGCCGGGGCTGCCGGCGGAGCGACGGGGGCGGTGGGCGGAGCCGCGGGGGCTGCGGGCGGAGCCGCGGGGGCTGCGGGCGGAGCCACGGGCGGCACGCCCGCGCCGGCGGCTGCCCCGGCGGCGGAGTACGCCGAATCCGGAACCGCCGAGGGCGCGGAGCCGGACGACGCCGAGCCGTGCGACGCCGAGCCGTGCGAGGCGGACTCGGACTCTGCGGAGTCCTGCGACGGGGACTCGTGCGCGACAGAGTCGTGCGCGGCTGAGTCGTGCGCGGCAGAGTCGTACGGAGCCGGCTCGTGTGGAGCAGGGGCCGCCGGCTCGGAGGCGGTGAGCGGAGCGGCCGCATCGTGCGCGCCGTCATGGCCGTGCGTGTCGTGGCTGTCCGCACCGCCCGCAGCGTACGCCGACGGGGTGCCGAGCGACGGAGTGCCCTCGTGCGCCGAAGCGCCGGCCGACTCTCCCTCGTTCGCCGTGCCTGCGGGGTGCTCCTGCGGGTCGAGGCTCGACGAGATGTCGTACGACGACCCTTCGGTGGCCGCGGCGCCCTGGTCCGCCGAGCTGTCGCCGGGTCGCGGCGCGGCGTCGTGCGCCGACGCGGATTCCGTGGCGGAGCGCACCTCGTCGGTCCAGCCGGTGCCGTTCCAGCGGCGCAGGCCGCCGCCGCCGGCGGGGTCGGGATACCAGCCGTCGGGCGGAGTGGGAGTGTCGGTCATGTCGTTTCCCCTGTCAGGTGCGGAACCGGGCGAGATGGCCCGAGTCTAGTGATGGCATCCGACGTCATCGGAAGTCTCGCGACGCGTGGGACACTCCCACGCGCAGATCGGTGAATCCGTCGGCGACCACGTTGGTCACTCCCTCGACCGAGCGCTCGAGCATCCCGCGCACGATGAGAGCGGGTGATTCGCGCGCGACGCGGCGGTATCTGTTCCACACGCCGACCGAGCAGATGATGTTCATCAGGCCGTGTTCGTCTTCGAGGTTGAGGAACGTGATCCCGGATGCCGTGGCCGGCCGCTGTCGGTGCGTCACGAGCCCCGCCACCTCGATGCGCCGGTCGGTCTCGAAGGTGCGGAGCTCACGCGAGGTCAGCACCCCGCGGGCATCGAGCGCGGCCCGGAAATGGGTGAGCGGATGGTCGTCCGCCGACAGGCCCGTGGCCCACAGGTCGGATGCGAGGATCTCGTAGCTCGACGGGTCGGTGAATAGAGGAGGCTGGACGGCCACCAGGGAGTCGGGGAGGAACTCCGGACGGTCGAGGGCGGCCGACCCCGACAACCAGATCGCCTCGCGCCTCGTGTGCCCGAGGCAGTCGAACGCTCCCGCCGTGGCGAGGGCTTCGAGCTGAGCCGTGACCAATCCCGTCCGCCGAACGAGGTCGCGCAGGTCGCGGTAGTCTCCGCCGTTCTCTCGCTCGTCGACGATGCGCGCGGCGACCTTGGCTCCGATTCCGGTGACGCCGGCCAGCCCGAGACGCACGGCGAAACCCCCGTCGCGGCGATGGGCGAGCGTCTCATCGGCCTCCGCGGGGTCGAACTCCCCCGTCGGCGGCTGGATCGCGTGAGCACACGCCTCGAGCCCGGTCGCCGGCCTCCTCGCCCGCCGCGGCGCCGAACCCGGTGATGCGGACCCCGCGGCATCCGCCCCTCTCGCCGTCCCCGCGGCATTCGTCCGCTCCGATCCCCTCTCGCTGTCCGTGTCGTCCACGGGTTCGAGGGTCGCCTCGACCCCCGAGCGCAGCAGATCGGGCCGACGTACCTGCACCCCGTGCCGGCGGGCATCGGCGGTGAGTGTGGCGGGCGAGTAGAACCCCATGGGCTGTGCGCGCAGGAGCCCGGCGAGGAAGGCGGCCGGGTAGTGCAGCTTGATCCATGAGCTGGCGTAGACCAGAAGAGCGAACGACAGCGAATGCGACTCTGCGAAACCGAAGTTCGCGAAGGCCTGGATCTTGGCGTAGAGCTCGTCGGCGACCTGCCCCACCAGGCCGTTCTCGGCCATGCCCGCGTAGAGCGTCTCCCGCAAGGAGTCGATCCGCTCCAGTCCACGCTTGGATCCCATGGCGCGACGCAGCAGATCGGCGTCTTCGGCGGAGCAGTTGCCGATGGCCACGGCCATCTGCATGAGTTGTTCTTGGAACACCGGTACTCCCATCGTGCGTGAGAGCACCGGCTCGAGCTTGGGGTGCACGTAGGTGATCGGCTCCTGGCCGAGCTTGCGGCGCACGAACGGGTGGACGGCCCCGCCCTGGATCGGGCCGGGGCGGATGAGGGCGATCTGCACCACGAGGTCGTAGAACGTGCGGGGCTGCAACCGGGGCAGAAGACCCATCTGCGCGCGCGACTCCACCTGGAACACCCCGATCGAATCCGCACGGCAGAGCATGTCGTACACCGCCTTCTCTTCCTTCGGCAGAGTCGACAGTTCCCACTCCTCCCCCGTGGCGTCGCGGATCAGGTCGAAGCAGTACTGCAGGGCCGCGAGCATGCCGAGGCCCAGGAGGTCGAACTTGACCAGCCCCATCCACGCGGCATCGTCCTTGTCCCACTGGATCACCGTGCGGTTCTCCATCCGCGCGTGCTCGATGGGGACGACCTCGCCCACCGGGCGGTCGGTGAGCACCATTCCCCCGGAGTGGATGCCGAGGTGTCGCGGTGCCTTCAACAGCTCCGACGCGAACTCGATGACCTGGTCGGGGATGTCGTGATCGGCTCCGCTCTCGAGGGTGGCTCCCCACCGCTCGACCTGCTTCGACCAGGCATCCTGCTGACCCGGGGAGTGCCCGAGCGCACGGGCCATGTCGCGCACGGCGTTCTTCGGGCGGTACTGGATCACGTTCGCGACCTGCGCCGCTCGTTCACGCCCGTATTCGCCGTAGACCCACTGGATGATCTCTTCGCGACGGTCGGAGTCGAAGTCGACGTCGATGTCGGGCTCTTCGTCGCGCAGGCTCGAGAGGAACCGCTCGAACGGCAGCTTGTAAAAGATCGAGTCGACGGCGGTGATGTCGAGCAGGTAGCAGACGGCGCTGTTGGCCGCCGACCCCCGCCCCTGACACAGGATGCCGCGCCGCCGCGCCTCGGCCACGATGCCGTAGACGATGAGGAAGTAGCCCGGGAAGTCCTTCATCTCGATGACCTCGAGCTCGCGTTCGATGCGTCGCCGGTCGTCGTCGGACAGATTTGGGTACTTGCGCGGTACGGCCGCCCAGACCAGGTGCCGCAGCCACGACATGGGCGTGTGCCCCTCGGGCACCTTCTGCTTCGGCAGGGCGGGCTTGGCCCGACGCAACGGAAAAGCGATCTCATCGGCGAGCTCGACCGTGCGCGCCACCGCTCCCGGGTAGCGCCGGAACCGCGCCGCCATCTCGACCCCCGAACGCAGATGCGCCCCGGCATGGGAGGGGAGCCAGCCGTCGAGCTCGTCGAGGCCCCGGTTCGCCCGCACCGCGGCGACGGCGGCGGCCAACAGCTCCTTCTGCGGAGCGGCGTAGTGCACGTTGTTGGTGGCGAGGATCGGCAACCCTCGCTCGGCGGCGAGCGCGGCCAGGACGTCGTTGCGGCGCGAGTCGAGCGGATCGCCGTGATCCATCAGCTCGACATAGACCGCCTCGGCGCCGAACAGGTCGACGAGGGTGTCGAGTTCACGCGCGGCTCCGGCCGGACCCTCGAAGGCGAGGGCCTGGCGTACCGCCCCCTTGCGGCATCCGGTGAGCACCGCCCACTGCGGGTCGCCCGGTCCCCCGGCTCGTTCGGCGAGGTCTTCGAGGTCGTAGACCGGCCGGCCCTTCTCTGCACCGGTCAGCTGGGCGTGGGTGATGGCGGCGGCGAGGCGGTGATAACCCTCTTCCTGGCGGGCGAGGACGAGCAGGTGCGAGCCGGTCGGGTCCGCCTCCCCGTTCTGGGGGCCGGGGAGCCCGAGCGACAACTCCGCGCCGAAGACGGTGTTCACGGCCCGCTGTTCGGCCGCCTCGGCGAATCGTACGATGCCGTAGAAGCCGTCGTGGTCGGTGAGGGCGAGGGCGTGCAACCCCAAGCGCTCGGCCTCTTCGACGAGTTCTTCGGGTGAGGACGCGCCGTCAAGGAACGAGTAGGACGAGTGCGCGTGGAGCTCGGCGTAGGGCACCGTATCGGTGGGCCGCTCGATCGAGGGCGGTACGTAGGCTCCGCGTTTGTGCGACCAGGCGGGGCTGTCACCGCCGTCGCCGTTCGGCGGTGCGCCGGTGGGTCTGCGGGCGTCGCTGAGCACGCGCTCGAGCTCGGACCACTTCACGGGAGGGTTGGTCCATCCCATCAGCGCGACCCCTTCTGCGGACCGGGGGTGCGCGGAGCCTCAGTCATAGCGTCCCTCTGCTCTCCACTCGCCCTCTTCGACCACCAGCAACCAGGCACCCCCATCGGTGTCGACCACCTGGAACCGGTGAGCCTTGCGCGCCCGCAGGGCATCCCACCCCCGCTCGCTGATCGGCCACGGACCCGCCCACTCGCTGATGCGGCGTCGCTGCCCGGCGGTCTCGAGGACGGCCGGCGGAGCGCTCAGCACGTCGCGTTCGCCCACCGTGACCGGCGCACCGGCGATGTCGGTGACCCCCACCAGACGCGGCTCCGGATAGACGGTGGCGGGCAGAGGGTCGGGGAGGCTGCCCGGCCACGGCCGCGTCCGCACCTTCTCGGCGATCGCCCGATCACCCCACGGCACGAGCACCTGACGCTCGGCGAGCCAGCGTCCGCCACCGATCGTGGGGGTCACAACGCCGCGGTGGCCGAGCATCGCCTGGACGCGAGAGAGAGCGTGATGCACCCGCTCGTCGGGTCCGGCCCCGAACAGCCCCTTGGCGTGGTGCGCTGCGGCGTCGACGGCCTCCGGCTCGATGTGCACCCCCGCGACCCCGCTACCGAAGATGCCCTGCGCGTCTTCGGCGAGCTGCCAGCGCACGCGGTCGACCACCCCGGCGGCGTCGAACGAACCGGGGTGCAGCCACACGCGCTCGCTGCGTTCGCCCCGTTCACCCGTGAGCACGACACGCAGCTCGGTGCACACCAGATCGTGCACACCGAGCTGGGCGATGAACTCCTCGGCGGCGACACGCATGCCGAAAGCGACCTGGTCGGCGAGCTCGAGAGGCGGTTCGAACGCGACGTCGCGGTGCAACTCGGGAGGGGGTGTCCGCGGCTGGACCGGCTGCGAATCGAGTCCCCCGGCGAGGGCGTGCAGGCGAACCCCCCTCTCGCCGAACCGTTCCCGCACCCGCTCGACCTGGAGTCCCGCCAGCTCGCCCAGGGTGTGCACTCCCAGTCGAGACAGCAGGCTGCCGAACTCGGCGTCGTCGAGAGTCGCGATCGACAGGGGCGCGAGGAAGGCCCCGGCCCCACCGGGCTCGACGATGCGGACGGGGTCGTCATCAGGTGCCGTCCGAGCCGCCTGCTCCGCGGTGAACACCCCGTCGGCGACACTCGCGCGCACGCCCCCGAACCCGTCGTCGTCGAGTTGCCGGATCAGCATGCGCGCAGCCTCGACCTCACCGCCGTAATAGCGCGCCGGCCCTCGTGCGCGGAGGGCGCAGAGACCGGGCCGGACGACCTGAACGCCGGGAGCGCGCTCCTCGATCCGGGCGACGACCGGGGCGAATGCTCGTGCATCTCGCACGGGATCGGCCGGCACCACCTGCAGTCCCGGGCACAGCGCCTGCGCATCGCGGCGCTTCTGTCCGCGGCGCACGCCCTGCGCCCGGGCGGCCCACGAGCAGGCGACGACGACATTGTGGGAGAACACCGCCACCGCGGCATCCGGCCGAGGAGGGCTCACCGCCTCGTTCGAGAACGCCGTGATGGGCCAGTCGGGGAACCACAGCACGAGGCTGCGCGTGGGGGCCTGCATCATCCCACCGCCCGCACCGGGAAGGCATCGCGCTCGCGCGGAACCAGTCGCTCCGCCGGAGCACCCAGCAGCTCGATCGTCCCGTCTGCGGCGGGCAGCAGCATGCGCGCGCGTCGGGCGTTCGGCGAGCGTCGGCTGGTCACGGACACGGTCAGCTCACGCCCGGCGAGGTACCCGTGCCCGTGGCCGAGTCCCGACCACCGCGGATCGGCGACATCGATCACCGCCTCGGCCTGGGGCCAGGCTCCCTGTACGAGCAGGACCGAACCGCGATCGCGTAACCGCGCGGCCAGTCTCGTGGTCTCGGCGCCTCCGCGGGCGGCCGTCGACCCCGAGGGAGGGCGCACCGCCACCACGGGCAGCACTTCGGTGATCGTCGCCGTCACGGCGAGCCACCGGGGACCCGGGTCGGGGATGAACACGAGTCGATCGAGATCGAGACCGTATTTCTCGGCGGCCTCGGCTCCGAGCTCGGGCATGCCGATCACCCCGCACCACGCGCCGTCCTGCGAGGGTCGCGCCATGAGCGCCAGCAGAAGAGACGCCGAGCGGGCCAGCGCGTATGCCGACCCCGACCGCAATCCCCCACCGGGCAGCAGCGAAGAGAAAGCCGGATGCGTCGGCAGGACCGGCGCGTCCATGCGACGCCCCTGCATGCGCTCGAGGCGATCGCGCAGCGCATGGATGTCGGGTACGGCCTGTACCTGGTCTCTCACGATCGCCCTCACTCCCACAGGTTAGAACATCTGTTCGATGACCTCAATCCCTGTGGGTCGAAGATACGATCGACCTCCGACATCGCCCGCACAGCCCCGATCGCGCGCCCGGCAGAGCGCACCGGCTTCCCCGCGTCCCGCCGGTGACAGCCCCGCTCAGACCAGATCGGCCGTCGCCGCGATCCGCGCGAATCCCCCCTGCTGCAGCACGATGGCGGTGTTCGCCATGAGCTCCGCCGCCGTGCGGGTGACGGTACCGAGCCCCGCAACCTCCCCGGTCAGATCGAAGGTGCGCGTGGCATCCAGGACGACCGTCACGTCGTAGCCGAGGTTGCCCGCCATCCGCGCCGTCGTCTCGACGCACATGTTCGTCTGGATGCCGCAGATCACCAGTTCCCGGATGCCGCGCTCGTGCAACCACGCGTTCAGATCGGGATCTCCATAGAACGCCGAGTTGACGCTCTTCGAGACGACGAGAGCGGCGGGAGCAGCGGCGACCGCGTCGACGAGCCCGTTGCCCTCGGCATCCGGGTGAAGAGGGGAACCGACGGACGCCGACTCATGGCGCACCACGACGATCGGCTCGTCGTCACGACGCCACGCATCGATCAGCGCCGCGACATGCGCCTCGCACTCCGGATTCGCGGTCGGACCCCAGAACGAGAGGTCGTCGAAACCCCGCTGCATGTCGATGACGAGAAGAGCACGAGTCATGCCCCCATCCCATCACCCGGAACGCCTCACCCACCACACGTGCGCAGAAGGATCCCGGATGCCGGTCTCACGCGGCCAACGCCAGGTACGGCTCCCACCGCGGATCGCTCTTGTCCACACCGCGCACCGTCCACGACGACCCCCTCGGAGGCGCCGGGACGAGCCGCAGCTCCCACCGCATCTCCTGAGGAGTGCGATCGCCCTTGACGTTGTTGCACAGCAGGCAGCACGCCACGAGGTTCTCCCACGTGTCCTTGCCGCCGCGCGAACGGGGCAGCACGTGATCGATCGTCGACGCGGCCTTGCCGCAGTATCCGCAACGGTGGGCGTCGCGGCGCAGGACCCCTCGACGGGTGACCGGCACCTGGCGGGCCCCCGGAACCCGCACGTAACGGGTCAGGATGATCACCGCCGGGCGATCGTAGGTTCCGTGGGCGGCCCAGACCGGGTCTTCGTCGATGCTCTCGACGACGGTGGCCTTGTCGTTCATCACGAGCACGAGGGCTCGCTTGAACGACACGACCGCGAGGGGCTCGTAGCCCGCGTTCAGCACCAGTGTGCGCATTTCTCGTCCTCTCGAATGGCCGAGACGGCTTCTCGGATGTTCGACTCGCGACGACGGAAGGTGCGAAAGGGTATGAAAAAGGCGCTGTCTAGGCAGACAGCGCCTGGGAGGTCACGGTGAAACCGCGGCATCCGAACACACGATGCCGAAGAACGAGCAGCCCGAGCGCATCCATGGTGCGGATGCGCGGACTGGTGTTCATCGGTATGTCCCTTCGGTTCTTCCGACGTCGCTGACAGGCTAACCCACTGCGACACGCCCGGGGTCGGCCGCGGAGGGAAACAAGAAGCGGCGTGTCGGAGAACGATGTCCTCCGGCACGCCGCCTCGTGTGGAATATCAGCCGGCGTTCTGCTGCAGCCACGCGTAGGGATCGACGACCGAGCCGTTGATGTGCACCTCGAAGTGGAGGTGGTTGGCGGTCGAACTGCCCGTCGAGCCGACCAGGCCGATGAGCTGGCCCGGGGCGACGGTTTGTCCGGCCTGCACCTGGCGGCTGCCGTACGTCATGTGACCGTACGTGGTCGAGACCTTCTGACCGTTGATGACGTGCTCGATCACGATGGCGACACCGTAGCCACCGTAGCTCTCCTGCGAGACGCTGACGACTCCGCCGGCCGCGGCGAAGATGGGCTGTCCGCCGGGGGCGAGGAGGTCGACTCCCTGGTGGTAGCCGGAGTCCCACAGGCCACGGCCGAGCGTGTAGCTCGTCAGCGGCCAGCGCACCTCACCCGATCCGGGCGCGGTCATGTTGAGGTCGATCGAGCTCACCGACGTCGACGCCTTCGTGGCGTTGGCGGCCAGCTGACGCGCGCGCTCCGCGGCGGCGGCCGCGGCGGCTTCTTGATCCTTCTTCTTCTGGATCTCGTCGGCGGTGGTGGCGGAGTAGCTGCTGCGGTCGAGGGTCTCGGCGGTGGCGTCCGAGGCCACGACGAGCGACTGGTTGTCGGCGGCCGACATCTGCTGGAGCGTCATGGTCTCGGCGGCCGGCATGGTCGCCGCATACGCGGGGATGGCGACCGTGGCGACGAGCCCGGCGACCATCGAGAGGATGACGGCGCTGCGCAACGGCTTGCCGACGCGACGCGGCGACGAGGCGCTTCGAGCAGGAGCGGTGCGTGCGACGGGTGCGGTCGCGGGGGCCGTGGTCTGCAGGGCGCGACCGGCCGGGCGGGTCACCGCGGCGCGCGCGCTCTTGCGGGTGGGTCCCGTCGCGGCACCTTCGGGTAGGTCCGCTGCGGGCTCGTTGTGTTCAGCCAAAGTTCCTCCGGCGCCTCTGCGTCTTCGGGGACGCTGGCTCGTCAGCACTCGAATGTGGGGCACGATGTGCGGGCTGGGCCCTGCGCGGACGACGAGCCGATGAGGCAAACCGCGAGGGGTCCGACGGCGGGCTTCTCGCCTGTGGACTTTCTGAGGCTACCCGAAGATAACGAACATGTCACGCTTCAGTAACCGCTCCCAGGCGATGCTCGGCCCGGCACCGTCGAACGCGGCCGCGCTCAGTCCTCGGCGACGAGGAAGATGTGCGAGGCGACCTCGACGGGCAGCTCGAGTCCCTCATCGACGCCGTCCATCTGCACGAGCACGTAGCCCTCGTTGAAGCGGTAGTCGCCGTGGGCACCGGGGAGCACTCCCGCGGCCTTGAGCTGCTGCAGCAGTTCGGGGTCGACCTGCGCGGGCTCGGCGAGGCGGCGGACCGTCCCCGAGATGGGGCCGCCCGCATCGGTGAGCTTGCGGACGAGGCCGACGACACCGTCGTCGAAGGTGACGCTGTTGGCGTCGCCGAGCTGGTCGAGACCGGGGATCGGATTGCCATACGGCGACTCGGTGGGGTGGCCGAGCAGTTCGACGAGGCGACGCTCCACCTGCTCGCTCATGACGTGCTCCCAGCGGCAGGCCTCATCGTGGACGTACGCCCAGTCGAGACCGATGACGTCACTCAGCAGTCGCTCGGCGAGCCGGTGCTTGCGCATCACGTCGACGGCCTTCTGCCGACCGTCGTCGGTCAGCTCGAGGCGACGATCTTCGGAGACTACGACGAGACCGTCGCGCTCCATTCGTCCCACCGTCTGCGAGACGGTCGGACCCGAGTGGCCCAGGCGCTCGGAGATCCGCGCGCGCAGCGGCACGATCTTCTCTTCTTCGAGCTCGAGGATCGTGCGCAGGTACATCTCGGTGGTGTCGATCAGATCGGTCATTCAGGTGTCCTCGATGTCGCGCGGCAAGTCATCCCAGCCTACCGACCCCCTCCGACATGAGCGCGGGGCCCATCCGAGGGTGACCCTAGAATCGGTCCCATGTCGCACGTGGAACTGCCCACCGATCTCCTGCCCGCCGACGGTCGCTTCGGGTGCGGCCCTTCGAAGGTGCGCGGCGCGCAGCTCGAGGCCCTCGTCACCCGCGGAGCCTCGATCCTCGGAACCTCGCACCGTCAGGCGCCCGTGAAGAACCTCGTCGCCAGCACGCGCGAGCGTCTGTCGCAGCTGTTCCGTCTGCCCGAGGGCTACGAGATCATCCTCGGCAACGGCGGGTCGACCGCCTTCTGGGATGCCGCCGCCTTCGGCCTGATCGAGAAGCGCAGCCAGAACCTCGTCTTCGGCGAGTTCGGCGGCAAGTTCGCGTCGGCCGCCGCGGCTCCCTGGTTGCAGGCACCCGACGTGCGCAAGGCCGCACCCGGCACACGATCGATCGCCGAGGCCGTCGACGGCGTCGACGTCTACGCCTGGCCGCACAACGAGACCTCGACGGGGGTGTCCGCTCCCGTCCAGCGCGTGAACGCCGACGCCGGCGCACTCACCGTCATCGATGCCACCAGCGCCGCCGGCGGCATCGACTTCGACGTCACGCAGGCTGACGTCTACTACTTCGCGCCCCAGAAGAACCTCGGTTCCGACGGCGGCCTCTGGTACGCGGCCGTGTCGCCCGCCGCGATCGAGCGAATCGAGCGGATCGCGGCATCCGACCGCTACATCCCCGAGTTCCTCAGCCTGAAGAACGCGCTCGACAACTCGCGCCTGCAGCAGACGCTCAACACCCCGGCCCTCGCGACGCTCCTCCTGCTCGACGAGCAGCTCGGGTGGATCCTCGACAACGGCGGCCTGTCGTGGGCGGGCGCCCGGACCGCGGAGTCGTCGACGGCCCTGTACGAGTGGGCCGACGCGAGCGAGGTGGCCACCCCCTTCGTGAGCGACCCCGCCGACCGCTCCCCCGTGGTCGTCACCGTCGACTTCGACGACAGCATCGACGCGGCGGCGATCGCGAAGAGCCTCCGCGCGAACGGGATCGTCGACACCGAGCCGTATCGCAAGCTCGGACGCAACCAGCTGCGCGTGGCGACCTTCGTGTCGATCGAGCCCGGCGACGTGCGTCGCCTCATCGGTGCGATCGACTACACGATCGAGCACCTGCCGCGGGCCTGAGCCCCGGAACGACGAAGGCCGCCCCGCATCAGCGGGGCGGCCTTCGTCGTGAAAGACGTTCAGTAACTGCGTTCGCGCTCGTCGTCGTCGTCGGACTCGTCGTCGTCGGATTCGTCGTCCTCCGCCTCGTCGTCGTCGGCCGGATCGTCCGTGTGCGTCGCGTCCAGCTCGTCGATGTCGACGCCGTCGAGGTCTCCCGCGTGGAAGCGCGCCTTCGGCTCCTCGTCGTCGGAGTCGTCCTCGTCATCCGAGTCCTCGTCGTCCGAGTCGTCGTCGTCCGCATCCTCGTCGTCGTCGTCGTCGGAATCATCGTCGACGGCGGCCGCCGCCTGTGCCGCCTGGTACTCCGCGAGTCGCGTCGCCCACGGCACCCAGTCGGGAGCGAGCAGCGCGCCGTCACCGGGCAGCAGTTCGACCTCGAGCACGGTCGGTTCGGAGTCGTCGACGACGGCGACGCTGACTGTCCAGAACCATCCCGGGTACCCGGCGAGGCGCGTGTGGAACCGAAGCGAAACCGCCCCGTCGTCCTCGGCGGTGTACCCGGCCGCGGGTCCGACGGTGCTGGCGGGGGTGATCTCGTGAAGGGCGGCGAGAGCCAGGTCGTGGGCGCCGATCAGACGCTCATCGACGGGCTGCTCAGGCTTCGAAGTCATCGGCGACCTTGCGCAGGACCGCGGCGATCTTCTGGGCGTGCGGGCCGTTGGGGTAGCGACCGCGTCGCAGGTCGCCGCCGATGCCGTCGAGCAGCTTGACGAGGTCCTCGACGATGATCGCCATGTCGTCCGCGGGCTTGCGCGATCGCTTCGACAGGCTCACGGGGGCGTCGAGAACGCGCACCGAGAGGGCCTGGAGGCCCCGCTTGCCGTCGGCCACGCCGAACTCGAGGCGCGTCCCGGCCTTGGGTCCGGGGGCTCCGGCGGGCAGGGCGGTGGCGTGCAGGAACACGTCCTGGCCGTCATCGGTGACGATGAAGCCGAAGCCCTTCTCGTCGTCGTAGAACCTGACCTTGCCGGTGGGCATGGACACCTCGCTGGATGAGTGCGCGCAAGCGCGGCGGAACGCGGGAGCCGATCGGATCCCGGTCTTCCAGCCTACGGCACCTCCGCCAGGCAGTAGGCTGAGCCCGATGAGCACCCGCACCTCCGGTGGCAGCACACCGGGCGACGACGTCCCCGTCCGCCGCATCGACCGCATTCTCGCGTTCATGTCGCTGGGCCTGCTCGCGCTGTCGATCGTGTGCTTCTTCGCCATCATCATCGGCTCGAGTTCCGGAGCCGACATGGGTTCGGGGGTGTGGCCCGTCATCGGCCTGCTCGTCTACATCGCCCCGCCGGTGGCCTTCGCGTGCCTGCTGGCCGTGCTGATCATGAGCTTCGTCCGAAGGGCCCGGGCCAACAAGGCCTGACGACGTGCCCGAGACCTCCGCACAACGCGCACTGGCGGTCTCGTTGAGCGCGCGCAGCGACGCCGACCTCGCCCGCCTCTTCGCCGAACGCAGCATCTCCCCCTCGAGCACCTGGCGCGACATGTTCGACGCCGCCGAGGCGCTCCTCGACCCGGCCTCGATCGCCCGCGGCCTGCCCGCTCTCAACCGCGACGAAGCCGCGGCTCTGCTCGATGCGGAGCACCCCGCACCCGCCGGAGTCCGCGAGCAGTTGGCATCCCATGCCCTCGTCGGAGAGGACGGACTCCCCTTCCCGTCCGTGTTCGAGACGGCGCGCGAGATCCTGCCCTCGGGGATCCCGGATGCCGTTGCCCCGCGCCGCGCGACGTCGACGCCCGAGAGCACGGGGGCCGCCTCCGAGGCGGTGTTCACCAACGCGGCATCCGTCGCCGACATCCTCATGCAGACCCTCGATGCCCCGCTCGGGCGCATCGGCTCCGGATCGCTCGGAGCCACCGAGAGACGTCGCCTCGTCGATGCCGGTGCCGTCACGACCGCGGCCGAGGCGGACCTCCTCGTGGGGCTCGCCGCCGACGTGGGCCTGCTCGGCACGAACGACCGCGCGTGGCTCGTGTCTCCGGCCGGGCGCGAATGGCTGCGACTGCCGACCCTCGAGCGCTGGCAGCGCACCGCCGAGGCTTTGCGCGACGCCCTTCCGCGGGCCTACCGCTCGTCCGACGGCGGCTGGATCCCCACCGAGCAGTGGGCCCAGGCGACGCCCTTCGACCTCGAGGGACCCGACCGTGCGGCCCTCTGGATCAAACGTCTCGTGCGGTGGGGTCTTCTCGACGCCGCCGGTCACGCGACGCCGTGGGCACGCCCCCTGGCGGAGGGCGGTGACGTCGACACCTCGGCGCTGCGCGAGCTCCTGCCTCCCGAGGTCGATCGCGTGTACCTGCAGAACGACCTCACGGCGATCGCGCCCGGGCCGCTGGCCCCTCACCTGGACGTGCGGCTGCGGTCGATGGCCGCCCGCGAATCGCGCGCCCAGGCCTCGAGCTATCGCTTCAGCGCCGCCACCATCGGCGCGGCGATCACGGCGGGAGAGACCGCCGACTCACTGCGCGAGTTCCTCACCGGGATCTCGCTCACCGGTCTCCCCCAGCCTCTGGCGTACGTCATCGAGCGCACCGCCGCCGAACACGGACGCGTGCGGGTGACCGCTGATGCCGCCTCGCATCTCACCCGTGTCATGACCGAGGACGAGACGCTCCTGCGGTCGATGGAGGTCGATCAGTCGCTCCGCTCGATCGCCCTCACGCGCACGGACGACGAGCTGGTCTCCCATGTCTCGGCCGACGTCGTGTTCTGGGCGCTGACCGACGCGCACTACCCGGCGGTCGCCGTCGACGCCGACGGACGTCCCCGCGCACTCGAACGTGCGAAGCTAGCGGCCCCCGCCTCACCCGAAACCGCCCCCGCCGACACCTACGCCGACCTCATCGAGCGCCTGCGGACGGGAGCGGAGGACTCGGATGCCGCGTGGCTCGAGCGCGAGCTCGACCAGGCGGTGCGCGCTCGCTCGGTCATCGACGTCACGGTGCGCCTGCCCGACGGTTCGGCGCGCGTCTTCCGGCTCGAAGCGACGGGTCTCGGCGGAGGTCGACTGCGCGGTCGCGATCGCGGCGCCGACGTCGAACGCACCCTGCCCCTGTCGCACATCGACGGGGTCGCACCCGTCGAGTGACGGCCGCGCACGCCCCGCCCTCCCCGACCCCGGTAGACTCGAACGCTATGGCTGACGGCCCCCTCATCGTGCAGAGCGACCGCACCGTACTCCTCGAGGTCGCGCACCCCCAGGCAGAGACGGCGCGGCATGAGCTCGCGGTCTTCGCCGAGCTCGAGCGCGCACCCGAGCACATCCACACGTACCGCATCACCCGCCTGGGCCTCTGGAACGCTCGAGCGGCCGGTCACGACGCCGAGTCCATGCTCGACACCCTCGACCGGTGGTCGCGCTTCCCCGTGCCCGCCTCGGTCAGCACCGACATCCGCGAATCCGTCAACCGTTACGGGCGTCTCGTCATCGAGCGCAACGACGACGGGGAGCTCGTCCTGCGCTCCTCCGATGCCGCCGTCCTCAGCGAGGTCTCGCGCAACAAGCGCATCGCCCCGCTGCTGATCGGTCGTCCGAGCGACGACAGCTTCCTGGTCGACGCGTGGGCACGCGGCCACATCAAGCAGGAGCTGCTGAAGATCGGCTGGCCCGCCGAAGACCTCGCCGGGTACACCCCCGGCACCCCGCACCCGATCGATCTGGCCGAAGACGGGTGGAGCCTGCGCCCCTACCAGCGTCAGGCGGTCGAATCCTTCTCGGAGGGCGGCTCCGGTGTCGTGGTGCTCCCCTGCGGGGCGGGCAAGACGCTGGTGGGTGCGGGAGCCATGGCGGACACCCGGACCACCACCCTGATCCTCGTCACCAACACCGTCAGCGCCCGTCAGTGGCGCGACGAGCTGCTGCGCCGCACGAGTCTGACCCCCGACGAGATCGGCGAGTACTCCGGCCAGGTCAAGGAGATCAAGCCGGTCACCATCGCGACGTACCAGATCCTCACCGCCAAGCGGAAAGGCCAGTACGCCCACCTCGCCCTCCTCGATGCCCTCGACTGGGGCCTGGTGCTGTACGACGAGGTGCACCTGCTCCCGGCTCCCGTGTTCAAGCTCACGGCCGACCTGCAGGCCCGCCGCCGCCTCGGCCTCACGGCGACACTCGTGCGCGAGGACGGTCGCGAGGGCGATGTCTTCAGCCTCATCGGTCCGAAGCGCTTCGACGCCCCGTGGAAGGAGATCGAGGCTCAGGGCTTCATCTCTCCCGCGGCCTGCTACGAGGTGCGTATCGACCTCCCCGCCGACGAGCGGCTCGAATACGCCGCCGCCGCCGACGAGGACCGGTACCGTCTCGCCGCCACCGCCCCCGCCAAGATCGAGGTCGCGCGCCGGCTCGTCGAACGGCATCCGGGCGAGAGGGTTCTCGTGATCGGACAGTACCTCGATCAGATCGACGAGTTGGCGGAAGCGTTGAACGCCCCGCAGATCACCGGCGCCACGCCGATCCCCGAGCGCGAAGAGCTCTTCCAGGGCTTCCGCGACGGATCGATCCCGCTACTCGTGGTGTCCAAGGTCGCCAACTTCTCGGTCGACCTTCCCGAGGCGTCGGTCGCCATCCAGGTGTCGGGGTCATTCGGCTCGCGCCAAGAAGAGGCCCAGCGGCTCGGTCGCCTGCTCCGTCCGAAGCAGTCGAACCACACCGCGAGCTTCTACACCCTCATCGCCCGCGACACCGTGGACCAGGATTTCGCCCAGAATCGCCAGCGATTCCTGGCCGAGCAGGGGTACGCCTACACGATTCTGGATGCCGATGGAATCGACGCAGAAGCGGCCTGACGCATACCAGCACGCGGCTTTCCGTTCCATATCCAGCACATTGCTGGGTCAGATCACGATAATGAGGGCATGACAGCTCCTCGCATCCTCGTCGTGGACGACGAACCGAACATCCGCGACCTGCTCATCACGAGCCTGCGTTTCGCCGGGTTCCAGGTGCGGGCCGTGGCGAACGGCGCGCAGACGATCTCGGCCGTGCTCGAGGAGGAACCCGACCTCATCGTGCTCGACGTGATGCTCCCCGACATGAACGGCTTCAGCGTCACCAAGCGTCTGCGCGGCGCCGGCTACACCGCTCCGATCCTGTTCCTCACCGCCAAGGACGAGACCGAGGACAAGATCATGGGCCTGAACGCGGGAGGCGACGACTACGTCACCAAGCCGTTCAGCCTCGATGAGATCGTCGCCCGCATCCAGGCGATCCTGCGTCGCACCATGCAGGCCGACGAGGAGTCGATCATCCGCACGGGCGAGCTGACGATGGATCAGGACACGCACGACGTCAGTGTCGGCGACGTCTCGATCGACCTCAGCCCCACCGAATTCAAGCTCCTGCGCTACCTCATGCTCAACCCGAACCGCGTGCTGTCGAAGGCGCAGATCCTCGACCACGTCTGGGAGTACGACTTCAACGGCGACGCGGGCATCGTCGAGAGCTACATCTCGTACCTGCGGCGCAAGATCGACCCGCACTCCTCCGAGCCGCTCATCCAGACCAAGCGCGGCTTCGGCTACATGCTGAAGTCGGGCAAGACCGTCTGAGAGAAGGCGTCCTCCTGTCGCATTCCGACGATTCGCTCACGCGCTGGTGGCGCGGGCTGAGCCTGCGTACCAAGGTCACCGGCGTCACCGTCGCGCTCCTCGCCATCGGGTTGTTCACCGCGGGCATCGGAACCATGGTGTTCCTACGCACCACCCTGGTGAACAACCTCGACGAGCAGCTCGCTCAGCAGGCCGCCGGAAGCATCGCGAACAGCATCTTCACCACCGCGCCCGTCGACGGCCGCGTCGTCTTCTCGCAGGTCGACAACGCACCGCAGATCGGGTCGATGGTGGTCGTCTACGGTCCCGACGGTCAGCGCGAGGCGTTCTACAACGGCACGTCGACGACCGCCCTCCCCGACATCCCGTCGACCTTCACGGTCGAGCAGACCTACAGCCAGATCGATCGACGCATCGACCTCGAGTCGCCCGAGTCGGGGCAGCACTTCCTCGCCCGTGTCGGGGTGCTGCAGGTGCCGGGAAATCCCGGCGTCTACACCCAGATGGTGATCCAGCCGCTGGCCCCGACGGATCGGATCGTCGCGGCCTACATCGGCATCTACGCCTTCGTGGCCTTGCTCATCCTCATCGCGACGGCTCTGCTCACGCGCTGGCTCGTCACCCTCGCCTTCCGCAACCTGCGGCAGGTCGAGACGACGGCCATGGACATCGCGGCGGGAGACTTCAGCCAGCGCTTGACCGACATCGTCCCCGACACCGAGGTGGGTCGGCTCAAGACGGCCATCAACGCGATGCTCGCTCGGATCGATGGAGCCCTCGGGCAACGGGATGCCACCGTGCGGCAGATGCGTCGATTCATCGGCGACGCCAGCCACGAACTCCGCACTCCCCTCGTGACCATGCGCGGCTACGCGGAGCTGTACCGCATGGGTGCGATCCGTTCCGACGAGGACGTCGCGCAGTCGATGGAGCGCATCGAGAAGGAGGCGATCCGGATGGGCGCCCTGGTCGAGGATCTTCTGGCCCTCGCCCGCCTCGACGAGCGTCGTGACGTCACGATCATCGCCCTCGATCTGCGCCCGATCGCCCGCGATGCCGCCCTCGACCTGCGGGTGACCTCTCCGCAACGCGAGGTGACCGTCGACGACACCACCTCGCGCGACGAGTTGGTGCTTCCCACGATCACCCTCGACCCGCTGCTGGACTCCGGCGGACGGCCTGCGAGCGGCAACGGTCGACGCCGCACCGCCCCCACCACGTCGGCGATGGCGATCGCGGGCGCGACCCTGTCCCGGTTGCGGCGTCGGCCGAAGGACGGCGCAGAGCCCACGGCATCCCCCTCGTCCGAAGGCGAGCCCGCGCAGGGCACGGCCCCCCTCGGTGTGGTCCGGCCCGTACCACGTCTCGCCCCCATCGTCATGGGCGACGAGAACAAGGTGCGTCAGGTCGTCGCGAACCTGCTCGGCAATGCCCGCCGCTTCACGGCCGAGGACTCCCCCATCGGTCTGCGCGTCGGCGTCGACGCCGAGAGCGACATGGGCTGGATCGAGATCATCGACCACGGCGAGGGAGTGCCCGAGCAGATCCGCGAGCAGATCTTCCAGCGCTTCTGGCGCGCCGACACCTCGCGCACCCGAGAGACCGGCGGCTCGGGTCTGGGCCTGTCGATCGTGGCATCCATCGTCGACCTCCTGCACGGCACGGTCGATGTGCGCGACACCCCCGGGGGCGGAGCGACCTTCCGTGTCTCCCTTCCCCTCGCTGACCGTCGCGACGCCCAGGAGCACGCACTCATCGAGACGCAGCCCCTCGAACGCCTCCCCGAGAACTACCGGCCCGAGAACGACGCCTGATCAAGGGGGTCGCCCCGGAGGCCGGATCGCGATCACGGTTGCTCGCGCCCTTCCGCTTCCTCGAACTCCCGGAACCGGCGCTCCATCCCGGGCCGTCGATGACGGCTTGAGCGGTCTTTTGCGCGTCAGCGGGTGGTGTTTCCACCCTCACCTGAGGTTGAGGAACCCCCACCCCCACGCGATGGCGCGCACTGCCTGCTCGGACAGGCCCGGGAATAGCGCCCTGAGCTTTTCATAAAGCCGTTCCCTCAACCCGTCATCGGAAGGCGCCACCTCTTCCGGTGTGATCGCCTCCGATCGTACGAGGGTCTGAACGATCATCGAGGTGAGTTCGAGCCCCTCGTTCGCATGCGCTTTCCTGACCGCGGATATCTCATCGAGAGGGAAGGGTGAGCGGTCTTCGCCGATGTAGCGCACGATCGCGTCGCTGACGAGGGAGTCATCGAGGGAAGACATGACCAACCTCCTGCGTCACGGCGCCGTGACCCGCGATGGCTCGATCCGAGCGATGGCCGCCTCGGCTTCACGAGAGGAGAAGAGGTCTGTCACTCGGGTGATGGTAGTCCCCGAGTCCATGGCCCGCGTCAAAGATGTGAGAAATTACACCCTCCCTCCGGTGTCACCCCGCCCCTGCCCCGAAACGAAGAACGCCCCCTCCCGGAGGAAGGGGGCGTTCTCAGGCGTCAGCGTGGATCAGAAGTCCATGCCACCCGTCGGGTCGCCCGCGGGAGCGGCGGCCTTCTCGGGCTTGTCGGCGACGACGACCTCGGTGGTGAGGAAGAGGCCGGCGATCGACGCGGCGTTCTGCAGCGCGGAGCGGGTGACCTTGGCCGGGTCGATGATGCCCTGTGCGAACAGGTCGCCGTACTCGCCGGTCGCGGCGTTGAGGCCGTGGCCCACGGGGAGCTCGGCGACCTTGTTCGCAACAACACCGGGCTCGAGACCGGCGTTGAGCGCGATCTGCTTGAGCGGGGCCTCGATGGCGACGCGCACGATGTTCGCGCCCGTGGCCTCGTCACCCGTGAGCTCGAGGTTGGCGAGAGCGTTCTTGCCGGCCTGGATGAGCGCGACGCCACCACCGGCGACGACACCCTCTTCCACAGCGGCCTTGGCGTTGCGCACGGCGTCTTCGATGCGGTGCTTGCGCTCCTTGAGCTCGACCTCGGTCGCGGCTCCGGCCTTGATGACGGCGACGCCACCGGCGAGCTTCGCGAGGCGCTCCTGGAGCTTCTCGCGGTCGTAGTCGCTGTCGGTGTTCTCGATCTCGCGGCGGATCTGGGTCACGCGACCCTCGATCAGCTCCGACTCACCGGCACCCTCGACGATCGTGGTCTCGTCCTTGGTGATGATGACCTTGCGGGCACGGCCGAGCAGGTCGACGGTCGCGTTCTCGAGCTTGAGGCCCACCTCTTCGGTGATGACCTGGCCACCGGTGAGGATCGCGATGTCCTGCAGCTGAGCCTTGCGGCGGTCGCCGAAGCCGGGAGCCTTGACGGCGACCGACTTGAAGATGCCGCGGATCTTGTTGAGCACGAGCGTCGCGAGGGCTTCGCCCTCGACGTCCTCGGCGATGATGAGGAGCTCCTTGCCCTCCTGGATCACCTTGTCGACGATCGGCAGAAGGTCCTTGATGTTGGAGATCTTCTGGTTGGCGATCAGGATGTACGGGTCTTCGAAGACCGCTTCCTGACGCTCGGGGTCGGTGACGAAGTAGGGGTTGATGTACCCCTTGTCGAAGCGCATGCCCTCGGTGAGCTCGAGCTCGGTGCCGAAGGTGTTGCTCTCTTCGACGGTGACGACGCCTTCCTTGCCCACCTTGTCGATGGCCTCGGCGATGAGCTCGCCGATCGCGGGGTCTGCGGCGGAGATCGACGCGGTGGCGGCGATCTGCTCCTTGGACTCGACCTCCTTGGCGGAGGCGAGCAGCTCGTCGGTGACGGCCTTGACGGCCTTCTCGATGCCCTTCTTGAGCGAGATGGGGTCGGCGCCGGCGGCGACGTTGCGCAGGCCCTCGCGCACGAGCGCCTGGGCGAGAACGGTGGCGGTGGTGGTGCCGTCACCCGCGACATCGTCGGTCTTCTTGGCGACCTCCTTGACCAGCTCTGCGCCGATCTTCTCGTAGGGGTCGTCGAGCTCGATCTCCTTGGCGATCGAGACACCGTCGTTCGTGATCGTGGGGGCGCCCCACTTCTTCTCGAGCACGACGTTGCGACCGCGGGGGCCCAGGGTCACCTTGACGGCGTCGGCGAGAGTGTTGAGGCCGCGCTCGAGACCGCGCCGGGCCTCTTCGTCGAAAGCGATGATCTTTGCCATAAGTGTGTCGTCCCTCCCGGACGGGTGACTTGCAGATTTTGGCACTCGACGAAAGCGAGTGCTAACTCATTCTGGCACTCGCCCCTGGGGAGTGCAAGCCGCGCACCGTCCCGGAAACACCGAACGCCGCGGCATCCGGAACTCGGATGCCGCGGCGTTCTGATCAGCGCTCAGGCCAGTCGCACGGACTCCGCCTGGGGGCCCTTCTGACCGGTGCCGACGGTGAATTCGACGGCCTGCCCCTCCTCGAGGACGCGGAAGCCCGACATCTCGATGCTCGAGTAGTGGACGAAAACGTCCTGCCCGTCATCGACCGTGATGAAGCCGAAGCCCTTCTCGGCGTTGAACCATTTGACAGTGCCCTGCGTCATGCGAATCTCCTGTTGCTGAACGACGAGGTCATCGTAAGCACGGGGGGTGCCACCGAATCGGGGTTCGGGAGCATTGTTGACGCGCGTGCATCCAAGTTGTTACTCCGCGGAAACACGCGGCCCGCGAGCTGTCAGGATGAGGGCGAGGCGGACGGCTGACCGGATGCCCGGTCGAGGCCGATCACGACGATCAGACGCTTGACGTTGCTCTCGTCGTCGGGGGTGTTCGGGTCATCGGTGGGCTGCAGGAAGTCGCTCTGCGCGACCTGCGCGCCACCGATCGTCTGCGCCAGCCCCTCGGCCGCCGCCTCATCGCTGTCGAGACGGTAGTAGATGGTCGTGTCGGCGAAGTCGGTGCTGTCGGAGTTGCCGGTCTCGACGGTGTCGCCGCTCCACCCCGCCGCCACGATCTGGTCGCGGACGGAGGCGGCGAGACCGCTGTCGGGCGTGCCGTTGAGCACCACCACCGAGTACGACGTGTCGACCACGGCCGGGGTCGTCGGCTCCGCCGAGGCGATCGGGGTGGGAGCGTCGGCGGGGCCCAGCGAGATACGGCCCGAGACCACGAGCGTCGCGAAGATGCCGGCGATGATCAGCACCAGGGTGGCGATGGCCGCCCACAGGAAGACGATCCACCCGCGCAGACGCGGGTTCTCGGCCCGGTGAGCGCCGACGCGACCGGAGTCGGCCGGGAGGTCGTCGAAGCGATCCCGAGGGAAGGTCGATCTGGCCATTGGACGATGCTATCGGTCGCGTCCGAGCGAACTCGTCAGCGTTCCGCCGTCCGCCCCAGGCGCGCCCGGTGCTGGGCAGCCGCGTCGTCGCGCCGACGGCGCAGTCGACGCACGAGCATGGGGTCGTGCGCGAGGGCCTCGGGGGTGTCGATCAGCCGACCGAGCAGCTGGTAGTACCGGGCGGGCGTCAGTGCGAACTCCGCGCGGATGGCTTCTTCTTTGGCACCCGCGTGGCGGCGCCACTCCCCCTCGAAAGCGAGGAAGGCGAGGTCACGGTCCGACAGGGTCACGCCGTCACGCTACTGCGCCGCCGCCCGCGATTCCGGATGCCACGCCACCCACGCCCCGAGCGGATCGACCTCCGCGAGCACCTCGCCGTCGAGGGCGAGGGCGAACCCGCCGCGCGCGGGCTCCGGACGTCTCGTCCACCCGTCGTGCAGCCCGGGCGCGTCGAGGGTGATCCACCTGCCCGCCGTCCGCGCGGCGTCGATCACCGCGGCGCGATGGACGCGGGGGACGTGCGCGAGCACTCCGGGGGTCGTCACGACGAGCGTCGCCCCGGCCGGAGCGGTCGCGGCGAGCGCGGGAAGCGCCCCGGCCCCATCACCGGCGACGAGGACGGGCGGAGCGGCCGCGGCGATGTCGAGGGCTCGCTCGATGCGCTCGAGGCGCCCCTGTTCGCCCGGCCACACGAGACCCGTGAGCCACGAGCGGTCCTGCTCGCTTCGAGCGTCGAGGGGGCTCAGGTCGATCCCGGCCCGCCAGACGATCTCGGGCATGCGCAGGTCGGGGTGTCCCTCGAGGTCGCTATCGAGCACGACGGAGCTCGGCCCGTCGGCGGGATCGAGCGTGACGAGCTCGCCGCCGCGGCGATACCGGTACGAGTACCGGTCCGGAAAGAGGCACAGCCCCGCGCTCGCTCCCACCTCGAGCAGGGCGATCGGCCCCTCGATCAGCGAAAGCGCCGGCAGCAGGGCGGCGCAGCGCAGAGGCTCGTTGGTCTGAACGCTCCGGCGCCCGCACTCGGCGACGATCGCGTCGGCGTGGTCGAGGACCCACGAGCTCCACGCGTCGACGTCGTCGAGCGGCGCTCCGAGCAAGCGCATGACCGCGAACACGAGGGGAGGCTGCCGCCGTGTCTCGGGGATGCGCGCGAGCGCCGCGGCCACCGCGGCGTCGTCCGTGACGCGGCGGGCCCACGCCTCGTACACCGCCGAACGGCCGGGGGCTTCGTCTCGCGCGAACCGCCGGTAGCGGTCGACGACGGCGGTCACGGCATCCTGAGTCACCCGGGAGATTATGCCGTCACGACCTGACCGTCTTCGGGCACGAGAGAATGGAAGCGAAGAAGGAGAGTGAACATGACCTACGCCGTCGACAAGTCCGACGACCAGTGGCGCGCCGAGCTCAGCCCCGAGCAGTACGCGGTGCTCCGCCAGGCGGGAACCGAGCGCGCCTGGACCGGTGAGCTGCTCGATGAGAGCCGTGCCGGCTTCTACACCTGCGCCGCCTGCGGGAACGAGCTGTTCCAGAGCGGCACCAAGTTCGACTCGCACTGCGGGTGGCCGAGCTTCTACGAGTCGGTCCGTCCCGAGGCCGTCGAGCTGCTCGAGGACAACAGCCACGGTATGCAGCGCACCGAGGTCCGCTGCGCGAACTGCGGGTCGCACCTGGGTCACGTCTTCCCCGACGGATTCGGCACGCCCACCGGCGACCGCTACTGCATGAACTCGCTGTCGCTGAACTTCACCCCCGCCGACTCCCCCGTCGACGAGGCATGAGCGCGCTCGAGGCGATGCGCGACCGCCGGTCGTGGTCGAAGGTCACCGACCTCGCCCCCACCGGCCCCGAGCTCGAGACGTTCGTCGCCGCGGCCGGTCGCGTCGCCGATCACAAGAGCCTGCGTCCGTGGCGGCTCATCGAGATCCGCGGCGCCGATCGCGACGTGCTCGCGCGGGCTCTGAACAAGGCCGACGGCAAGAAGGGGCACTCGTCGAAGCCCCGCCGCGCTCCGCTGATCATCGCGGTCGTCGCCGACCTCAGCTCGAAGAAGATCCCCGCGTGGGAGCAGGAGGCCGTGGCATCCGGGGTCGCCCACATGCTCAGCCTCGTGCTCGACGAGGCGGGCTTCGGCGTGTTCTGGCGCACCGACGACAACACCCGCAGCAAGGTGCTCGCGAAGGCCCACGGGCTCGCTAAAGGCGAGGTCCTGCTCGGCTGGCTGTACGTCGGCGGGAAGCCCCCGCGGACCCGCGCCACTCGACGAAAGACCGTGGATGCCGCGAAGCACCTGTCGCGCATGCCCGGAGGCTCGAAGAAGCGCACGGTCGACGAGACGCGTCTCTGACCTTCCTCCGATCGACGCCGCCGTGGGACAGCCGTCCCCGGCGGCGTCGTCGTTTCGCGGTCAGCGGCGGCGGCGCCTCCACGGCACGGCGGCGACGGCCACCCCGGCGATGGCCACGGCTGCGGCGAGCAGGGCCACCGGAGTGGAGGGGGCGGCCGGGGCCGGCCAGAGCGCGTCGAGTAGCACCGAGGTCGTGAGAAGACCGACCACCGACCCGAGGCCGAGGAGCAACACCCCCGTCCGGCGTACGACGACGGACGACAAGAAGATGTAGATCACGCCCACCGCCCCGCCGAGGTAGAGCCACGGCTCGGTCGGGATGGTGCGCGGAGCCCCCACGAGGCCGACGTGCACACCCGCGGCGATCACGAGGACCACCGTCCCGCCGATGAAGTTCACCAGCGTCGCGGTGAGCGGGCTCTCGACGCGCACGCGCAGGCGCCCGTTGGTGCCCTGCTGCCAGGCCACACCCGCGCCCGCGATCGCGGGGACGACCAGCATCCATAGCGGAACCCCGCCGAGCGCGTCGCCCGACAGGCACACGACGACTCCGGCGATGGCGAGCAGAGCGCCGACCAGACGACGGACCGTCACCGGCACGACCCCGGCGGGCCCGTAGCCGATGCGGTCGAGCACCATTCCCCCGGTGGTCTGACCCGCGACGAAACCGACCGTGAAGAGTGCCACGCCGATCGTCGCGACCGTCAGCCCCTGGCTCGCGACGGTGAACGCCCCGACCAGACCCCCGAGCAGCATCCAGGGCGGGATGGTTCGGGTCCGGATGCCGGCGACCAGGCGACCGAACCCGCGTCGGCCCCCGGGAATCAGGGCGGACAGTACGACGAGGATCACGAGTCCGGAGCTGAACGACACCGCGGCCGCGACGAAGCCGTCGCCGATCTCCGCCCCGAGGGTGCCGTTGATACGCGCCTGCAGCGCGGTGAGGGCGCCGATGAGCACCGCTCCCCCGACGGCCACGCCGACCGTTCCCCGCTCCGCCACGGCTCTCCCCTCGCGCCCCCGCGCGGGAGCCACCGTCGATCGTACGACGCGGGGTCGGGCCACCCTGCCCTCGCCTCCGGGCCGGCGGCGGCACGTCGCTGTCGACCGCTGACCCCCGGATGCGTCAGGCTGTGATCCGTGACCCAGCTCCACCCCGGCTCCGACGACGTCTCGCGCCTGATCGACGACCTCCGCGCGGTCGACACCGACCGCGAGTTCCTCGCACATGCCGAGCAGCACCTTCCGCG
This sequence comes from Microbacterium sp. 16-032, assembly GCF_041079455.1. NCBI lineage: Bacteria > Bacillati > Actinomycetota > Actinomycetes > Micrococcales > Microbacteriaceae > Microbacterium > Microbacterium sp. 16-032. The sequence continues at coordinate 289,023 of NZ_JBFYGQ010000004.1, read as the reverse complement.
CCTGCACGATCTGTTCACGCGGCTGTACGGCGAGCGTCCCGACGGCCTCGAGCGTCTGGCATCCGTCGTCGATCTCGCACGCACGTCGTGGCTGGCGCGTCCCCGAACGCTGAAGGCCCTCGACCGCGAACGCGAGAGCGCACCCGGCTGGTTCGAGAGCGAGGGCATGCTCGGGGGCGTCTGCTACGTCAACCGGTACGCGGGCGGACTCCACGGCATCCGGGAATCGATCCCGTACTTCCGCGAACTGGGTCTCACCTACCTGCACCTCATGCCGCTGTTCGAAAGCCCCGAGGGCAACAGCGACGGGGGCTACGCGGTGTCCAGCTATCGGCGGGTGAACCCCGCGCTGGGAACGATGGACGAGCTGGCCGCCCTCGCGACCGAGCTGCGCCGGGCGGGGATCTCGCTCGTGGTCGACTTCATCTTCAACCACACGAGCAACGAGCACGAGTGGGCGCAGAAGGCCCTCGCGGGCGAGGCGGGGTACGAGGACTTCTACCTGATCTTCCCCGACCGCGAGATGCCCGACGCCTACGAGCGGACCACGCGCGAGATCTTCCCCGACGATCACCCGGGTTCCTTCGTCCAGCTCGACGACGGCCGCTGGATCTGGGCGACGTTCTACCACTTCCAGTGGGACCTCAACTACGCCAACCCCGCTGTCTTCGAGGCGATGGCGGGCGAAATGCTCTTCCTCGCCAACCAGGGCGTCGAGATCCTCCGCATGGATGCCGTGGCCTTCATCTGGAAACAGCTCGGCACCACCTGCGAGTCCCTCCCCGAGGCGCACCTGCTGCTGCAGGCTTTCAACGCGGTCCTGCGCATGGCGGCCCCGGGCCTGCTGTTCAAGTCGGAGGCCATCGTGCACCCCGACGAGGTGATCTCGTACATCTCGCCGGACGAGTGTCAGATCTCGTACAACCCTCTGCAGATGGCCCTCACCTGGGAGGCTCTCGCCACCCGCGACGGCCGGCTGCTGCAGCAGGCGCTCGAGCGCCGCCACGCCCTCCCCGCCGGCACCGCGTGGGTCAACTACGTGCGCAGCCACGACGACATCGGGTGGACCTTCGCCGACGAGGATGCCGCCGAGCTGGGCATCGACGCGTCCCCGCACCGCCGCTTCCTCAACGACTTCTACGTCGGCCGGGCGGAGGGTTCGTTCGCGCGCGGCGTGCCGTTCCAAGAGAACCCGCGCACGGGAGACGCTCGCGTCACGGGAACCACCGCCTCGCTGGCCGGGGTCGAAGCGGGAGACGCCGGGGGCGAAGACCGGGTCGTGCTCGCCCACGCCCTCGCGCTCTCGACAGGGGGCATCCCCCTGCTCTACCTCGGTGACGAGGTCGCCCAGCTGAACGACTACACCTACACCGAACGAGCGGACGAGGCCGACGACAGCCGGTGGGTCAACCGCCCCTTCCGCCCCGGGAGGAACTACGAGGATCGAACGGATGCCGGCACCCCGGCCGGTCGCGTCTTTTCTCGGCTCTCGCGCCTCACCGAGGTCCGCCAATCGACGCCGGAATTCGCGGGCAACGAACTGATCTCGTTCGGTGCGAACGTGGCATCCGTCGTCTCCTTCCTCCGCCCGGGTCGCGAATTCTCGGTCCTGGTGCTGGCGAACGTCGCCGACTCGGCGGTCGAGGTCGACGCCCTGACCCTGTCGGGACTGGTCCCGGAGGCGCTCGACCTGGTGTCGTCGCAGCCCGTGTGGCTGGGTGCCGGAATCACCCTCGCGCCTCACGGTGTGCGGTGGCTGCGCGTGCGGATGCGCTGAGTCGTGCCCGAGGACTCCCGTCCCTCACGCAACCACGCGTGGCACCTCGCCGCGCTGGGCGCGGGGGTCGTCGCGATGGCGACCTCGGTCTGGGCACCGCCCGGGCTGATCGGCGATCTTCTCGTCCTGGTGGTCTCGGTCTGCACCCTCCTGTTCGCCCTGGACGGAAGCCGCCGCAGGGGGCCCCTTCGCGCCCTCGCCATCGCCGGCGCTCTCCCGGCGGGCCTGGCCATGATCGTCGCGGCGGCCGTGTTCCTCGTCGCTCTGGCGCGGGCCCTGTCGTGAACGCCTGGCACGCCGACCGTGGGAAGGGCAAGGGCCGATCCGCGTCGAGCTGAACGCCTACGGTGAGGCCATGAACGACGCCGAGCTCTCCGCCCTGACCATCTCCCGCGCCAAGGAGAACGTCCGGGACGGGGGAAAGCCCTTCGCCTGCCTCATCGTGAAAGACGGCGAGATCATCGTCGAGGCGGTCAACCACGTCTCGCAGGAGGGCGATCCGACGGCGCACGCCGAGATCCGCGCCATCCGCGCCGCGGCGGAGAAGGGCATCTCCGACCTGACGGGCTATGACATGTTCGTCACCGCCTACCCGTGCCCCATGTGCCTCGGCGCCGTGTACTACGCGCAACCCTATCGTCTCGTGTACGCCGTGACGCGAGAAGAAGAAGGCGAGCACTACGAAGACGGCAACAGACTCATGAGCCTGGCCACCTTCTACGACGAGTACGCCAAACCGGTGGAGGAACGCGCCCTGCCCTCGGAGCAGATCCCGGTCGACGATTCGACCTCGCCGTTCCGCGAGTGGACCGCCGCGCACGGAGGCTGAGTCCGCGAGGACGTCAGCGGGGGCTCGAGGGCGCCGCGCCTGCGGAGGATCCTCGCTGGCCGCTCTCGCGGTCCCACTCGAGCGACTTCCACTGGAGAAACGTGCAGAGGTTGCTCGCCACGACGAGTTCGGCGGCGAGACTGGCGATCTCGTGCACGGACAACCCGAGTTCCCGGGGCTGCGGAGTGATCGTCATCTCCCACAGCGGGTCGTCCCAGCCGCGCGGCTTCATGTAGACCGAGGACGATGCGTACCGAAGGCGCAGGATCACCAGCCCGGTGTCCTCTCCCCCGTCGTCCTCCTGGGGCGCCACCGAGATGCTGCCCGCGATGCAGTGCTCGTTCTCTTCGAACTCGTCCACCCAAACCTGCAGTTGCTCGCGCGAGCGCCGCGGCGGGGAGTCTTCGATGTCGGCGTCGGTCACGGGCCGAGCTTACGTTTCCGGCGTTCGTTATGACGAAACTCCGTCGGGGGTTGACGCCCCGCAGTGTGCCTCGCGCTCCCCCGTTCCGGCAACCCCCGTCCGGCATCGATGGAACGCGCCTACCGTGCGTGTCATGGGACAGAGCATCGAACGATTGCGGATCGCCGTCGACGGCGTCTCGCACGCGCTCGCGCCCCTCGAGCACGCGGACGACCTGCGCCGTCAGGTCCTCGCCGCCGTCCACGCCGGTGGAGGCTTCCTGACGGTGACCACCGATGACGGCAGCAAGCTGAGCATTCTCGTCACCCCCGCCACCTCGGTCACCATCTCCGTCGTGACGGTTCATCTGCAGGAGGACACGGCGGATGCGCAACAGGCCGCCTGGGCGCCGCCGTCGATGAACTACGACGACGACGACACGCCCTTCGACGTCATCTGAGCGATCCCGCGCAGGGGATGGACGGGGTGCCGGCTACAGGACTTGAACCTGCAACCCCCGTTTGGGCGACTTCCCTTACTCTGCGTTACCAGACCTTCCTCTGACCTGGCGTTTCTGGCGGACCTGCCCTCCCGCCTCTTCCCTCGATTTACCTCGGCTTCCCCACGAAAACGATGGGTAAGCGATGGATCTAGGACGCGAACAGCTCCAGGATGGCGCGCACGTCCGGACCCTCGTGCAAGCGCCGGATGTAGTGCCGCTTCGTGATCTTCGGCGACTCGTGCCCGAGCTGGCCCGCCGCAGTCTCGTCGTCGGCCCGGGTCGCGACGAGGGTCGCCACCGCCTTGCGGAACGTCTTCGGCGTTACCCACGCCTCGTAGCCGTGCGCCTCACGGAACTTCCGCCACTGCGTCCGGAAGTTGTTCGGGCTGCGGAGCGTGCCGGTCACCGACGCGAAGACGTACTCGCTGTCACGTGAGCGCTGACGAAGAGCCTCGACGACGAACGGCGGCAGGATCAGCCGGCGATGCGACATGTCGGTCTTCGCGTAGTTCTGGCGGTAGAGCCCCTTCCCCTTGATCTCTTTCACCGTGCCGGTGACCTCGATGTACGGGATGTCGACGAGGTGCACGTCCTCGTCCCAGCGGAGCGCGAACACCTCCCCCGTCCGGAGGCCGGTGCCGAGGATCATGTCGACGGGGTCGGCAATGTCGGTTCGGCGCAGCGCTCCCCCGTTCGTGAGGCGCGCGTCCCATTTGGCGAGCTGCGCCCGCGCGCGCACGACCTCGGCGACGTCGAGCGTCTGCGCCTCGGTGGCCTTGCGCGGGATGGCGACGGCGTCGCGGACGGGGTTGAGGGGCATCGCTCCCTTGCGCACGGCGAGGCCGCAGATGCCGCGCAGGACGACTCGGCACAGCCGCGCGGTCTCGGGCCCGCTGTTCACCATGAGCGCTTCGAGGAAGCGGTCGACGGCGGGCACGGTCACCTCGCGCATCTGCAACCCGCCCATGCCACGGGCGATGTGCTTCAGGTTCCGCTTGTACAGATCCTTCGTGCCGTCGCTGACATCGCGGCGGTCGAGCTCCTTCGTCCATTCCTCGGCGACCCGGCTGAGACGAGTCTCGGGCGTGAGGTCTTCGGCGGGGAGCCGCGCGCGATCGCGCAGCGCCTCCTTGAGCGCGTTCTCGGCCTTCTGCCCCGACGCGCCCCCGCGTTCGACGAGGCGCGTCATGCCGTCGTAATCGCGGAAGCGCGCCCGGGCGACCCACTGGCCGGGGCCGAGCTGCACCCGGTTGATGTTCCCCCAGGTGCCGACGGGCATAGGCGGCCTAGCCACGCGGTCTGATCCGGCCTTGTCGGAGCATCCGCATGTAGACGCGCATGATCTTCTCGGTCACTCGCAGCTCGAGGGCGACCATGCCGGGGTCGCTCTCGCTCAGCATCTCAATGCGGCTGGGGCGGATGAGCCGGCGTGCAGCGATCTGGTCCGCGCGCTCCTCCTGCAGGTCATCGGTGCCCTCATCGCCGTTCTCGAAGTGCACGATCTCGTGGGTGATGGCGCACCGCTCGACGGACTCGAGCAGTCCCGGGCGCACGAAGATCGCCTGGTGCTCGTGCGAGTAGCACGCGACCATGTCGTCCTCGGGGAGGTCGTCTCGGAACACGACGGGAAGGTCGAGCATCTCTGCGTGCTCCCACGGGTCGTAGTCCCGGGCGCACGGCCCATCGACGAAGTGACTCACGCCGAACATGTATGCCGTCGTCCCTGCTCCATCGAGGTAGTCCTCCCCGAGCCATTCGTTCTGCGCGAATGTCATTGCACCCCTACTTGTTCTCGCGTTCCGGATCTACCGGCGTGTTGTCCCGAGTGGCAGCAAGTTTTGCTGTATCGAGCTTCACCGTTTCCAGTTCAGTGTGACGAGGGGTTCCGACATTGCGTTTCGGGAAGGCCGTGACGTTCGAGCGCTGGGCGATCTCGCTGCTGAGCAGCACCACGACCTTGTCGATGGCGTCGGGCCGACGCTCGGAGGGGACGGCCTCGATGAGCGCGCCGAGCATGCCGAGCCACTGCTGCGTCTGCTCCTCGAACTCTGGGGGCGCGATGTCGATGCCGAGCGCGTCGTAGATGCGGATGAGGGTCTTCATCTGCGGGGCGTTCGTGTTCGCGTTCTCGATGTCACTGAGCGTCTGACGCGAGACCCCCGCGTTCTCTGCGAGGTCTTCCTGCTTCAGACCCGCCCGTTGCCGTAGCTCTTTGACCTGTCGCGCCAAGGCGAGTCGCTCTTGCGCAGTCAATTTTACGGACGAGTTTCTTGACATGGGTGTGAACGTATCACGCCCAGAAACCGCGGCACAAGCACGGCTGTTCTTGACACGGTGTCCAGAACCAGTAGTCAAAACCGCTTGCATTGTGTCCAGAACGTGTTTTACTTCTGGACATGAACGAACCGAACCGCTCCGCAGGTGAAGCGCTTCGCACGCTCCGACGGATCGCCGGGCTCACTCTCGACCAGGCGGCAGCGTTGGCTGACACCGCTGCCGCCTACCTGTCGAAGGTCGAGAACGGCAAGCTCACGCCGACCGTCGGATACGTCGCGAACGTCTCATCTGCGCTCGCCCGTCACCTGCAAGAGACCGGCGAGCTGACCAACAAGGTCGCGTCGTGACCCGCGAGGAACAGGCCGACGAAATCCTCACGATTCAACAGGTCGCTGCGATCACCGGACTCGCCTTGCAGACGCATTACAACATGCGCTCGAAGGACGAGGGACCGCGCCTGTGGCCGCTCCGCGGGCGCCTGCGCTGCTACCGCAGCGAACTCGAGGCGTGGATGCGCGAGCAGTCCGGCGCCGCGAACGTCACACCGCTTAAGCGGACCGCCTGACACCCACCAAAGAGAAACGCCCCCGGCGGCAACCGGAGGCGAATCGAAGAAAGGAGGGCACTACAGATGCCCACCACCGCCACCGTAGCAGCCGCACCGCGGCGCTACACCGGAGCGGACATCGTGTCCGGGCTCCGCGCGCTCGCAGACCTCATCGAGACGAAGCCGTGGATCGCTGATGCTGTCCGCCTCCCCTCGGTCCCCCAGCACCTCACCATCGGTCTCGCCGACCGGCGGGATATTGAGGCCCTCGCGGTCGTCTTCGACGACGCTGTGCGCGAGGCCACTCAAGACGACGCCACGTACGTCTCCACGTCCGGTCAGTTCGACGGGCTCCGCGTGTCTGCGTACGCCGTCATCGACCATGCCCGCCCGCTGCGCCGCGACCCCGAGGCGACGGCAGAACTCGCGGAGCGTGACGCGTGAACGACCTCGCCGCCCGCACCGCCCGCTCCGCCGCGCGCGCCGTCGAACTGTCCGAGCTGGCCGCCGCGCGCACCGGATGGAAGCGCGCCGCCGAGGTCGCCGGGCTCGTCGCACTCGGAATGCTCGCCGCCGCCGGGGTGATCCCGTGGTGACCGTCTGGCCCGAGCCCGAGCAGGACACCGACGCCGATGAGGCCGCCGAGGTCGAGGCGGGCGAGTGCCCGACCTGCGGACCCGACCAGGTCCCCGACGTGGACGGCCTCTGCTCCTGGTGCGGACGCCCCCTCCGCTTCGGCCCCGACCTCCGCGACGACCCGAACTGGTGGCGCGAATGAACGCCCTCGGCCAGCTCGTCGCCGCCCTCCTGATCGCCGGGATCCTCCTCGCGATCGTCGCCATCACCCGGGGCCGCATCGACGGCGCCGCAGTCCTCTCCTTCACCCTCATCTTCTTCGCCGCCGCCGTCACCGTGTGGGCGACCAACAACCGAAAGCAGAACCGACCATGACTCAGACCTTCTCCGTGGAGAACTTCAAGGGCGTCCGCGAGATCACCCTGTCCCCCGAGGGCTCGCTCGTCGTCATCGCCGGCGGGAATGGCGCGGGCAAGTCGAGCTTCATCGACGCGTTCGTGGAGCTGTTCGACCCGAAGGGCACCCGCCTTACCCCCATGCCCATCCGCGACGGCCACCAGGAAGCGCGCGCCGAGTTCGTCGACACCGACCTCGACATCCGCGTCGTCCGCACCTGGAAGAAGAACGACGCTGGCCGCCTCGAGGTGTTCGCCCTCGACGGCGCAAAGTACGGCAAGCCCGCTGAGGTCGTCGCGAAGCTCACCGGCGGTCTGATCTTCGACCCGGTCGCGTTCCTCAACCTCGACGAGAAGAAGCAGCGAGACGCGCTCCTCGCCAAGGTCGACCTGCCGTTCGACATCGACGAGGTCGCCCGGGAGAAGCAGGGCGCCGAGGGGCGTCGCCTCGAAGCCGGTCGGGACGTGAAGCGTCTCGAGGGTGCGCTGGCGTCCATCCCGACGCCGGCCCCCGGCACGCCTGCCGAGGAGGTGTCCAGCGCCGAGGTGGCTGCGAAGCTCGAGGAGGCCCGTGCGCACAATCGCGACGTTCAGCAGACCCGGGCCGATCAGCTCGCCGCCGAGCAGGAAATCGCGAGGGCCGAGGCGCGTATCGCCGAGCTGCGCGCGCGGGTGCAGGACATCGCGCCCCGCGCCGCGCAGCGCCTCATCGAGGAAGACCCGCTCATCGAGGAGCTCGGCTCGGTCGACGCCCTCAACCGGCAGGTGCGCGCCGCTCAGGAGCGGTCCCGCGTCGCCGCCGAACTCGCCGCGGCCCGCACGGCGCGCGAGACCGCGCAGGCGGACATCGACGCCGTCGAGGCGAAGAAGGCCGCGGGCCTCGCCTCGGCGTCGTTCCCGGTCGATGGACTGTCGGTCGATGAGTCGGGCGTGACGTTCGAGGGCATTCCGTTCGCTCAGGTGAATAGCGCCATGCGCCGTCGCATCGCGTTCGCGATCGCCACCGCGGGCGACCCGGAGCTGCGGCTGGTCATCGTGAAGGACGGCGACCTCCTCGACGCGGAATCCCTCGAGGGCATCCGCGACATCGCCGCCCGCCGCGGGTACACGGCGCTCATCGAGCGCGACCGCGACGAGTCCCGCCAGATCGGCTTCACGATCGTCGATGGCGCCCTGGGCGGTGCGGCATGACTCTCGACATGGGACCCATCAAGGAGAAGCACGGCCTCGCGCAGGCTCGCCGAGAGTCCGAGCGCGCGGACCCGATGGCCGCCCGCGTCGGTACAAAGCTGTTCCGCGACGGCCACCGGAAGGGCTTCTGGGACGGCGCGCAGTACGTGCTCGAGAACCTCGCCGCGTTCGCCGACGTCATCGACTGGCGAATTCTCGCCGGCATCAATCAGGGCTACCTGCCCGCGCGGTGGCTGCGCCCCGGCGACCGCGTCGTCGTCGCCGAGGTCGAGGGCGTGGTGGTCGACCGGGAGGTGCGCGAAGCCTTCCGGACCGTCCACTTCACCATCCGTACCGACCGCGGCGCACAGATCGTGTTCGAGCGATCGACCGAGTTCCTCATCCGGGTGCTCACGGTCGGGACGCTGACATGACCGCCCTTGCCCTGCTCGACCGGACCCTCGGCGACACCTCCGATCGCGACTCGTGGGCGAACGTCCATGAGAAGACGATCGGGTCTTACGCCGCGTCGAGCTTCGCCAAGGCCAGCTCGGTCGAGACGTACGTGCGGCAGATCATTGCCCCGCGCGAGTTTCGCGGCAACGCCGCGACCGACTCGGGCGTGCGGTGGGAGCCGATGCTGCTCGCCTGGACGGGCGCCGAGCCGAACAGCCTGTTCATCCATCACCCGGAGGAACGCGGCTTCGGCGCGACGGTCGACGGCACGGTCCCCGGCGACCCGTTCGTCATCGTCGAGACGAAGGCGAAGCACAACAAGATCGTCACCGGCCCGGAGCCCCGCGAGATCCGACAGATCGCCTGGCAGCTCTTCTGCATCCCGGAGGCTGCCGAGTGCCGCTTCGTGTGGGGCGAGCTCGTCACCGGCCCCAGCGAAGACGGCGGCTGGCGTCTGCGCCGCGACCCTCAGGCGCTCGTCTACCCCCGCGATCACCCCGACATCGTCGCCGCGACGGCGCTGATCGTCCCCATCGCTCACGAAGTGCTCGCCAGCGTCCGCGCCGCGCGCGCGGCAGAGAGGAACCCCTTCTGATGCCGAACGAACTCGTCCTCCCCAACTCCGTCCAGCCGAACACCTGGAACGCCGACACCGCCGCGATGATGGAGTTCGCCGGTCTCACCTGGACCGAGCAGCGCCCGGACCCGGAGAACCCCGGACAGCCGAAGACCGTGCGCATGTACGCGCCGACGGGGATCATGGCCGCGTTCATCGCCGCGTGCCGACGCACCGGTCTCGACCCGACGGCGAAGCAGATCTACGCCGCGCAGATGGGCGGCAAGTGGACCGTCCTCATCGGCATCGACGGCATCCGCCTCGTCGCACAGCGCACCGGCGAGTACGACGGCCAGGACCCGATCGAATGGCAGGCGACCGAGGACGGACCCTGGACCACCGTTCCCCCGAAGCAGCCGTTCTCGGCGCGCATTCGCATCTACCGGAAGGGCATCAGCCGCCCGCTCGAGCAGACCGTCACCTGGGCGGAGTTCGGCGGGATGAAGGGCAACTGGGACAAGCGCCCGTCGCACATGCTCGGCATCCGCGTGGAGTCGCACGGCTTCCGACGCCTCTACCCGATGGAACTCTCGGGCCTCTACACGCCCGAGGACTTCGAGGCCGACGGCGAGCTGATCGCCGAGGGTGCTCCCGCCGAGCCGTCTGAGGACTGGCTTGCGCTCTTCGCCGCAGCGACGACGCGCGAGGAGCTCGAAGCTGTCCGCCTCCGTATCCCGGCGGCGGAGAAGAACGACAAGCTCAAGACCGCATTCCTCGCACGCGCCGGCTACCTCGCTCGCGAGGATGCCCGCACCGAGGACGCCGAGGTCGTCCCCGACGATCCCCAGACCGCCGACGAGGGCGCGCAGCCCGCTGACGTTGAGGCCCCCCAATCTCCTCCGTCGCAGCCCGCGCCCTCGTCGGCCCCCGCCGAAACGACGCAGGAGGAGTACGAAGCCGCCGAGGCCGCGCGCTTCGACGCCGCGGTGGCGGCTGGGGAGGTGAGCAACGGTGACTGAACTCGTCCACGGAACGACCGGCGAGGTCATCGAGTATCAGCCGGTCTCACCCCTCGAGGTGGAGTACATCATCCGTGAGCTGGGCGACCGCATCGAGCGGTCCGTGAAGATCCTCGATCAGCTCCAGCGGGCCCGCTACGACGCCGAGACCGAGTACTCGAAGGCGTTCGAGCAGGCGAAGCTCACCTCGAAGCGCGAGATGTACTCGGACCGCCGCAGCGAGGCGAAGATCGCATGCCTCCCGCTCGAGCGCGAGGTGAACGAGGCGAAGGCGAAGCTGCACCACGCCGAGCGGTTGCAGGAGGCGCTCGGTCGCAAGCTGTCGGGCTACCAGACCATCAAGAAGGGGCTGGAAGCCGCCTACGGCGCCGGGGGTGTGAGCAGATGAGCATCGACCAGCACATCGCCGTCGCTGGCCACGCACGTCCCCGCGTCCCGTGGAACGGCCTCACGGTTACCGACCTCTTCTGCGGCGCTGGCGGATCATCGTCAGGTCTCGTCGAGGCGGGGTACCGCGTCGTCATCGCGGCGAACCACTGGGCTCTCGCGATCGAGTCGCACCAGATCAACCACCCCGACACGGACCACTCGCAGGCCGACATCTCGCAGGTGAATCCCGCGTTCTTCCCGAAGACGCACGTGCTCTGGGGGTCGCCGGAGTGCACGAACCACTCGATCGCGAAGGGCGTGAAGCGTCAGCGTCAGCAGGATCAGGCGCTGTTCGAGCTCGACGGCACCCGCCCGCTCCCGGACGAGGCCGCGAATCGCTCGCGCGCGACGATGTGGGACATTCCCCGCTTCGCCGAGCACCACCGGTACATGGCGATCATCCTGGAGAACGTCGTCGATGCGTACCGCTGGGACCAGTTCGACGCGTGGCAGATGGCGATGCGCGCGCTCGGCTATCGGATGCAGCTCGTCTGGCTGAACAGCATGCACGCGCAGATCGGCGGCCTCCCAGCGCCGCAGTCCCGCGACCGCATGTACGTCGTGATGTGGCGCGAGGACCTCGTGTCGGAGGACCGTCCCGGTCCCGACGTGGGGAAGTGGACCCGCCCGATGGCGCTGTGCCCCGAGCACGGCGAGGTGCAGGCCGTCCAGGCGTTCAAGAAGAAGGAGGCGTGGGGCCGATACCGCGCACAGTACGTCTACCGCTGCCCCGCGTGCTGGACGCCGATCGAGCCAGGGTGGCTGGCCGCCGAGTCGATCATCGACTGGTCGCTTCCCGCACCTCGCATCGGCGACCGCGCGAAGCCTCTCGCCGAGAAGACGCGGGAGCGGATCCGTCGTGGCATCGAACGCCACTGGGCGCCGCTCATCGCGAAGGCCGCGGGGAACACCTACGACGGCGTCACGACCGGCTCGGGCTATCTCCGGGTCAGCGATCTCGACTCGCCCATGCCCGCGCAGATGGGCACCGCCGAGCACGGTCTCGCCATCCCGCCGCTGATTGTGCGAGGCGAGGGGAACACCGTGCCGGCGAAGCCCGCCTCCGAAGCGCTCGGCGCGCTCACCGCGTCGGGGTCGATGTTCGTCGCTCACCCGCCCGCGTTCCTCGCTCAGTTCCGCGAGCGCGACCGCACGCAGACACTCGACAAGGCGTTGCCGACGGTCGTCGCCGACGGCGCGGGCCAGGCGCTCCTCGTCCCGGTCGAAGGCCGGGAGGGCAAGAGTGCAGCGTCCGTCGCCGACCCACTGCGCACGCAGTCGACGCGCAACGAGACCGGGCTGCTGGTCCCGGCTGGTGGCACCTGGCGCTCGGACGCGACTCCGCTGACATCGCCCATGTCGGCGCTCACCACTCGCGAGGCTGATGGCCTGGTCATCCCACTTCGAAACCACGGCGTCGCCAAGCCGTCATCGCACCCGATCGACACGGTGAGCGCCGAGGGCAACCACCACGCCCTCGTCATGCGGAACAACACCGCGCACGGCGACGGCGGCCAGATGTCGACACCCGTGCACGAGCCGCTGCGCGCGCTCACGACCGCCGGGCACCAGTCGCTCATCGAACCGGGCGCGCCGATCAGCCTCGACGTGGACGACGCCGGGTTCCGCATGCTGGAGCCCCACGAGATCCAGCTCGGCATGGGCTTCGCCGCCGACTACCACCTCGTCGGCTCGAAGCGGGACAAGGTCAAGCAGGCCGGGAACGCCGTCACCCCGCCCGCCGCCCGCGACCTCGGACACGCTGTCGCGGAGTTCCTTCTGGCGGTGCTCGGATGACCGCCACGACAACGACGATCCTTCGCTGTGACGGATCGGGCTGCACCGAGCACATCATCGCCCGGCCCAGAGAAACCGACCTCGAGCTGCGTCGGCGCGCCATGCGCGAGCAGGGATGGCGGCACAGCCACCGTCCAGGCGACTGGCGGCGCGACTTTTGCCGGTGGCATGCGTGACCGACACCCGGTGCAGCCGCTCCTGCTGCTGGACCCCGCTCGGCCACTCCGCCGCCGCCCCCACCACCTGCGCCTGCCACGAAGGAGCCACCATGTCGAACCCCGTCCCGAAGGCTCAGCTCAAGCTGCTCGCCGACCGCGACGGCTTCGTGTGCGCCTGGTCCGCGACGACCACCGACCGCCTCGTCCCCCAGCACCGCCAAGGCGGCATGGGCGGGCGTCCCGACAAGCACCGCACCGAGAACCTCCTCTGGCTCGACTCGATCCTGAACGGGGAGATCGAATCGGACGACCGCCTCGCGCGGATTGCGAAGGCGTACGGGATCAAGGTGCCGATCTGGGTGAAGGACGTCAGCGCGGTCCCGGTGTTCTACGCCGCCGAGCGCGCCTGGTTCCTGCTCGAGGGCAATACTCGCCGGGAGATCACCGCGCTCGACGCAATGGACCGGATGCACACGATCTACGGCGACGAATACTTCACATGGAAGGCGTATGCGGACCAGACGCCGCACGCGGCCATCCTCGCGCTCAGGAGCGTCCGCTGATGGCCTGGTTCAAGGTCGACGACCACTTCTGGTCGCACCCGAAGACCGCGGCCCTCAGCGACGCTGCGACGGCGCTCTGGCTGCGCGCCGGATCGTGGTCGGCGGGGCACCTGACGGACGGTCGCGTGCCGTCGTCGATGCTGCGATTCTTCAGCGCGCGCCGCCGCTCAGCCGACGAACTGGTCGCCGCGGGCCTGTGGACAGTCGACGGCGACACCTTCGTCTTCCATTCGTGGGCCGAATACCAGCCCTCGAAGGAGCAGGTAGAAGCCAAGCGCGACGCCACCAAGAAGCGCGTAAACGCGTGGCGAGAGCGGCAAGGTAACGGCGTTACAAACACGTCTCCGGATGGGGACCGTAACGCTCCCCCCGACCCGACCCGACCCGACCCGGCCCCTATCTCTACCTCTACCGAGGTAGAGAGGGGGACGCGCAAGCGCGCCACCCGCATTCCCGAGCCGTTCATCGTCACCGCCGATATGCGAGCTGACATGCACGCCGAGTACCCGCATCTCGACATCAACCACTCGACGAAGCAGTTCGTCGACTACTGGCGGTCGGCCTCTGGGAAGAACGCGCTCAAGAAGGAATGGGTCGCGGCATGGCGCTTCTGGATGCGTCGCGACGGCCAGGCCATGACCACCCCGCGAGCTGGTCAGCAGCCGCGTCCCACCCGTGACGACGAGAACCTCTCCGTCGTAGCCCGACTGGCAGCCCAGGAGGCCGCCCAGCAGAAAGGACTCACCGCATGAACACCTCCGACGCAGCGAAGCTTCTGACCGTGGCGGCTGGTTTCGACCGGCGCCAGGTCACGGAAGTCACCGCGACCGCCTGGGCCGCCGCGCTCGACGGGCACACGTACGCCGAGTGCGAGCGCGCGATCATCGCCCACCACCGCGACCCTGCGACACGCACGACCTACCTGACCGTCGGGCACGTCCTCGACCGCGTCGAAGCCGGGGACCGCACCAGCACCGCCGACGTAGAGGCCGACGTGCGCTCCGCGAAGGCGCGCGGCATCATCCCGGCTGACTGGCCGAGACGCCGGGAGCTGACACCCGAGGCGGCGTACCGGCTCGCGCAGGCGCGCGAACACGACCGCCAGGAATCGATCCGTCTCACCGGCGGCGCCGAGATCGAGGCCCAGCGATGACCGTCTCAGTGAAGTTCGCGGACCGTGCGTGGGCTCGCCTCGCAGTGATCGCTGACCGCAACGGGATCACCGTCCCGCAGCTCCTCGAGGGCGGCGCAATCGCGCTCGGCGTCGGGACTGCTGCTCAGACCGCCAGGACGCAGCAGAAGGCCGTCCGAGTGGCACACGTCATCAGCCTGAGAGAGCAGGGGTGGAAGGTCGCCCAGATCGCGGAGAAGGTCGGCGTCTCGACGTCGTTCGTGTCGCGGGTGCTCTGCGAGAACGGGCACCGCACCCACACCGAGAGGAGCACGACATGACGTTCACCGCACGGTACGCCGGGCGCTGCGCTGCCGACTGCGGCGAGCAGATCGCCCCGGGCGACGAGGTCGAGTTCGTCGACGACCAGCTCGTGCACGACGGCTGCACGCCCACTCCGCAGGCCGAGCGCGCCCCGCGCCCCGTCTGCCCTGACTGCTTCACCGAGATCGCCCTGAACGGAGCCTGCTCATGTCCCTGACCGAGACGCCGCCTGCACGCATCGTCTGCCCCGAGTGCGTCGCCGGGAAGCACACCTCGTGCGCGCACTTCGGCTTCGACGCCGACGACGAGGAGACCGATTGCCAGTGCGGCTGCGAGACCTCGCGCACCTGCCCGAGCTGCACCGACACGGTGCCACCCGGCTGGACCCTCGACGACCACCTGGACTGCAACCACCCTGAGGACTTCGCATGACGATCGTCTGCGCCACGAACGACAACCTCCCCGGCATCCGCGTGTGCACCACGCTCGGCGAGCACCGCGTCACCTGCCCCGACCACCCCGGCTGGGCCGAGAAAACCCGACCCGGCACCTGCCGCGGGTGTCTCCCCCTCGCCGCCGACGTCGGCTTCCTCTGCCGCCACTGCTGGGACCTCGTCGAGACCGCCTACCCCCAGTGGGACCGATTCCGACAGCTCCTCGAAGCGACCGATGGCCGCGCGGTCTCGGCAGCCGGTGGCGGCGGGTCCGCGGCGTCGGGGTACTCGAACCTGCCGCTCACGTTCCTCGCCCTCGACGAATGCGAGCGACACCTCGCCACCCGCGGCGACCTCACCCTCCTCATGTGGGTGAACACGCCCACCGGCGCCGCCCACGCGATCCAGTTCGCCCACGCAGCGCTGAACGCGTACCGGACGCTCGAGGTCGAAGAGCGCGAGAAGGTCACGCCCGCGCCCTCGCGGTGCCCGGAGTGCGGACTGCTCACCATCGGTGCAAACCGGCAGCGCGTCGTCGGCGCGTTCACCGTCGTCGAGTGTCGGCACTGCGGCCACCGCCTCGACAAGATTCGCACGGGCCCCGCCTCCTGGACCGGGTCGGACATCTGCGAGTACGGCGACCCGACCGAGCACCTCGCGTGCACCGAGCTCGCGTGCGGGTGCTGGTGCCACGACTACGGACGCAAGTCCCACCCCGCGCTCGGCGTCGCAGCCCTCTGGGATGGCGACACCGCAGGCGCCACACAGGGCCACGGGGCACCCCGCGGCGACTGGATCATCGACGACCCCCACACCATCCGGCGGGTCCCCGCCTACGACGACAGGAGAACAGCATGAGCACCTGCCACTGTGACGGGCCACCGCACACCTACTCCCCCGGCTGGTGTGGAGCGGGGCGCGGGGACGATGGTCGACCGATCAACAAGCGCATCGCCGCAGCGCAGCTCGAACTGCGCGCCGCACAACTTCGGGCAGAGGCGGAGGCATCCGATGGCTGACGCCAAGCTCCCCGAGTGGGTGACGGTCAAGGCCGCAGCCGTCATCGTCGGCAAGGCCGAGCGCACGGTCTACCGCTGGATCGACCGCGGACTCCTCGCCACCCGCGAAGACACCGACGGGCGAGTCATGGTCCTCTCGAAGGCCGTGGGCCGCGTCTCCCTCTCCCAGCGCCGCGGACGCCCCCGAGGCACCCCGACACGCCGGTAACCCGAACGCCCCCGAAAAAGATGCAAAAGCGTCAAAAGGGGCAAGATGAAACGTAGATGGTGGAGCACTCCGCCCAGACGACGAAGCCCCGGCCCCAAAAGCAGGAACGCCGGGGCTTTGTTGAGATCACGCTTCGAGTCCGAGAGCCTTCTTTCCGATCTCGATAGCGAGCGCCGTGCTCGTGCCAACGACTACCTGCTTTGCCATGGCTCGCCAGTTGGCCTTCTCGCCCTCCGTTTCGGACGTTTCCGCTGCCGCCTGGAACGCGAACCGCAGCTTCTCTACCGCCGCCGTAAAGTCGAAGGCACTGCCTTCGTCTTCGGCCTGGAGCGCATCTCGAATCTGGGCTATGAGCCGCCTGATGTAAGAAGCCAGCGCCGGTTCGATGGTCGAGTCCGCGGACAGCAAATCCTCGGCCTGGGAGATGAGATTTTTCAGCGAGGGAACCCGGTAGTCGTCACTGCTCAACACTTTCCCATCCAAGAATGAGCTGAGGCTTTCGATCTGGTCGAGGGTGTCTTCGTCCACCACGTTGTCCGCATTGGTGACACCCGACCTCCATCCGGTAGTCAGCATGAGCGGGACGCGCATCCACTTCTTGAGGTTTCGTTGATGCACGGCGACCTTGAAATTCCGGTCGCCTAGGTAGCGCAGTTCGTCCTCGATGACGTGCATCCATGCGAAAGCGCCGGACACCTCGAGAATCCCGCCTCCGTCGATATCGAGAAGCGCCCACATCGTGGCGCCCGGGCTATCTAGAACTCGATTTCGCCATCTTGAGAACAAGGCGTGCAGGTTGTCCGCTGAGTTAGTCACCAGCGAATGCTACCGACGAGGGTCGTCGACTCTCGCCTGCCGACGACGAAGCCCCGGCCCTCACCCACGAGGACACCGGGGCTTCGCCACATCGGCTTTTACTCGCTGTCGCTCGACTTCGTGACGTCGTAGACGTGCGACATCGAGATCGCATAGACAGTGGCCCCAGACGAGTCCTGGAACCAGAAGTAACCGTCTGCGAGGTGGAAGTCCACCGCGTTCGCCACGGCCTTCTTGTTGTCGTAGCCCTCGTTGATGACGTAACTCGCCATGGTCGCTCCTCTCATGCGGTGGACCCAGCGTCCCCCCACCGCCAGCATTCCAGACCGCGCCAGCGCAGCGCATCCCGCACAGGGCAAGAGGCCCGCGAAGAGGTGACCGCATGGCAATCAACGACGACCAGCGCCAGCGAGTCATCACCCTCCACAGCGAAGGCAAGACCCGCAACGAAATCGCACGAGCAACCGGAGTAAGCGCCGGCTCCGTCACCAACATCTGCCGCGACGCCGGGCTGTCCTTTGACCGGTCAGCCACGAAACACGCCTCTGAGGCCCGCGCGGTCGACCTCGCGGCTGGTCGTATCCGGCTGGCGGAGAAGATGCTGGCGGCGTCTGAGGACATGCTCGATGTGATTGACGGCCCGTACGAGGTGTACAACTTCGGCGGGAAGGACAACACGTTCGAGTCACGGGTGCTGGACTCGGCGCCGGTGGAGGTGCGTCGCAACGTCATCACGACCGCGGCGATCACGTTCGACAAGCTGACCCGCATCGTCGAGAAGTCGGACACCGGCCTCGAGCAGGCTGCGGGTGTCCTCGATCAGATCGCCGACGGCTTCGCCGAGGTCGCGAAGCGGTACCGGGCTGAGACCCCCACCGATGAGGCTTGACGAGCTCGAGCGCCTCGTCTCCCGTGCGCAGCTCCTCTCCCTGGTCGACGCGGCCCGGTTCAAGCTGGCGTTGTGGTTCGGGGCGGTGTCGTCCGGGAAGACCGTGATCAGCCTGTGGGCGTTCCTGCTGGCGGTCCGTGTGGCCCCGAAGACGGGGATCATCGTGATCGTCGGTCGGACGTTGCAGACGGTCTACCAGAACGTGTTCGTCCTGTTCCAGAACACGTCGATCTTCGGCACGGTCATCGCGTCTCAGATTCACTACACGCCCGGCGCTTCGTCGGCGCGCATCCTGGGCCGTGAGGTCATGGTCATCGGCGCGTCGAACAAGGAATCCGTGGGCCGTATCCAGGGCTCGACGGTGGCGCTCGCGTACGTCGATGAGGCGGCGCTGCTGCCCGAGGTGTTTTGGAACATGCTCGTCTCCCGCCTCCGCGTCGAAGGCGCTCGGCTCCTCGCGACGATGAACCCCGCGTCTCGGAACCACTGGATCCGGAAGAACTGGATCGTCCCCGGTCCGGCGAAGAACCTCATCAGCTTCCACTTCACGATGCGGGACAACCCGAACCTGCCGGCGGACTACATCGCCGACATGGAACGGTCCTTCTCCGGTGTGTTCTACGACCGGATGATCAAGGGCGAATGGACGAACGCTGAGGGCGCCGTCTACCCGATGTGGGACCCGAAGCGTCACGTCATCCCGTTCGCCGACATGCCCCGCCTCGCCGAGGTCATGGGCATCGGCATGGACTACGGCACGACGAACACCACCGCCGCGCTCATGCTCGGCGTCACCGACGAGAAGAAGCCCCGCCTCATCCTCATGGACGAGTGGCGCTACAACCCGAGGGACCACGGGGACCTCCGCCTCACCGACCAGGCGCTCTCGCAGCGCTTCCGCCGGTGGCTGCCCCTGGACCACACCCCGTTTCCGCTGACCGTCCAGCCGAGGTTCCTGATGCTCGACCCGGCAGCCGCGTCGATGCACCAGCAGCTTCACCAGGACCTCCGCGGCACCGGCCTCTCCCCGTGGCCCGCGGTGAACGACGTGCTCCCCGGCATCAAGACCATCGCGAACCTCCTCGACAACGACCAGATGATCGTCACCGACCGGTGCACCGGCTGGAACGAAGAGGTCACCGAGTACCGCTGGGACGCCAAGGCCACGGACGAGGGCGAAGACCAGGTCGTGAAAGAGAACGACCACAGCCTCGACGCGGGCCGCTACATCACCCACTCCACCGTCGGCTACTGGAAACCCCAGCTCGCCGCCGCCTGAACCTCGGAAGGGGTGCCGAATGCCGATCCCCGACGAGAACACCGCGTGGCCGCCGAAGCCGTGGGATGACGCGTACAAGACGTACGCGGAGAACGAAGCCTGGTACCTCGGCGACACCGCCGCGCTCGAGCGGATGTACACCGCCGACCGGCAGGCGCAGGCCACCCACACCCGCCACGGGAAGTCGATGCGCGGCGGTCTCGTCGGGGCCGCGTCGCTCATGTTCTGGGGCCGCCCGGTCCCCGCGAACGAGAACCGCACCCGCATCCACGTCCCCGCCGCCGCCGACCTCGCGACGCTCTCCTCGGACCTGGTCTTCGCTGAGCCGCCCGAGGTCATCCTCGACGCCGGCACGAAGAAGGGCGCGCAGGAGCGGCTCGACCTCATCGCGAACAGCGAGGACGCGCACGCCACGTACAACACCATGGGCGAGCTGAAAGCTGCGCTCGGCGCCGTCGTCATCACGACCATGTGGGACACCACCGTCGCCGACCACGCCTGGCTCCAGGTCAACGCCGCTGACGTCGTGATCCCGACGTTCCGGCACGGCCACCTGGTCGAGTGCACCATGTGGACCGCGTTCTCCGACGGGCAGACGATCTACCGCCACCTCGAGCACCACGAGGTCGGGTCGATCGAGCACGCCCTGTTCCGGGGCACGGCGAACAACCTCGGCAAGCGCGTGCCCCTGCAGGAGCGACCGGAGACCGAACCGTACGCCGCGCTCGTCAACGCGGACTCCCGCATCCTCACCGGCATCGACCGTCTCACCGCGTCGTACAACCCGAACATGCCGACCCGCGCGTGGCGGAAGAAGGGCGTGCTCGCGTACACGGGCCGCTCCGACTTCGCCGGGCTGCACCCGCTGTTCGACAGCCTCGACGAGACGTTCTCCTCGTGGATGCGTGACCTCCGACAGGGCGCGGGCCGAATCCTCGTCCCCGACGCGATGCTCGACTACCTCGGGCCCGGCATGGGCGCGTCGTTCGACATGGGCCGCGAGGTCTTCGCTGGGCTCAACACCCCCGGCGACCCGTCGAAGGTGGCGCTCGACAAGGTCCAGTTCGACATCCGCGTCGAGCAGCACGAGCGCACCGCGTTCGCCCTCTACCGTGAGATCCTCCGCGCCGCCGGCTACTCGCAGTCGGCGTGGGGTGACTACTCCGGTGGGGGTCAGGGCGGCACGCAGACGGCGACCGAGGTCGACGACCGGAATAAGGCGTCCGAGCGCACCCGCGACAAGAAGATCCTGTATGACAAGGCCGCGATCGCGCGGCAGGCGTCGGTGGCTCTCGAACTCGACGGGAAGCTGTTCGCCGGGAAGGGCGGGGGACGGTTCGACCAGCCCGTCGTCACGTTCCCCGACGTGTCGCAGGAGGACCCGGAGAAGCTCGCCCGCACTCTGTCGCTGCTCGATGCCGCCGGCGCGATCTCGGTGTGGGAGAAGGTCGCTCGCGCGAACCCCGACTGGGACGACACGCAGATCAAGACCGAGGTGGGCCGCATCCGCGAGGACCGCGGTACCGCGCCCGACCCTGCCGCGTTCACCGGTGACGGTGAGGACGAGAACGAAGCGGCCCCGGGTCAGTTCGAAAACTAACCCGGGGCCTTAAACCTAGGCGGGACTCGAACCCGCGACCTCAAACTACGTATCAGGTAGGCGCTCTATCCAGCTGAGCTACTAGGAGTATTCGACCTCCGCTCTCGCGAAGGTATGACGTGATCATAGGGGGCACGAGTGCCGCTGTTCAAGCCGGATCCCGAGCGGTCGCTCGAGGACATCGTCGAGACACTGGGCCGCGAGCTCTCCGACCGGTACCGGGACGCCGAGGACGAGGTCATTCGGCAGGTCGCCATCCGTGCGGCCCGCGACATGGAACTCGCCGGCCAGCTCCCGACCGACACAGTCGCCGGTGGCCTCACCGTCGCCGAGCGACGCCGACAGAACCGGATCATGGCCGAACTGCTCGCGCACCGGGCCCGCGCCCTCCGCGAGCTGCAGACCATAGCCGTCGGCATCGCTGACCGGCTCCGCGCCGAGGACAACGCCCGTCGCATCCTGTTCACCGCCGCGACCGAGGGTGAGGCCGCAGCCGCCGCACAGCTCGGCTTCGCCCAGCGTCAGCCCGTCGCGAGCATCCCTTTCATCGGCGGCAGCGCGGCGGTCTCGTCGACCACGATGACCGCGACGTCGTCGCAGGCCGTCGCGATGCTGGTCCTCTCCCTCGACAGCCGCCTCGAGAACCTCGCCGAGCGCATCACCCGCTACCCGCGTGACGCGTACCAGCGGATTGTGTCGATCTACACACCGGGCACCCTGCTCGGGCTGACGACGTCGAAACAGCAGCAAGCGCGGATCGTGCAGCGATTCCTCGCCGAGGGCATCACCGGCTTCGTCGACCGCGGTGGCCGCCGCTGGACGATCGGCGCGTACGCCGAGATGGCCGGGCGCACCTCAGTCGCCCGCGCGTTCAACGACGCCGGCGTGTGGCGCATGCAGCGGTCCGCCATCAACCTCGGGACGATCGTCGGCTCCCTCGACGCGTGCAAACGCTGTGCCCCGTGGATCGGGAAGATCGTGTCGCTCGACGGCATGACCGGGGATATCGAACTCCCCCACGCGACCCGGAAAGGGACCGTCGTCGTCCACATCGACGGCACGCTCGACCAGGCACGCTCACAGGGCTGGGGACACCCGAACTGTCGAGACAAGGTCGTCGCCTACCAGCCCGGCCTCACCATCCCACAGGCCGACTTTCAGTACGACCGCAAGGCCGAGCAGGAACGGCAGGAACAGCGACGCCTCGAGCGCGAGATCCGCTCCGCGAAACGCCGCGAGGTCTCAGCCATGAACGAAGCCGACCGGCGCCGCGCCGCCGCCGACGTCGCCGACGCACAGCGCGAGATGCGTGGCTTCATCGACAAGACCGGACGCAAGCGCCAGTCGGCCCGCGAGCAGCTCCGTTTCGCTGACGGCTAGCTATCGCGGTGCAACTGCTCTGCGAGCGCCTTGACCGCCGCACTGAGCTCGCTCGTGGCCTGCGCCATCTTGCGTTCGTGCAGGTCGTTCGACTGCCGCCGGGCCGAGTCGGCGTAGTTGATGGCTTGCTGTGCGTGCTGCGCTGCATCGAGGTAGCTCACGGTCTTCACCTTTCCTCAGGGAGCCCCGAGCCTATCGGCCTCACGCAGACCAGGGAGGGGCGTCAACGCGGCAGCGATGGCCGCGAAGGACGCTCATCACGCCGCTGACATTCCGGCCAGGCGCACCTGCGCCCCTCCCCACACACTCCGCGCCCGCTGGCGGCCCTGCACGTCAGCGGGCGCGGCCCTCACACGTCGCTCACCGCACGGGGTGAGCGCATCCACGAGCAGGAGGCTCAGCCATGCCCAACACCCGCACCCGCCACCTCGGCCCGCAGTTCGCGCCCGCGTTCGACCGCCCCTTCCTGCGGTACTTCGACGGCGAGAACGGCGCACCCGGTGGCGCTCCCGCCGCGACCCCGTCGGAACCGGCTACGCCCGCGGCAGCGCCCGCGACGCCGACTCCCCCGCCCGCCGCCCCGGCTGCACCCGCCGCCCCGGCGACGCCCGCAGCGCCCGCGGCAACGCCCGCCCCGGTCAACTACCAGGGCAACCCCGACGAGTACGTGCGCGAGCTGCGCCAGGAGTCCCGCGGCCACCGCGAGGCGCTCGAAAAGGAACAGGGCGAGCACACCAACACGAAGGCGGAACGAGACACCGCCACCGCCCGAGTCACCAACCTCGAGCGCGAGAACTTCCTGCTCCGCAACGCCGGCAAGTACGGCGCCAACCCGGACCTGCTGCTCGACTCGAGCAGCTTCATGCAGGCCTTCGCCGACGTCGATGTCGCGAAGGAAGAAGACGTCAAGAAGGCGATCGACGACGCGATCAAGAGGAACGCGGCGTTCAAGGCCGGCCCCACCCTGCCCGGAGCAAGCGGCTTCGGGCACCAGGGCGGACAGGCCACCCCCACCAACACCCCCTCGCTCACGAGCGCCGTCGCGGCGCGACTGGGCGGCTGACTCCACGAAGGAGATGAACCATGCCCGTTACCCTCGCTGAGGCCAAGAAGAACGCCGTCGCCGACCTCGACGTGGCTGTGATCGACGAGTTCCGCAAGGAGACCGCCGTTCTCGACAGCCTGATCTTCGACGACGCCGTGAACCCCGCCGGTGGCGGCGCGACGCTGACGTACGGCTACCGCCGACTCACCGCGCAGCGCGGCGCCGCATTCCGTGCCATCAACACGGAGTACACGCCCGAGCACGTCACGACCACGCAGTACTTCACCGACCTGGCCCCCCTCGGTGGCTCGTTCGAGGTCGACCGCGTCGTCGCAAAGATCGGTCCCGCAGCGTCGGGCTCCGTCGCGCTGAACCTGTCGCAGACCATCAAGGCCACCGTGACCAAGTTCCAGGACGCCGTGATCAACGGCGATGTGGCGGTCGACGCGAACGGCTTCGACGGTCTCGACAAGGCCCTCGTCGGCTCGACCACCGAGGCCGGTACGACCGCCGTCACCGACTGGCGCGACTTCGACACGAACCCGCGCGCCGAGCACAAGGCGCTCGACGCGATCGACGAGTTCCTGTCGCTGCTCGACGGTGCGCCGACGGTCATGCTCGGCAACTTGAAGGTCCTCGCCCGTGTCCGTGCCGCCGCCCGCCGCGCTGGCATGTACACGAAGAACCCGATCGACGACCTCCTCGGTCCCGACGGGCGCCCGATCGTGCGCGAGCAGTACGGCAACATCGCGTTCCTCGACCCGGGCGCGAAGGCCGGCACCAACAACCCGATCATCCCGATCGTCACCCGCACCGTCGGCGGCACGTCGACCACGGGCCTGACCGACCTCTACGCCTACCGCGTGGGTCTCGACGGCTTCCACGGCGTCTCGATCGTCGGTGGCGAGCTCGTCACGACCTACCTGCCCGACTTCAACACCCCGAAGGCGGTCAAGTACGGCGAGGTCGAGATGGGTCCCGTGTCCGTCGCCCTCAAGTCGACCAAGGCTGCTGCGGTCCTCCGCAACATCCGCGTGCAGTAAGGAGCTGCTGATCATGGCGAAGAAGACCATCAAGGCCCCCAACGAGGCCTTCACCGGCTCCGTCGCGGGCGTTCGCTTCGAGGACGGCGTCGGGCACACCGACGACGAGAACGCGATCGCCTACTTCGAGCGTCAGGGCTACGGCGTCTCGGGCGAGCCTGCCGCGCAGCCGGGCGACCCCGACGCGAAGTACCCCGCGGGCGACCCTTCCGACAAGTGGAAGAAGGAGGAGCTCCTCGCTTACGCCGCCGATCGTCAGATCGACCTCGGCGAGGCGAAGAACAAGGACGAGATCTGGGGCGCGATCAAGCCCGGCGGCACCCCGTACAAGGGCGTCACCACCCCCGACGGGAAGGCGCTCGTCAACGACAGCACCGACCAGAAGGACGCCGAGATCAAGGACCAGCAGTCGCTGCCCGTCCAGTAACCCCCACCGCATGAAAGTTCCCCGCGCGACGTGACTCGCTCCGTCGCGCGGGGAGCGCCACGGCACGTAGCTCAGCGGATAGAGCCACGGCGCGCAGGTTCGAGTCCTGCCGTGTCGACCCATCGAAGGAGGCACCATGTTCCACATCCACACCCCCGAGCCCGTGCTCGGCCAGTCCCGGTTCCTCGACGTCGACTTTCACGACGGCGTCGCCCACGTCGAAGAGCTGCACCCGATCCGCGAGCAGGCGCTCATCCAGCACGGCTACACCGTCGTCCAGGAGCTCGTCGGCACGAAGCTCGAGGACCTCACCGTCGCGAAGCTGCGCCAGCTCGCCAAGGACGAGGGCCTCGACCTGCCCGCCAAGACGAAGAAGCCCGAGCTGATCGCCGCGCTCGACGCGCTCCCCGTGCGCGTGCTCTCCGCCGCCGACGCTGAGACCGACGACCTCACGGGCGGCGTCGTGCCGAACCCGGGGAGCGTGGAGAGCGACGGCACCTTCACCGCGGTCGCCGAGCAGGAGGGGCGTGAGGCGTACATCCCGGCCTCCGCGGAGCGCACGGCACGCAACTCCGAGATCCTCGCGCAGCTCAACGCCGCCGCCGACGCCGAGGAGTGATCGTGAACGCGTACGCGACCCCCGCGCAGTACACCGCGTTCGCGGAGGAACCGTTCGAGGGCAGCACCGCGAAGCTCCAGAAGCGGCTGCGGTCGGCATCCGTCGAGGTGGCCGCGCTCACCCGCGGTGCGATCTACGCCGCCGACAGCAGCGGTCTCCCCACCGACGCCGAGACCGCGAACACCTTCGCTGACGCGACATGCGCCATCGTCGAGCACTGGGAAGCGACCGACGACCCGTTCGACGTCGAGGCGAACGCCGGGGCCGTGAAGATAGGGTCTGTGTCGCTCGGCACCACCTCGTCGAGCTCCGACGGCCTCTCGGCTCGGGAAAAGCTCGCCCGTCGCATCGGCCAGCGCGCGATGACGATCCTCTCGAACGCTGGCCTCGTCGGGGCCGCCGTCGCGCACTCGTAGGAGGTCCCCGTGGCACGCCTCCGGAAGAAGCACCTCCCCCACCGCGTCGACCTTCGAGGCCTCGACGGTGAAGGCGCGGAGGGCGTGATTCGCGGCGAGGTGCGCGCGGACCGCCCGGCCTACGTCGAGCAGAAGTCCCGCCTCGTCGTCGACCGCCGCACCGACTCCGAGACCCTCGGCCAGCAGGTCACCTCGACAACGTTCGTGGTCCTGCTCCCCGAAGACGACGCCGAGCCCCGCACCGAGGTCACCGTCTGGAAGGGCACCCGCCGCGAGCGAACGTCGCAGGTCATCGACAGCGCGTTCTTCGACTACCGCGGCACCCCCAGCCACGTCGAGCTCTACCTGGAGTGAGGAGGTCGCCGTGGGCGTTCGAGCCGAAATCACCATGACGAACAACCTGGACCGCCTCGAGCACGAGATCCTCGACGGCCTGCTCGACGGCATCAACGCCGCCGCCGAGCGCGGCCTCCTGCACGCCATCGACCGGGTCCCGTGGGACGAGGGCACACTCGCCGGCACCGGCACCGTGGAGCGCGCCACCGACCCCGAGGAAGGCGCGGCAATCGTCTTCGACACCCTGTACGCCGCCCGCCTGCACGAGCACCCCGAGTACAACTTCTCGAAGGACTCGAACCCGAACGCCCAGGGCAAGTACCTCGAGAGCGCGGTCGTCGAGAACAAGAAAGAGCTGGGCGACATCATCCGGAAGCGGGTGCGCGGTGGCTGACGTCGCACCCGAAACGCTCCTCGCCCGCGCAATCGCCGACATCCTCGTCGCCGGGGGCCTCGGCGTCTGGCGAAAGGACGGCACGGCGTACACAGCCGACGAGCACGGCCTGTTCATCGACCAGCCGATGCCGACGACCGTCCGCCAGCTCACGCTCGTCACGCCTCTCCGCCCCGTGCGCGACTCCCGGACCACCGTCCTGTACCGCGCGCAGCTCGCCACACGCCTCGTCGCCGAGAAGACGAACATGGCCGGCATCCGCGCCCGCGCAGACCGCATCGCCGGGCTGTTCGACCACCGCGAGTACACGCCCCCCATCCTCGGTATCTCGTTCTCGACCGAGTACTCGCGGCTGTACTTCGACCCCGACTCCCAGAACCAGGTGATGGTCACGCAGAGCTTCGAGTTCCTCGGCCACACCCCCAGCCCCAACCCGGGGACCACCCCATAACCCTCGAAGGAGGACCGGCTCATGGCCGATCGCACTATCTACGACACCACGGTCCCCAGTGCGGGATCGCGGGGCATGGCGCACCAGC
This sequence comes from Microbacterium sp. 16-032, assembly GCF_041079455.1. Lineage (NCBI taxonomy): Bacteria > Bacillati > Actinomycetota > Actinomycetes > Micrococcales > Microbacteriaceae > Microbacterium > Microbacterium sp. 16-032. Next base: position 261,690 of record NZ_JBFYGQ010000004.1, on the reverse strand, counting down.
GCATCCTGCGCATGCGCTTCCAGAACGCCTGGACGAACATCACCGGCGACGCCAACAACCTCAAGATGACGCCCTCCGCGGTCGCCATCGCATCCGAGCGCTACGGCCAGAAGGCCGCGCAGGCGTCGCAGAAGATGGCGGACAACTACGCCGTCACCTTCGGCGTAGAAGCCGTCCGCAACAACGCCGGCATGTTCGTCGCCGCGCAGGCCGCCATCCGCGAGCTGCTCAAGATCGGACGTCGCAACGGCGCCGATAACCTCGTCGACATCCAGTGGTTCGACGCGCTCGACGACGACGTGCCCGCCTTCCAGGGCACGTTCCGCGTGGAGTGGGACGACGCGAACGCGGGCTACGCCGAAGGCGCGGGCTGGTCGTTCACGCTCACGAGCGTCGGCCCCGTCCCGCAGATCACCTCGCCCATCGCGACCGGCGTCCCGCTCATCGAGAACGCACTCCCCGTCGGCAAGACCGTCGGCGACGTGATCTACGTCAAGGGCCACAAGTTCACCGGCACCACCGGCGTGACCATCAAGGCCGTCGCGGTCACGAAGTTCACGGTCATCGACGACAACACCATGTCGATCCTCATCCCGACCGGCGTCTCGGGTGCGTCGCCGATCATCGTCACCAACGCGGCCGGCGCCTCCACGGCGTACAGCTACCCCGCGGCCTGATCGCAGGAAGGGCAGGGCTTCCCATGATCACCACCGCACGAGTTGGACGAAACCTCCACATCACCGTCGAGGGGGTGGATGACCCCTACGTCATCCGCCCTCTCCCCGGCCACGCTGGCGTCCAGATCAGCGAGACCTTCCTCGGCTCCGCCGGCGGTCTCGGATCCGCCGAGGACCTCGCCGAGGCCCTCATGATGGCCGCCGACGGCGCGGTCCAGGACGAGGAGACCGGGCGCTGGAAGCCCCTCCCCGAAGACCAGCGCATCAACTACAACCGGCTGGGCCGCGAGCTTCGCCAGAGCGAGGCGGAGAGCGTGCTCATGCCCGCTTACTTCTGGCAGAGCATCCTCGGCGACGAGGGCGTGCGTCTGTACGTCGAGGGCGGTGAGGGTCTCAACGGCACCCTAAAAGCGACGGGGGCGATGGCCGGACGCTTGCGCCTCTTGCAGCATCGGACATCGCCCAATGGGGTATTGGGGATCCTGACCCAGACGGGACTTACCCCGACGGATACGCCTTCCCACCCGGCTGGCAAGAAGCCCGCAAGCGGCAAGCGGAAGAAGCGCAAACCCGCGCCGAGACGCTGACCGCTCACGAACTCTGGGCGATCCTCTGGCCCGAGCTGTTCGGCGAGGTCGAGCTGGACCTCGCCGCAGCCGGGCTGATCGCCGACCTCGATCACGCCCTGACCACCCACACCTGGCACTTCGTCCGAGCCGCCGTGATGCGCGTCAGCCGCGCACCCGGCTCGTGGCTCAGATTGGAGATCGAGCGTGGGATTCGACGCAGGAGCGCTGCTCTTCAAGATTCAGGCCGTCGGGGCCCAACTGTTCAAGCAGGACATGCGGGAGTCGAAGACGGCGATCGAGGGGGTCGACCAGGCCTCATCGAAGGCGAAGACCTCCGCTGACGGGCTCGGCAAGTCGACCGACGACGTCGCCGACAGCGCCAAGAAGGCGAAGCAGCCGCTCGACGAGCAGGCGAAGGCGACGAAGGACACGGGCGACGAGTCCGACAACGCCGCGCCCAAGCAGAAGAAGCAGGCGAAGACCACCGAGGAGCAGGCCGAGGCCGCGAAGAAGCTCGCGGCGATCGCCGTCACCGCTGGTCTCGCCATCGCGGCGATGGTCGGTCTCTCGGTCGCGAAGTTCACCGAGTTCGACGCTCAGATGGCGAACACCTCGGCGGCCACGATGGCGACCGCTTCGGAACAGCGCGAGCTGGCCGATGCGGCGCTCGAGGCCGGTGCCGACACGGCGTACAGCGCCACCGAGGCCGCCGCGGCTCAGGAGGAGCTGGCGAAGGCCGGTCAGTCCGTCGCCGACATCACCGGCGGATCCCTCGCGGGGTCCCTGGCTCTCGCGGCTGCCGGCCAGCTCGAGGTCGCGCGCTCCGCCGAGATCATGGCGACGGTCCTCACGCAGTTCCGCCTGCCCGCGACGGACGCCTCCCGAGCTGCTGACGTGCTCGCTGCTGGCGCTGGCAAGGCGCAGGGGTCCGTGGACGATCTCGCGCTCGCGCTTACCTACGTCGGCCCCCTCGCCGCGTCGATGGGATGGTCGCTCGAGGAGACCGCGGGCACGATCGCCTACTTCTCGACGCAGGGCATCGCGGGCGAAAAGGCTGGCACCGCTCTCCGTGGCGTGCTCGCCGCTTTGCAGGCCCCGTCGATGGCGGCCTCCAAGGAGCTGGCGAAGTACAACATCCAGGTCTACGACGCCAATGGGAAGATGCTCGGCGCCGCCGGTGTCGCGCAGCAGCTCAAGGAGAAGCTGGGCGGCCTCACCGACCAGGAGCGCCTCGCCGCACTCGGTCGAATCTTCGGCAACGAGGCTCTCTCCGCCGCCACCCTGCTCTACGAAGGTGGCGCGGACGCGGTCTCGAAGTGGACCAGCGAGGTCGACGACAGCGGCTACGCCGCCGAGCAGGCCGCCATGCGTCAGGACAACCTGGCCGGCGACATCGAGAAGCTCGGCGGAGCGTTCGACACGGCCCTGATCAAGTCGGGGTCGGCGGCGAACGACACCCTTCGCGAGATGGTGCAGTCCGTCACTGCCCTCGTCGACTGGTTCACCGAGCTGCCCGACGGCGTCTCGCAGGCGGCCCTCGTGTTCGGCATCGCGACGGCAGCCATCGGGCTCTTCGCTGGCGGCGCCGTGATCGCCCGCGCCAAGGCGATCGAGCTGAAAGCGCAGCTCGACCTGACCAACGCGTCGATGGGCCGCACCGCGGTCGTCGGTGGTCTGGCGGGTATCGCGCTCACGGGCGTCATCGCCGTTGTCGGTCTCCTCGCCCAGGCGCACGCCGAGGCGAAGGCCAAGGTGGAGTCCTACGCGGACTCGCTCGCCGCTGGCACGAACCGCGTCACACACGCCACGCGCGAGCTCGCCTCCGAGGCCCTCTCGGCGCGGAAGAGCTTCCTGTGGATGGAACACGACTCGGCATACGACGCCGCGGAAAAGCTCGGCATCAGCCTCGACCTGGTGACGGACGCCGCGACCGGCAACGCCGACTCGCTCCGTCAGTTGCAAACCGAGCTGGACGCCGCGAGCAAGCTGAGCCTGGCTCACGCGGGCTCGGCGGGCGAGGTGCGCAACGCGGTCGAGCGCGAGACGGGTGCGATCGACGAGGCCATTCGTGTCGCCGACCAGAAGGCCGCTGCGGACGCCTCGGCGGCCCAGGCTGCCAAGGAGCACGAGAACGCCCTCTCGGCCCTCGCCGGTGCTGCCACCGACGCCGAGTTCGACATCGACTCGCTGGTCGACACGATCCTGAACTTCGGGTCGGCGGAGCTCGACGCTCGCGAGGCGGCGCGCAACTTCGAGGCCGCGATCGACGATCTGTCGGCCTCGGTTCAGGAGAACGGCGCCACCCTCGACATCGGCACGGACAAGGGCCGCGCGAATGAGAAGGCGCTCGACGCAATTGCCCAGGCGGCGCTCAAGACGGCGTCGGCAACGCTGACGCAGACCGGCTCGCAGGAGCAGGCTACGGCGGCGGTGCAGCGCGGTCGTGACGAGCTGATCAACGCGCTCGGCCAGTTCGGCATCACCGGGCAGGCCGCGCAGGACTACGCCGACAAGCTCGGTCTCATCCCCGCGAACATCAACACCGCGATCAACGCCGACACCTCGAAGGCGCAGATCGCCGTCGACTCCTACATCAGCCGCAACACGGGCCGCGAGGTGCTCCTGAAGATCGCTGGCGTGCCGGTGGCCCAGGGGCTCGGCGGTTCCGGCGGTCTGGTGCAGAAGGACGGCGGTGTCGTCAGCTACTACGCCGATGGCGCGGTCGAGCACCACGTCGCGCAGATCGCGCGCGCTGGCTCGATGCGGGTGTGGGGCGAGCCGGAAACGATGGGCGAGACGTACGTCCCACACGCGGAGGCGAAGCGGGCGCGGTCCGAGCAGATCATGTCGGAGACGGCGTCCCTGTTCGGCGGTCAGTACATCTCTCGCGACGCGGTCCAGTCGGGTCGCACTGGCGGCGGATCGACGCCCTCGATCTCGGTGCCCATCACGGTCGTCGGATCACCCGGCATGAACGTGGATCAACTCACCTCACGCGTGAAGACGGCGGTCATCCAAGAGATCGAGAGGAAGTTCAAGTGGTGATCTCGATCGCGCTCCCCACCCGCACCGTGACGAACGAGCTGTCCTACTCGCAGCCGTACCTCTCCGATGCGAAGCAGTTGCTGCAATCGGTCGAGGTGACCCCTCGCCGAGAGCAGCGGCCCGCCGACATCGGAGATTTCGATGACGACGACCCGGAAAGCCCGGGACTCGCCTTCACGATCTTCGGTGAGTACCGAGTGCCAGGGGGCGATTGGGACGCGTTCCGACGTGAGCTGAACTCGCTCGTCTCGCGCGGCTGGTTCGAGATCACCCTGACGACGTCCGTCGTGCGCACGCTCCGCGTCCGCGTCGCGGGAATCGTCGACTTCGACCTGATCGACGAAGCTGGCTACGCGAACTGGTCGATCCCGTTCTGGGCGCCCGATCCTCGCAAGTACGGCCCCTGGCAGGAACAGTCCACCGGCCTGCCGGTCGCTGGTCTGGGCGTGGAGTCGCCGCTCGTTTCGCCGCTCGTCCAGATCGGCGGCGGCTCCCCCGGACGTGTGGCGCTCCGCAACGCGGGCACGACGAACACGCTTCCCGAGGTCACCGTGTCCGGAGGGGCTGCGGCGCTGGGCGTGCAGCTCACGCGCATCGAAACCGGCGAACGCATCCGCCTCGAGTGGCCCATCCTGGCGACCGACGTGGTGCGCTTCTCCTTCGCTGACGGTCAGGTGTGGCTGAACGAGCAGACGCCCATCTCCGGTCGTCTCACGGTCGCCGAGTGGTGGACGCTCGGACCCGGTGAGACAGCGACCATCCAGTTCGAGGCGCTTGGCGCTGTCACGGACACGCCCACGCTCAAGGCGCGGTGGAGGGATGCGGACTCGTGAGGCTCTTCGTCGGCGACCTGGCCTCTGGTCGGAACATCCTCCCCATCCCGGCACGCGATGGCGAGTGGGAGATCCGCCGCAACCGAGCGGGCACGCTGTCCTGTGACGTCACGCTGTCGGCGAAGGCTCACCGTCGTCTCGACCTGTACCAGGCGGCGATGCCGGGGCGCTCCTACCTCGGCATCGCTGAGGGCGACTTCATCTTCGAAGCCGGGCCCATCTGGGAACACGACTACGACGACGACACCCGTCGGCTTCGCATCGACGCCGAGGGCATTTGGTCATTCCTGATGCGCCGGTTCATCATGCCCGCCGCTGTCGAGACCGTCGCTCTGCTCTTGCAGTCGGGCGACGACGCGGGCAAGCCCAACCCCGCGGTGGCGACCCTGTTCACCGGCGCGACGTGGCCCGCGATCGTGCGCCAGATCCTCCAGCAGGGCATGGCCCGCGCTGGCGGCGCCCTCCCGTTCGTGTTTGGCCCCGACGGTGTCGGCGCGCACGATAAGAGCTACGACGCGGCGTCGTTCAAGACGCAGGGCGAGGCGTTCACCGACCTCACCGAGCTCGTCGACGGGCCGGAGATCGAGTTTCGCGCCGAGTTCGCTCCCGGCGGGACCGGCGTGAGGTGGCGGCCACTCGTCGGGGACGACGCTCAACTGAAGATTGCCCGGATCGGTGCGCCGCATCGTTTCGACTTCTCGGCACCGCAGCGCACCGTTCGCAAGCTGCACGTTCGACGGAGTGCACGGGATCTGTCGTCCGAGGCGTGGGCTACGGGTGGCCGGCAGGCTGCCATCGCTCTCGTCTCCCGAGCGGCCTCAGACGCGCTCCAGAAGGCGGGCTTCCCGCGCATGGAATCCCTGTCGTCCGCTCACTCCACGGTGAAGGAACAGGCCACCCTCGACGCGTACGCGCAGGACGACCTCGCCCTGGGCTCCGGCCTCGCCGAGTGGTGGACGCTCGAGACGAACATCGACCGCGTCCCGATGGTCGGCTCGTTCACACTCGGCGACTACTGCGACGTCGTCCTGCGCCGGAACCCTTACCTTCCCGACGGGACGCACCGGCGCCGCATCGCAGCTCTCTCCGGTGAGCTGCGATCGCGGTGGGTCAAGGTCACAACGGATGAGGTGGTGGCCGCATGAGCTCTCGCATTCCCGCACCCAGCTCAGCTCTCGGGTCGCAAAGCGACGAAATTCAGCGGATGCGCCGGGACACGGACGATGCCCTTCGCATCGACGGGTCGCAGTTCGTGCGCTTGTACGAGAAGATGCAGACCCTCGTCGCTGGCATCGGCACGACGGTCAGCAATCTCGTCGCGCAACTCACGTACACGCGCGCCGAGGTGGATACCGCGCTCAGCGGCAAGGCGCCCACGGTGCACATCCACACGCAGGACCAGGTCACGGGCGTCTGGTCGAAGAACGTCGACAACGGCTCGAGCGGCACCGTCCGCACGGGTGACGTCTATGCCCCCGGCGCGGTCCTGTTCAACATCACCGGCACCCGGCGAACGGTGTGGATCGAGGACGCTACCGGGCGCCTCGGCTACGCCCCGTCGACCGAAGCCGCGAAGACGAAGATCCGGCCCGCCGAGATTGACCCGGCGGCGGTGCTCGCCGTTGAGCCGATGCTCTTCGAGTACATCGCTGAGTGGGAGGAGCGGAAGCGTCGCGCCGCGCTCCCCTCCCCGTTCTGGGACTGGAACCCCGACTACCAGGTCCACACCGAGGTCGGCTTCATCGCCGAGCAGCTCGACGAGCTCGGCCTCGGCTTCTGCGTCATCTATGGCCCCGACGGCGCGGTGCAGGGCATCGAGACGTCGCAGTTCGCGATCGCCCAGCAGGCGGCGCTGCGGCATCTCGCCGCGCAGGTCGCGTCCCTGCAATCCGACATGAAGACCGTTCTCTCCCGATTGGAGATCACCCCATGACCGCTCGTCCCGGTTTCCCCGCTGGCAGCGGCGCGGCCACGTTCCAGGACATCCGCCGCTCCCTCTCCGGGCAGCTCGCGAAGTCCGCCACCGGCGTCCTGCGCACGGGCATCCTCCCCATCACCACTGACCGGCTCATGGTCGGCACCGCGTCGATGGTCGTCAACGTGCAGACGTGCGTCATCGTCCACGACCGCAACGGCGCCGTCTACCTGCCGAACGACGGCGTTCAGCCCGTGCAGCTCTCGTCGGCGCCGTCGTCGGGCTCGCGCTGGTCGATCGTGTACTCGAAGCAGCGCGAGACGGAGGCGCCGTTCTCCGATGCCGCGGCGGGCCCGCTGATCGACAAGGTCGAGTCGACCCAGTCGGAGACCGCGGCGCGCAACCTGCTCCCCGCAGGCGCGCGCGAGCTCGGCGTGTGGAAGGTGGACGCCGGCGCGACGACCACCAACGCCGCATCCGGTGTCACCTACACCGAGACGGTCCCGTACACCGCGATGGAGGGCGGTGTCGTCCTCCTGCGCAACGCCGCCGAGATGGACGCCTGGGCGCCCCACGACGGCGCGCAGGCCTACCGCCTCGACACGAAGACGCTTCACGTCCGCGCTGGCGGGCTGTGGAGCCCCGCCGCGGGTGTCATGCCCCGCATCACCCTGTACCCGAACGGCACGCAGACGGTGAACAACCAGTTCGGCGTCTCGAACTGGGGCGCTCCCGGTGTCGGCGGATCGGATCAGTCGCTCGGGACGGACTGGTTCGAGTATGTCGTCGCCAACGGCATCGGCGTCGTCAAGGTGAAGAAGGCGGGCCGCTACCGCGTCGTGCTGCGCATGGCAGTGCAGAACGCGAACGGGCAGGGCATCGCCGCGTACATCATCAACAACGGCGACACCGCCAACCCCCTCGCCCAGGACACCGTGCTCACGCACCCGAACTACGGCACCATGCTGAAGCTCGACCTCGGCAGCATCCCACTCGCCGCGGACGCCGCTCTCGGGCTCTACATCCCCGCGGCATCCTCCGCGCTCGCCCTCGGCGGCACGGGGCGCGCGGCGGGACAGTTCGACGTGCAGTACCTGGGGCCGATCTCGTGACCCGGTATCAGAACGGCCAGGCGCCGCTGAGCGACCTGGTCTACCTCGGCCCCGAGTTCTATCTCCCCCACGGCACCGCGGCACGCTGGCGCGAGTTGCAGCGCCTCGCGTGGGAGAAGTACGGCGTCTGGCTCGTCGTCACCCCCGGGTGGAACGGTTACCGACCGCTCGACGTCCAGTTCGAGTACCGCAAGGACCTCGGCATCATGGCCGCTGTCCCCGGCACCTCGTCGCACGGCCTCACTTTCCGAGGCCGGGACATGGCCGCGATCGACGTCAACAACTGGCGCTCCCTGGCGGCCAGCGAGTCCCTCGCCTGGGCTCGCTTCGTCGCCCTGTGCAAGATCGTCGGCTTCATCGTCGACTTCGTCACGCCGCGCGAGCCGTGGCACATCGGCGACGAAGCCCCCTTCGACGCCCCGGCATTCGCCGCGGTCGTCATCAACCACGCCACCACGGCACCCGCGAAGCGGAGGAAGAAGACTATGAACATCACGGCTGCATACCGCGCGAAGAACGGCACCATCGCCGTTCAGGCGCGCCTCGGCGGGAAGCTCACCGAACTCGACGACCCGCGCGTGTGGGGCGCGGTGGCCGCGGCCACCGGCGCCGAGACCTTCCCGCTCACCGACGAGGAGTACCAGGTGCTCGCCGACCGTCACGGTCGTCTGAAGTACCCGGCCTTCGACACCACCGAGAACAAGCTGCCCCTGGTCGTCTACGCCGAGAACGGCGACGGCACGGTCTACCTCTACGAGGGCGGCGTCATCCGCTACCTCACCAACCCGAAGACGCTCGAGGTGCTCTTCGCGCAGGGTGCCCAGGCCGTCACCTGGCCGAAGGGCGAGATCGACAGCATGCGCAAGCAGCAGAGCTCGTGACGGGGGAACTGCTCGCGCTTCTGCTGTGGGTGGCGCAGACCGCGAACCCGTCTCCCACCGTGAGCATCCCGATCCGAGATGGGATCACCGAGGGTGGCCTCATCGTCGTCGGGATCCTCGTCATCGTCATCGTCGCCCTGGCTGTCGTCGGTCTCGTGATCCTGAAATTCGGGTCACAGATCAACTCGCGGATGAAGGCCGTCCAGGAGCAGGTCGCGAACGACCACAAGCACGCCGACGGCACGCCCATCAATCTGCGCGACGACCTCGACGGCAAGCACGACGAGAACGCCAAGAAGCTCGACAAGACGCTGGCGATCGTCACGACCATGCAGCGGGACATCGCGTTCCTCATGCGCCGGTCGATCGAACAGGACGACCGGATCGAGGACCTCGAGGACACGGGCGGGCTCACACGTCGATCTCGACGCAACCACGAAGACACCTGACCCCGGCAACCGCCGGGGTCTTCTCGTTCCGGAAGGACATCCCATGCTCAACCGTCAGGCCATCATCCTCGCGACCATCCGCACCGCGGTCCCCGCCGCGATCGGCTGGTTCCTCGCCCAGCTCATCGCCCGCATCCCCGCCGTCGCCGACGTCATCGCCACCATCGACTCGACGCTGGCGACCGCCGCCCCCGGCGTCCCCGGCCTGAACGTCGCCGCGCTCCTCAACGCCGCAGCCATCGGCCTCGTCGTCGCGGCGTACTACTGGCTCGTCCGGCAGCTCGGTCGCCGCTGGCCCGCCGTCGAGCGCTGGCTGCTCGGATCGGCGCAGCAGCCCATCGGGTACGCGAAGCAGACGCGCGACGGCGTCTGGGAGGTCACCAGCCTCCCGAACCCGTCCGACGTCGATCGCGAGACCTACCAGGCCGCACTCAAGCACCTCGACACCCCCGGAGGTCACGACCAGCCATGACCGTCGTCAACGTCACCGCCGCGCTCACCGCTCTCGGCGGGAGCGAGCCCGTCACGTCGGGGCGCATCACCGTCGAGTACCTGCGCGGGAAGGACGGCGAGCCCGCCACCCGCGCAGTCGGCGCGGCGGTGACGCTGCCGGCGCCCATCGTCATCGCGATCGTCGATGGCTCCCCCACCGAGCCTGTGGACGTGCCTCCCACTGACGGCACCTGCTACGCCCGCATCTGGGTGGAGTGTCGTGTGCCCCGCGACGCTGGCTTCCTCGAGCTGCCCGCCGTCGCCATCCCCGCCATGGGCCCGGTCGACATCACCGCGCTCGTGGCCGTCGATCCCGCGAGCTTCGAGCCGGTCACAACGGTCGTAACCGCGTGGCAACTCGCCGTCGACCAGGTCGCGGTGATGCAGGCCGATGTGACGGCCAAGAGCGTTCAGGCCGTCGAGGCCGCGGCTGACGCCGGCACGTTCGCCGAGGCCACCGACTTCGATGCGAACCGCGCGGGGCAGTCGGCTTTCGCAGCGGGCCAGTCCGCGGCGTCGGCGCTCGGGCACAAGAACGACGCGAAGACGTCGGCGGACACCGCGGCAGCCAGCGCGACATCGGCAGCAGGGTCGGTCGTCGCGGCGAGCACCGAACGCCAGGGCGCGGCGGATGAGCGCCTCGGCGCCCGCCAGGAGCGCCTGGACGCGCAGACCGCGCGGACGGGGGCTGAGTCCGCCCAGGCGGGCGCACAGACGGCCCGCACCGGCGCTGAGACGGCGCGTACCGGCTCGGAGGCGGCGAAGACGGGGGCGGAGGTCGCGCGTGACGCGGCCCAGGCGGCGACGTTCGCCGGCACCACGCCCGCCGCGGGCACCAGCCTCGACACCCTCACCACCCCGGGCATGTACCGCATCACCTACGGTGCGACAGTGGCGCAGGGCGCGCCGTTCGAGAACTTCTACGGCAGCCTCCGCGTCGAGATCCGCGCGGGCGGCGCGGTCACCCAGGTCGCGCGCAAGCACAACGCCCTCAGCGCCGACTCGGGGCAGTTCTGGCAGCGCACGCAGACCGGAGCCGGGTGGGGTGCATGGTTCACCTACTCGTCGAGCCGCGTCGGCTCTGCGGGCGAGGTGTTCCTCCGCACCGGCCTCACAACCGAGGCGCAACTCGCCACGGTCGGCGAGAGCCTCGGCACCTCGGACCTCAACACCATCGTCAAGACGGGAACATACGTCCAGGCCACGGGCTCGAATGCCACCCTCGCACGCAACTACCCGAAGGCGACCGTCGGCGGCGTGCTCGAGGTGGTGAGCCTCTTCGCGGGGTCCACCGTCCAGCGCCTTTACATCGCGTACGGGTCGGGACCGAACGTCCAGGTCGGGCACTACGAGCGCCGACAGAACGGCGGCGCGTGGGATCCGTGGGCGTTCTACGCTCGACGTCGGTGGGACCAGACGGCGGGCCGCGCGGCCTACGAGTACAACCCGGAGGCGGACGCTGAGCAGCTGATCTACGGCGACACCGGGTGGCGGAACATCACTACGTCGGTCGTCAACGGGTGGAACGCGAACAACCTCAGCATCCGCCGCGTCGGGCACCGCGCGACGCTGGTCGCCGAAGGTCTCACCGGGGCAGCCGCCACCGCGCAGCTCGCAATTGCACTGCCGTCGGGGTTCAGTGGCTCGGGTCTGCCTATCTCACCTCGCGGGCTCTTCCACTCGGCCACGTACCCGTCTGCTGTCTACCGGGCGTTCATCGGCGGCGTCTTGGAGTTGCAGTTCCCGGGTTGGACAACCGCGATGCCGACCGTGTTCGGCGAGATGTCCTGGTACACCTCGGACGCCTGGCCGACGTCGCTGCCGGGCTCCGCTTCTGGCACCATCCCGAGCGCGTGAGAGAGAGGCTGACATGGATCTGAAGGCACTGTCGATCGAAGAGCTCGAGGCGCACCTGAATGCGGTGCTGAACGAGCAGGAGCGGCGCGCCCGCCTCGCTCGCGTCCCCGAACAGGTGGCGCAGATGACCGCCCAGTACGTCGCCGACGGCGGCGACAAGGCAGCCATCATCGACGCCCTCACCGCAGAATAGGGCTGCATTCTGAAATGCAACTCGCGAATTGAAAGGTATTGGTATAGCGAAATTCACGCACAAATTGGTGTTTGGAAACGCGTGATAAACTAGTAAAGCCCCCAGTTTTATCTGAGGGCTTTACAAATCCGAAAGCAAGAGAGTTTGCCTCCGGCGTGGTAAGTCTGAACAACCCCATGCTACCGCAAACCTCTCTGGCTCGCACAGAGAGGAGACCCCATGGAATCGGTCGTGCTTGTAATGAGCCTGCTGCTGCTCATGCTGGTCGTGGTCAAGAAGTGACGACAGAGCCCCCGGCTACCCCCTTTTTCGCGGGGCGGCCGGGGGCTCCTCGTCGTTCGCTCAGTCGGTCTGCACGCCGAAGTGCGTGTCGGGGCCGAGCTTGAGGCTCACGTGCCCGCCGCCGGCAAGGTCGAACCAGAATGTTGACGGTCCGTGCTCGGCGGCGTGGTCCAGGTTGGCCTGGATGATGCGGCGGTGCCCTTCATCGTCGATCCGGTGATCTAGCTCGAACACCGAACCGTAGTAGTGGATGCGCGTCACCATGGTCGCGTCACCCCACCGACTCGGGGCGCTGGGCGTACTTCTCCTCGATCGCGTCCCGGTTGGCGACCTGCCACCGCGTGTGACGCTTCATCCCCTCGGCCACCGCGGCGGTGATCACGAAGTAGAGCGCGAAGAGGCCGATGCCCCACCCGAACAGCATTAGAACGAGAGCAGAGCCGTCCATAGAAACCCCCCAAGGTCGAAGTCGAATGACGCGAGCATAATCCTGCCGGGTCTTCGGCGCCCAGGGAATGATGTCGGAGGTCCGTGCGATCGTCGCCGTCATCCATGATGATCGCACTTCGGAGGTGACACCGGGGGCGTCGTCGTCATGGGTGGTTGTGCAGACTGGACTGCTCGCGCAAGCTCATTCGGGTCGGGACCGGAAACCTGCAATACTCATCGGGTGGACGAACAAGATGAACTGCGCGTCGGCCTCCAGTGGGTGGGTGATTTGATCTCGCCGCCGAGTCCGGCCAACCAGATCCTGATCATGGCCGATTCGCCTGTAGTGGGTTCGACCCAGGCTGACTCGCACGTCTTGATGTTCGGCTATGTCTCTCCGCCGGCCGTAAGCGGAGATCTGACCCCGCAGCAGGTGGAGCAGCTGATTAGTCAGCCACTCCCGGTCATGCCCATCTCGCGGGTCGTTCTGACTACACCTCGTCTGCGCGAGTTCCGGGACGTCATCAACAAACATCTCGCGCAAACTACGGGCGAGGTCTGACGGATGTACCGCAAGGCATCCACGGCGGGTGCCGTCGTGCTGGCGTTGACGGCCGCTCCTAGCGCCGCGCTTCCGATCCGTATCGACGCATCCGAGGTCCGCCCTGCGTCTCTTTCTTCTGACATGAGCTCCACGTCTGCGAAGGCTGCGCCCCGACTATTGCCCCCCGCCTCGCGATGGGGAAAGATCTCGAGCATGGTCATGGGGGCAGTGTCAGATGCTCGAGCCGAGGGAAACCCAATTGGCATAGCCGCATCGCAGAAGGCCTATGGCATCGCCGCAGCATTGCAGGCGCCCGGCGCGCCTGTACCCGCGATTGTGGACAACGAGCTTGGCGGGATCGCGTTTTTTTGGAAGGGTGTCTCGCGCGAGATCCAGATCGAGATCGATGCTGACAACTCCTATTTTGTACGCATCAAGCAAGGAAACACGGTGAAGTTCACCGAAGAAGGCTTCGGGAACGTGCCCATAGATCCAGTGAACACGGCTCTGCGCGAATGGGCCGCTGAGCGTCGGGCGTCCCTCGCTGTCACGGCATGACGGCGCGCATAGACATCGATGCGCTGCCAGGCGCGGATGCGGATCTCACCTACGCGCGCCGCGTGCCTGCTACCTGCGTGACTGAGAACGCTGACACCGGAACTCTCGAACTCGTCCCGGTCAAGGCTTTTGTCTTCAATCCTGACCTGTCGATACACCAGGAAGAGATCGTCCATCAGCTGGGATCCACCATCCCGAAGGAGTACGACGTCCCGACGAACGGCGTGCTCTATGTTCCAGTGCGACTGCTCACTAATGCAGGGGCGCTTCTGAAGTACACACCACATCAACGAGAACCCATCCTCGGCCCTGCGCACCATTCTTTGTTTGGGGCCAGCCGGACGCCGAGCAAAACGGATAAGGCTGCAATGCGCGATGTATTGGTCGAGTCGTGCGTCTGGGCCGCTCAGCCCGACGTCAGTCAGGCCGCCTAGACCACGCACGTGCTCGTCTGACGCACCACCATACGACGCCCCCGGCGCCTGCTCACTCGAGCGGGACGCCGGGGGAGTTTTGTCGTTCACCGGGACCGCGACTCAGCTTCGAGGCGGTCGATGCGGCGGGCCATCTGGAGCGCGAGGGCGAGAAGTCCCTCGAAAGACCGGTCGATGTGGGCGTCTCGAGGACTCACGCCGAGTTTCCCGGATCCACGGTCGTGCTCGATGCTTGTGATCACGGCTCGGACTTCGTCTTCCATCGTCATGTCAGGCAAGCTACCGGACGCGCGAGCGGATCAGACGTGGCGGACGTGCAGCAGGATCCATCCGTCGGGCACCTGCGCCCGCAGTGCGTCCATGTCGGCGGCTTCAATGTCGCGTGCCCCGTCGCGGCGGGAGAACGTACCGGTCGCGGTGAGCAGCGTCGTCCCGCCCGTCATCTTCACCGGCACGTTCACCAGGTCGAACCCGGCCGGCGCCTGAGCCTCGAGAGTCTCCTGCACTTCGGAGAGGGAGTGGCCTTCGACGTCGATGGTGGTGGTCTCGCGGGGGCGGATGGTTCCGATCAGCACATCAGCCATCGTACGAGCCCCGCTACGGTGGCCTGATGAAGCCCATCGACTTCGACGCCCTGGAAGATATCGCAGCTGAGCTCCGCGACGCGTCCGCGACCCTGGAAGCCGTCTTCGCGGCTCGCGGTGTGCCGGCGGGCGCGGGGATCGCCAGCGACGACTACGAAGCGATGGCAGCGGTCGACCGGATGCGCCGCGCCCTTGCCCGCCAGGCTGTCTGGCTCGACGCGACTATCTGACCGCACCGAACCCGGTCGTCCCGTGCGCGGGCGCTGAGCGGCGTTCCCGGCCCACGTGCGCCCACTCCGCAGCGCCGGGGATCTCGGCGATGATCGCGGCCACCAGTGCGGCGGTGTGCTCGTCGTCGTAGTACCCCGCCCAGCGGCCCGCCTCGAACGCGAGCACGTCGCCACGGTCGCCGGCCACCTCGAGTAGCTCGGCGATCACCGGGGCCGTGTCACGCTCATACCTGTTGCGTGAGCAGATGGTCGAGAGACGGATGCCGAGCATCACGTCAGGGTGCAGGGGGCGGGACATGGCGCGAGGCTACGCCCGCACTCCGACACTGGCATCAGCGGCCCTGCGAGCGCCGCTTTGCCTCCCCGGGAACGATCCACCTCCGTCGATGCCGTCTGCGCACGCGCATCGCATCGAAGTTTTCTACTACGTTTTCCACGCATAAGTACTCATTTTAGGTACCTTCTTTCGAATTTTCGTACGGTCGAGTCACGACCTCGAACCTCTCGAAAGGAGACTCATGGGTTACATCACACCGTGCGACGCATCCATCACGGATACGTGGCAGGGACACAAGAATCGGAACCCGCCCTCTCAGGAACCCGGCACCGACTACGGCGCCGCCCGCGGGACCCCCGTCCGATGCGCCGAAGCCGGCACCGTTGTCGACCTCCAGTCCAGCCCCTCGGGCGCGACCGGACGATACGTGACGGTCAACCTCGACGACGGACGCCGAGTCCGCTACCTCCACCTCTCCCAGGTCACCGTCGGCGTCGGCGCTCGCGTCAGCCGCGGCCAGACCATTGCCCTCTCCGGTGCATCCGGATTCGGCAGCGAGACCGGATACGGCGCACACGTCCACGTCAGCCTCTGGTCCTCGCCGGGCCAGAGCATCAGCAACACCATCGATTTCCAGCTCTACGTCGGAAACGCCACCACCCCTCCTCAGGAAGAAGACGACATGTTCAACGAAGACGACCGCAACCTGCTGCGCAACGCCTCCAACGCCCGCAAGCCGTTCGTGCGCATCCAGTCCACCAACCGCGGCATCGCGCTCATCGGCCCCAACTACTTCCGCGGCCTCGCCCCCAGCGAGCTCACCGCCTCGGCCTCGCTGATCTCGGAGCACTTCTCGCTCTCGGACGCAGACTGGGACATCTTCAAGGCGATCGCCATCGGCGGGGAGACGGCTGACCTCGGCCCCATCCGCACCGAAGCCCGCCCCCTGAAGCTGTACCGCTACAAGGGCAACCTCATCGTCATCGGCCCCGGCGGCAAGCAGTGGAACGTCCCCTCGGACGCCTACCGCGTGCTGCTCCAGGCCGTCGGCCTCGTCGGCGACGTCACCCGCGACCTCGGCTCCGGCGACAACGAGCTCAACTTCATTAAGCAGGTCCTCGAGTCGGTCTCGCCCGACCCGGCCACCTCGGCGCAGACCGCTCGCGTGATGAGCATCAAGCAGTCGGACGCGGAGAAGCTCGCCGCCACCATCGAGGGCGACCGCGCTTAATCGAGCCCCATACGGATTGCCCCCGGCACTCCCCAATAGCGTCGGGGGCCTTCCGCGGAGCACGGATCTCACCTCTCGAAAGGAGACACATGGGTTACGTCACTCCATGCGACGCAGCTGTAACGGACACCTGGCAGGGCCACAAGAACCGTTCAACACCCTCTGCGGAGCCCGGAACGGACTACGGATGCGGCTATGGCACCCCAATCCGCGCCGCCGAAGCCGGGGTCGTCGACCTCGTGCACTCATCGCCTACCACCGCGATGGGCCGCCACGTCGGCATCAGGCTCGACGACGGGCGTTACGTCCGCTACCTCCACCTCTCTGAAACCCTCGTCTCCGTGGGTCAGCGCGTTGGACGGGCGCAGACCATCGCGCGCTCGGGCGCGTCGGCAAACGGTGGCAACTACAACTCGGGCGTCCACGTCCACGTCAGCCTCTGGTCCGCCCCTGGCCAAGCTGTCGGAAACACCATCGACTTCGAGCGATATCTCGGAGCATCCACTAACCCGTCTGAGGAGGACGACTTGACCCCTGAACAGGACACCCGGCTGAAGAACATCGAGAACATGCTGATCGGCAACGGATCCGCC
Organism: Microbacterium sp. 16-032; assembly: GCF_041079455.1. Lineage (NCBI taxonomy): Bacteria > Bacillati > Actinomycetota > Actinomycetes > Micrococcales > Microbacteriaceae > Microbacterium > Microbacterium sp. 16-032. Next base: position 244,505 of record NZ_JBFYGQ010000004.1, on the reverse strand, counting down.
GTCGCAATTCAGCCCGGCGGCAGCCTCGACCGGCTGCGCGCCATCGAGAACGTGCTGATTGGCGATGGCTCGCGCGCCGCCGCGCAGGAGGGCAGTGTCGCGAAAGCGGTGAAAGACCTCCGTAGCCGGCTCAACCCGGCTGCCCACGCGAACGGGCAGCCGATGCTGATCGCCTCGCAGGGCGACATCGACATCGTCCTTCAGGCAATCGAAAACGCTTCCTGAGTCTAGAAAAAAGCGATCAACGCCCCCGGCGACAACCATCACAAGGTGCCGCCGGGGGCGTCCCTCGTTTCTGCAGTTCCGTTAGCGATACTCGACTCCTCGGACGGGGGTGGCCCACAGTCCGAACGCTGTCAACTCGTGGATGGACGCTGATCGGCAATGACGGCCTAGATCCACCCACCCTGCGACGCGGGGTCAGCGAGTCTGCGCGCGTTGCTTCGCGTCTTCGGCGACACGCCACTTCCAGTAGCGTTTCATGCCCTCGGTCACGGCCTCGCGCACGGCGAGGTACGTCAGCACGAACGCGACCCCGACCCCGATGATGATGCCGAACACCGACAGGATGACCGTCTGAGCTTCCATGACTCCCCCTCTGATCTCTCGGTCGAGCGTATCCCCGTCAATGTCGGAGGCCCCTCGTACCGTCGTGCACATGATGATCCCGACCCGCGAGCTCCTTGACTTCGAGGAAGCGTGGCCGCGGTGGTCCGGTCGGAAGGACGAAGCGATCCGCGCCCGTTTCGGCGTGACGCCCGCCCGATACTTCCAGATGCTCCACCGCGTGCTCGACACCGAAGACGCGCTGACCGAGCGCCCCATGCTCGTGCTCCGCCTCCGACGCCTCCGTGACGCAGCGGCCCAGGAGCAGCGTCGGCGGGCCGGATGAAAACGATGGGTTTTCGATGGCTTCGGGCCCCTCGGGCACCCGACCAGGGCCGAGATTCCCGGAATTACGTGCCGGCTACAGGACTTGAACCTGCAACCCCCGTATTACAAGTACGGTGCGCTACCAATTGCGCCAAGCCGGCGTGAGACGGGGAGCGTCTCGATGGACGAGTCTAGAGCGGCGGGCGGGCCGCTCCCGACGCATCAGACGGCGTGGGTTCCGCTCTCGCGGTCCCACTCGAGGGACTTCCACTGCAGGAAAGAGCAGAGGTTGCCCGCGACGACGAGTTCGGCGGCCAAGCTCGCCATCTCGTGCGGCGTGAGGGTGAGATCGTCGGGACGCGACGTCAACGTCGCCTCCCACAGCGGCTCGTCGTAGCCCTTGGGCTGCATGTAGATCGACGCGCGCGCGTTCATCAGGTTCATCACCACGAGACCGGTGTCCTGACTGTCGGCGTCCTCTTGCTCGACGACCTTCAGCTGGCCGGCGAACAGGTGCCCCTGCTCACGGAACTCCTGCACCCAAACCTTCAGCTGCGCCAGGGACCGCCGCGGCGGGGAGTCCTCAAGCTTCTCGTTCATATGACCAGAATCGCACACCACAGGCCTCTTCGAGGGATCGAATCAGCCCGCGGGCGTCGTCGACGGGGTGGTCGACGGCGTCGGGGTGGCGGTCGAGTAGTACGCGTTGCTGTCGACCGTGAGCACGAACTGGGCGAACTCCTTCGCGTCGTCCATATTCCCCACGTACTCGGTGCCGTTGACGAGCACGGTCGGGGTCGCCGTCAGCGCCTGCCCCTTCGTGCCGGGCAGCCCCTTGATGGCGCGATCGGTCGCCGCCTTCGCCCAGGCCGTGTAGGTCTCGTCTTCGATGCAGTCGCGCACCGTGCCGATGTCGCTCACGCCCGCGCCCTGCGCCATGTCGGCGAGCTGCTGGTCGCTGTAGCCGTCGGAATCGACAGCGGGCTGGTTGGTGAGCAGCTCGTGGTTGAACGCGAAGAACCGGTCGGACGAGTGGGTCGCGACGCAGGCGGCGGCACCGGCCGCACGCAGGCTGTACTTCGTGCCGTTGGACTTGGACGTCAACATCGCCACGGGGTAATAGGTGAGGGTCGCAGCCTTGTCTCCGACCCACTTCGACAGCTGGCTGGCGTTCGCGGCTTGGAACTCGCGGGCCTCGGCCGACATGTAGTCGACGTACACGCGGATGTCGACGGGAGCGGCCGTGCCCGTGGGCTCCGGCGTCGCCTCGGCGGTGGGCGCGGGCGCGTCTCCGGGAGGAGTGGCCTGGGCCGACGTCGTGCCGGCGCTGCCGTCGACGGTCTGGTCGGCGAGGGGGTCGGCCACCTGCGAGGCGTTGGTGATCACGAAGCCGTCGTCGGTCGCCGCGTCGGGGAGAGCCTGCGAGCGGGCCTCGCGGGAGTTCAAGGCGAACGAGACTCCCACCGCGGCGACCGCGATCACGGCGACGGCGCCCACGCCCAGCAGCGAGCGGCGCACGATACGCCACCGCGTCTGCTTCGCCTTGACCTGCTGCGCCTTCTCGCGCACCGCCTCGCGGCGGTCGCGTTCTGCTGGCACATTCGGTGACTGGTCGTTGGACATGAAACCTTCCGGGCACGGACGATGCCGCATGAAATCAGGGGGGCCGCGCGGGTGGGGCGACCGAGCATCGATGGTAGCCAGGCTGGCTGAGAAATGACCAGACACGTGCGATACTGACGAATACGCCCAGCGTCGGGCGCACGGGGTCGCCCCCGTTCATTCCATTCACTACGGATCGTCCGGCACGTACCTGCCGGTGAAGGAGAAGAAAACATGGCGTCCGTCACCTTCGACAACGCAACCCGTCTGTACCCGGGCGGAACCCGCCCCGCGGTGGACAAGCTGAACCTCGACGTCGCAGACGGCGAGTTCCTCGTTCTCGTCGGCCCCTCGGGCTGCGGAAAGTCCACGTCGCTGCGCATGCTCGCCGGCCTCGAAGAGGTCAACTCGGGCCGTATCCTCATCGGCGACCGCGACGTCACCGACGTCCCGCCGAAGGACCGCGACATCGCGATGGTGTTCCAGAACTACGCGCTGTACCCGCACATGACCGTCGCCGAGAACATGGGCTTCGCGCTCAAGATCGCCGGTGTCGGCAAAGAAGAGCGCGCCGCCCGCGTGCTCGAGGCCGCCAAACTGCTCGACCTCGAGCAGTACCTGACCCGCAAGCCCAAGGCCCTCTCGGGTGGTCAGCGTCAGCGCGTCGCCATGGGTCGCGCGATCGTCCGTCAGCCCCAGGTCTTCCTCATGGACGAGCCGCTGTCGAACCTCGACGCCAAGCTCCGCGTGCAGACGCGCACCCAGATCGCATCGCTCCAGCGTCGCCTCGGCGTCACCACGGTCTACGTCACGCACGACCAGACCGAGGCGCTCACCATGGGCGACCGCATCGCCGTGCTGAAGGACGGCCTGCTCCAGCAGGTGGGCACCCCGCGCGACCTGTACGAGACCCCGAAGAACGTCTTCGTGGCCGGCTTCATCGGCTCGCCCGCGATGAACCTCTTCACCGCCGACCTGGCCGAGGGTGGCGTGCAGTTCGGCAACCTGGTCGTTCCCGTCGAAGCCGACACCATCGGCAAGGCCAACGGCTCCGAGGTCACCATCGGCGTGCGTCCCGAGGACATCCAGGTCGCTCCCGCCGACGGCCGCGGCCTCTCGGTCGTCGTCGACCTCGTCGAGGAGCTCGGCGCCGACGGCTACCTCTACGGTCACACCGACATCAACGGCAAGCGCACCGACCTGGTCGCGCGCGTCGACGGCCGCCGTCACCCCAACGCGGGCGAGACGGTCGTGCTGGCGCCGGTCCCCGGCCACGTGCACGTCTTCGACGTCGAGACGGGCGAGCGCCTGACCGACCGGGCCATCGCTTCGGCCTGACCCACGCTTCGACACGGCGCGTCCTCGATCCCGATCCGTCGGGTCGGGGGCGCGCCGCACCGTTTCCCCCGGAGGTACCCGTGTCCGAATCCCTCAGCATCACGGCCAGCACCGTCGACCCGGGCCTCCTGCAGCTGCCCTGGTCGACCGGTCTCGCCGACTGGCCCAGCAGCCACATCGTGGCGCTCCCGAAGGGCATCTCGCGGCACCTCGTGCGCTTCGCCAACCTGTCGGGTCGGGTCGTCGCCATCAAAGAGACGACCGAAGAGATGGCGCGGCGCGAGTACGACATGCTCGGCAACCTCGACCGTCTCGACGCCCCCTGCGTCGACCGCGTCGCGGTGATCGCCGGTCGCACCGACGCCTCGGGTCGCCCCCTCCCCGCGGCGCTCGTCACGGCGCACCTGCGCTTCTCGCTCCCGTATCGCGCCCTGTTCACGCAGGTGCTCCGCCCGCACACCGCGACGCGCCTCGTCGACGCCCTGGCCGTGCTGCTGGTGCGTCTGCACAACGTGGGCTTCTACTGGGGCGACGTCTCACTGTCGAACACCCTCTTCCGCCGCGACGCCGGCGAGTTCGCCGCGTACCTGGTCGACGCCGAGACGGGTGAGCTGCACGGCAACCGCCTGACGCCGGGTCAGCGTGCGCACGATCTCGACATCGCCCGCATCAACATCGCCGGCGAGATCATGGATCTCGAAGCCGGGGGCCGCCTCGAGGGCGGAGTGGATGCCGTGGCCATCGCCGACGGTCTCGTCTCGTCGTATCACTCGCTGTGGGGGGCTCTCACCGACAAGGAGTCCTTCGCCGTCGACGAGTCGTGGCGCATCACCGAGCGCGTGCATCGGTTGAACGCCCTCGGCTTCGACATCGGCGAGATGTCGATCCGCACGGCCAGCGACGGCACGAAGGTGTCGATCCAACCCAAGGTGGTGGATGCCGGACACCACCAGCGCCGCCTGCTCCGTCTGACCGGCCTCGATGTCGAAGAGAACCAGGCCCGTCGACTGCTCAACGACCTGGACGAGTTCCGGGCCCGCGTGTCACGCCTCGGCGCCGATGAAGAGATGGTCGCGCACGAGTGGCTCACCCGCGTGTTCGAGCCGATCGTCATGGCGATCCCGTGGGACCTGCGCGCCAAGCTCGAGCCCGCCGAGGTGTTCCACCAGGTGCTCGAGCACCGCTGGTACATGTCGCAGGCGCGCGGTCGTTCGGTGCCCCTGGCCGAGGTCGTGAGTTCGTACATCGACGACGTCCTGCGTCACCGTCGCGACGAGGCCACCGTGATGGGCCCGCCCACCGACACGATGTCGCTGCCGACGGTCTCCGACGCCGACGCTCCCGAAACCGGTGAGGTCCCCACGACCGACACCGACGCGGTGGACTGGCGCGACCTGGTCTGACCGCTCCTCGGGCCGGGCACCGCGCGCCCGGAACGACGAAGGCCGTGGCGTCCGGATTCGATCCCGGATGCCACGGCCTCGGTGTCTCGCGGGCTCAGTACCCCACGGTGAAGCGCTCGCGCGTGTGCTTCGGGTTCTCGATCTCGTCGAGGACCGCGATCGCGAAGTCGGCACCGCCGATGAACGAGTTGCCTTCGTCGTCGACGACGAGCACGTCGCCGCCGTCGCGGTACGACCCGGTGCGCTCTCCCGGCGCCCACGCGCCGAAGCCTCCGGCGGGGTGGAGGTAGAACCAGTCGCGACCGGTGTCGTCAGCCTGGAGGTCTTCGAGGATGCCGTACGCCTCGAGGGCCTCGGGCTTGAACTCCTCGGTGAACTCGGCGGTGTCGACCAGGCGCGGGCCGCCCTCGGCGACCAGCGATCCACCCGCGCCACCCACGACGCCGATGCGGACGCCGTCGGGGAGCGCGGCCACGAGCTCGGCGATCGCGGGGCGCAGCTTGCCCTCCATGTCGCCGCGGGGGGCCACGGCCGACACGACCACGTCGACCCCCTCGAGCTCGGCGACGAGCCCGGGGACGTCGAGCACGGTGCCTTCGACGTAGGTCGCTCCCTCGATGCGCTCGGCCGGAACCGAGCGGGCGACCGAGACCACGGTGTGGCCGCGGCGCACGGCTTCGGTCACGATGTGGCTGCCGGCGTAGCCGGTGCCTCCGATGACGGCGATGCGGGGCATGGGCGTTCCTTTCGTCAGTCTGCTGGACGGAACCACGTCCTCCTCCAGCGTGCCGTGATCGGGGCGCCCGGGCAATGCGACCCGGCGTGTTCGTCGGGCTTTCAGAGCAGGATCGTGGAGCTCACCGAGCCGCGCGCAGCGTCGACACCTGGTAGAGGGCGACGGATGCCGCGATGCCGGCGTTGAGCGACTCGGTCACGGCCGAGATCGGGATCGACACGACCTGGTCGCAGGTCTCGGTGACCAGGCGCGACAGGCCCTTGCCCTCCGAGCCGACGACGATCACGACGGGACGATCCGCGAGCTCGAGGGCAGGCAGCGAGACGTCGCCGTCGCCGTCGAGGCCGAGCACGAAGACACCCTGCTTCTTGAACTCCTTCAGCGTGGCCGTCAGGTTGGCCGCCAGGGCGACGGGGATGCGGGCGGCGGCCCCGGCGCTGGTCTTCCACGCGGCGGAGTTGACGCTCGCCGAGCGACGCTGCGGGATGATCAGCCCCTGACCGCCGAACGCGCCCGTCGAGCGGATGATCGCGCCGAGGTTGCGGGGGTCGGTGACGCCGTCGAGCGCGACGAGCAGGGGCACCTGGCCCTTGTCGATGATCTGCTCGAGCAGGTCCTGCGGGTGGGCGTAGGCGTACGGGGGCACCTTGAGGGCGACGCCCTGGTGCACGCCGTCGAAGCCGGCCATGCGGTCCAGCTCGGGGCGGGTGACCTCGAGCACGGGGATGCCGCGGTTGGTCGCCATCGACAGCATCTCTTTGACGCGGTCGTCCATCTCGATGCGCTGGGCGACGTACATCGCCGTGGCGGGGATCTTCGCGCGGAGCGCTTCGAGCACCGAGTTGCGACCGGTGACCGTCTCGGTGTCGTCGGCCGCCTTGGGGCTCTTGCGGTTCGGGTTGCTGCCGACGGCGCGCACGCCCGGCTTCGCCTTGCCGCCGGCGGCGGCGTAGCGCTCCTGGGCGGCCTTCCGCTTGCCCGCGGGGTGCCAGGCGCGGTCCTCGGCCTTGGGGGTCGGTCCGCGACCCTCGAGTCCCTTGCGGACGTGGCCGCCGGTCCCCTTTAGGGGGCCCTTCTTCTTGCCGGGGTTGCGTGCTCCCGGGCGTCCAGGCTTAGCCATCGATACTCCAATGCGTTCCGGCCGGAGTGTCCTCCAGCGTGATTCCTGCGGCGGCGATCGCGTCTCGAATGCGATCCGCGGCCGCCCAATCCTTGTCCGCGCGTGCCTGCGCACGCTGCGTGATCATCGTCTGGACGAGGGCGTCCAGAGCGGCGGTCTCCGCTCCCCCGCCGGTGCCACCCCACTGAGAAGAGTGAGGGTTGAGACCCAGGACGAGCGTCATCTGCGAGACGTCCGAGACGTCCTGCTTCGCTTCATCGTACTTGCCGGCGTCGAGCAGCGCATTTCCCGAGCGGATGCTCGTGTGGATCGCCGCCAGCGCCCGCGGCACCGAGAGGTCGTCGTTCATCGCTTCGACGAACTCCGTCGGGAGCCCCTCCTTCGCCTCGGACCATCCCGGCTTCACGAGGCGAGCGGCTCGGTCGAGGAAGGTCCGGATGCGACCGAGAGCCGCCTCGGCCTCGGCCCACGAGGCTTCGGTGAGGTCGAGGTTCGAGCGGTAGTGGGCCGCGGCGAGGGCGTAGCGCACCACCAGCGGGTCGTGAGCGTCGAGCACGTCGGAGGCGAGGGTGAAGTTGCCCAGCGACTTCGACATCTTCTGCCCGTCGACCGTGACGAGACCGTTGTGCACCCAGTACCGGGCGAACGGGTCCCCGGCTGCGGTCGACTGGGCGATCTCGTTCTCGTGGTGGGGGAAGCGCAGGTCGAGACCGCCGCCGTGGATGTCGAACTCGGGCCCCAGGTATCGACGCGACATCGCCGAGCACTCGATGTGCCAGCCCGGGCGCCCCGCGCCCCACTGCGAGGCCCAGGTCGCCGAAGCGGGCTCCCCGGGCTTCGCGCCCTTCCACAGGGCGAAGTCACGCGGGTCTCTCTTGCCCCGGGGGTCGGCGTCGGCGGCCGGCTCCATGGCATCCAGGCTCTGCCGCGTGAGCTCGCCGTAGGCGGGCCACGATCGCACGTCGAAGTACACGTCTCCGGCAGCGGCGTAGGCGTGACCGCGCTCGATGAGCTCCGAGATGAGCTCCTGCATCTGCGTCACCGAAGCGGTCGCGCGGGGCTCGTACGTCGGGGGAAGGATGCCGACGGCCTCGTAGGCCCGAGAGAACTCGAGCTCCATGCGGTAGGCGAGGGCCCACCACGGCTCGGTGTCCCGCGCGTTGGCGAGGACCTTGTCGTCGATGTCGGTGACGTTGCGCACGAAGGTGACGCGACCGTAGCGGTGCGCGAGCCAGCGGCGCAGCAGGTCGAACGCGAGAGCCGCGCGGACGTGACCGATGTGGGGACCCGACTGCACGGTCGGCCCGCAGACGTACACCGTGACGTTCGAGGGGTCGAGGGGGACGAAGTCGCGCAGAGCCTGCGCCTTCGTGTCGTAGAGCCGAACAGTCACCGCCCCAGCCTACCGGCCGCCTTCCCACGCGACCCGAGCGTGAAACACGGGGTGGTTAGGGTGCGGGAGTGCCCCTCATGATCCGCCCCGATGACCTGTCCGGAGACGCCACGCGCGCTCTCGTCGCCGCGCACCTCGCCGGCATGCTCGAGAACACACCCGTCGAGAGCGTGCACGCGCTCGACGTGGACCGTCTCGCCGCCGACGGCGTCACGGTGTGGTCGGCGTGGGTGGACGACGAGCTCGCCGGTATCGGCGCGTGCAAGGACCTCGACGGGGGCCGGGCCGAGCTGAAGTCGATGCGGGTCGTGGAGGGCTTCCTCGGCCAGGGGATCGGTCGCGCCATCCTGCGGCACATCATGGACGATGCGCGGGAGCGCGGCATCCGGAGTCTGTGGCTCGAGACCGGGAGCACCGACGACTTCGTGCCCGCGCGACGCCTCTACGCCAGCGAGGGTTTCGTCGAATGCCCGGCGTTCGCGCCCTACGTGCCCGACCCGCTCTCGACCTTCATGACGCGGGAGCTCTAGGCCGGCAGGAGAAGCACCGTCGCGAAGGCGGCCACACCCTCGGTGCGTCCCGTGAAACCGAGACCGTCCGTCGTGGTGGCGCTCACCGATACCGCCGCACCGCCGAGGGCGGCCGACAGCACCTGCTCGGCCTCGACGCGACGCGACGCGAAGCGCGGGCGGTTCGCCTGCACCTGCGCCGACACGTTGCCGATGCGCCATCCTGCGGCTCCGAGCAGGCCGACGGTGTGCGCGAGGAAGGCGGCGGCGTGCGCTCCGGCGAATTCGGGCCGGTCCGTGCCGAAGTGCGTGCCGATGTCACCGAGACCCGCGGCCGCCAAGAGCGCGTCGACGATCGCGTGGGCGACGGCGTCACCGTCGGAGTGGCCCGAGAGCGCCTGCTCCCCCGGCCATTCGAGGCCCGCGAGCCAGAGCGTCCCCTCGCCGCCGAAACCGTGCACGTCGGTGCCGATCCCCACGCGCGGGGCCGTGTGCACCGGCGCCTGGACGAGGGATGCCGCGGGGCTCGCCTGCAGAAGAGCTCGAGCACGGTCGAGGTCGGGGCCGGTCGTGATCTTGAACGCCACGGCGTCCCCCTCGACGGTGACCACGGAATGCCCCGCTGCGGCGACGGCCGCCGCGTCGTCGGTGTGGTCGACATCGACCGACGCGAGCGCCGATCGGAGCACGGTCCGCAGGAAGCCCTGAGGGGTCTGAGCGGCGGCGAGCTCCGAGCGGTCGACGGGTCCGACCACGCGTCCGTCCTCATCGACCCGTTTGATGGTGTCCACCACGGGGAGCGTCGGAATGACCGCCACGGCTCCGGCGTCGATCACCGCGACCACACGGTCGAAGACGGCGGCGGGCGTCAGCGCGCGCGCGGCATCGTGGACCAGGACGATCTCGACGTCGGCCCACAGCGCGTCGAGGCCCGCGAGGACCGATTCCTGACGGGTGGCGCCGCCCACCACGACGGTGACGAGATCGGCGCGATCGCCCGCGGCATCCCGCGCATCGGTCAACGCCTCGCCCTCGTACCCCGGGGGCACCACGACGACCACCTGCGCGGTCGTCGCCGCGAACACACCGCGCAGGGCGTGGTGCAGGATCGACCGGTCGTCGATGCCGACGAACGCCTTCGGCGCTCCACCCTTCAGACGGGTGCCGGAGCCGGCGGCGACGACGATGACCGCGAGACGGGGAACGGGGGTGAGAGTCACCCGTTCACGCTAGCGCGACCCGACATGCGCCGCGGAACGCCGAAAGCCCCGGCCTCGTCATCGGTTCTCGACGACGGGGACGGGGCGTCAGCGCGGGGGTCCCGGCACCGGGGCGTCAGGACGCGAGGACCTCGTCGAGCACGACGCTCGCACGGTCTTCGTCGGTCTTCTCGGCCAGAGCGAGCTCGGAGACGAGGATCTGACGGGCCTTGGCCAGCATGCGCTTCTCGCCGGCGGACAGACCGCGGTCCTGATCGCGGCGCCACAGGTCGCGGACGACCTCGCTCACCTTGATCACGTCGCCCGACGCGAGCTTCTCGAGGTTCGCCTTGTAGCGACGCGACCAGTTGGTCGGCTCCTCGGTGAAGGGTGCGCGTAGCACCTCGAAGACGCGGTCGAGACCCTCTTTGCCGATCACGTCGCGAACGCCGACGAGGTCGACGTTGTCAGCCGGGACCTCGATGACGAGGTCTCCCTGCGTGACGTTGAGCTTCAGGTATTTCTTCGTCTCACCCTTGATAACGCGTTCCTTGACCTCGATGATCGTGGCCGCGCCATGGTGCGGGTAAACGACGGTCTCGCCAACCTCAAAAAGCATGGAGTTATGTCCTTTCGGCAACATCCAGGATACCACAGGCCCGCATGCGCTAAGGTTCCGCCCACCCTGCAGCCTTCCCCCTCCTCGCGCGCGTGGGGGCGGCTCGACACCGCGGACCCCGTAGGATGATCTGGATGCCGTCTGTCGATCTTGGAGGATCCGTGAAAACGCGCCTGATCGCGTCCATCGCCGTGGGTGCCGCTGTCGTGCTCGGCACGACTGGATGCAACATCCTCGCCCCGCAGGCGACCACCATCGATTACTCCGCGTCGGACGGCGTGAACGTGCCGGCCGACTCCGGCCCGCTGCACGTGCGCAACGCGCTGATCGTCGCCAACGACGACGGCACGACGGGTAACTTCGTCGCGGCCATCGTCAACGACACCACCGAGCCGCTCACGCTGCGCCTCGAGGTCGGCGAAGGTTCGACCGCTGTCCGCTCGTCGGTGAACGTCCCCGGCAACCGGACCCTCAGCCTCGGCGACCTGGCCGACGACGTCGAGCCGCTGCGCCTCGACGACATCGACGCCGTGCCCGGTTCGACCGTGCCCGTGTACTTCCAGTCCGGCGACGGACAGGGCGCACTCATCCAGGTCCCCGTGCTCGACGGTGCACTCGAGTACCTCGCTCCCCTGGCGCCGACCCCCGAGGCCACGTTTTCGATCCCGGCGACGCCCTCGGCCACGCCGACCCCGACTCCCAGCGCGACGCCCGCGTCCTGAACGAACGACGAAGGCGCCGACGGTCTCCGTCGGCGCCTTCGTCGTTCCCGCGGGGGTCAAGCCTCGAAGCGGTACCCCAGACCGCGCACGGTCACGAGCATGCTCGGCTCGCTCGGGTTCTGCTCGATGCGCGAGCGGATCCGCTTGATGTGCACGTCGAGGGTCTTGGTGTCGCCGAAGTAGTCGGTCCCCCACACGCGGTCGATGAGCTGACCGCGCGTGAGCACGCGACCGGCGTTGCGCATGAGCACCTCGAGCAGCTCGAACTCTTTGAGGGGGATGTTGATCTCGCCGCCGTCTACGGCGACCGTGTGGCGATCGATGTCCAGCACGACGCGCCCGCCCGACAGGACCCGGTCGTCGAGGTCGGCCTCCTCGGGCGTGCGGCGGCGCAGCACGGCGCGCATCCGCGCGAGGAGTTCGCGGGTCGAGTAGGGCTTGGTGACGTAGTCGTCGGCGCCGAGTTCGAGACCGACGACGATATCGACCTCGGAGTCCTTCGCCGTGAGCATGATGATCGGCACCTGCGAGGTCAGACGCACCTGACGACATACCTCGGTCCCCGGCATCCCGGGGAGCATGAGATCCAGCAGGAGGATGTCGGCTCCGCGGTCGCGGAAGGCGACCAGCGCGAGGGCGCCGTCCTCGGCGATCTCGACTTCGTACCCCTCCCGGCGCAGCAGGTAGGCCAGCGGGTCGGCCAGATCGGGTTCGTCCTCGACGATCAGAACGCGGGTCATGCGGTGTCTCCCTTCGCGGGTACGGGGGTCGTCGCGGAGCCCTTGCGGCCCTTGCGACGGGGTTTGGGACGGACGCTCTCGAGGTCGGGAGCTTCCGACATCGGAAGGCGGATGGTGAAGGTCGAGCCGCGGTCGGGCCGCGACCACAGCCGCACCTCTCCCCCGTGGCGCTGGACGGCGTGCTTCACGATCGACAGGCCGAGTCCCGTTCCACCGGTCCGGCGCGAGCGCGCCTGGTCGGCGCGGTAGAAGCGCTCGAAGACGCGGTGCTGGTCGCTCTCGGGGATGCCGATCCCGCGGTCGGTGACGGCGATCTCGACGACCGTGTCGTCGAGCTTGATGCCCACTCCGACCTTCGATCCCTCGGGCGAGTAGGCGATGGCGTTGGCCACCAGGTTGCCGACGGCCTCGGTGAGGATCTGCGGCTCCCCGCGCACCCACAGGCCCTTCGTCCCCCCGCGGACCACCGTGACCTGGGCGGCATCCGCCTGGATCGCGTACCCCTCGACCGCGGCCGTGACGACCTCGTCGATCGAGACGTCGCGCACGTCGCGCAGCTCGTCGGAGGCCTGCAGGCGCGAGAGGCTGAGGATGCGGTTGACGAGCGCAGCCAGTCGGGTGACCTCCGCCTGCAGGCGCGACGAGAAGTGCCGCACCTGGGCGGGGTCGTCGGCGGCGGACTCGATCGCCTCGGCGAGAAGGCTCACCGCGCCGACGGGGGTCTTCAGTTCGTGGCTCGTGTTGGCCACGAAGTCGCGCCGCATCTCTTCCACGCGCTCGTGCTCGGTGATGTCGCGCAGGACGAGAAGGGTGAGGCGGGCCGAGATGGGCGTGGCCCGCACGGCCACGAGGCGCGGTTCGGCGGGAGCGGCGCCGCGGCGCAGGCGCAGGTTCTCGGCGATGCCCGAGCCGGTGTCGCGCGCCACCCGGGACACGCGCTTGAGCTCCTCGCTGGCGATCACCTCTCCGGCGTGGACGCCGAACACCTCGGCGGCCGGCGAGAGCGCCAGCACGGTCGATGAGGTGTCGCAGACGAATGCGGGGTCGTCCATCGCCCCCAGCATGGCCTCCACGCCCTCGGGCACCTCCGAGGAGGTCTGTGCGAGTGAACGGTCGCGAGCGCGGAGGGCTGCGACCACGAGGCCGACCACCGCGGCCCCGACCAGGAGTCCTGCGAGGAGCGCGAGCAGCACGAGCTGCGGTTGTTCCATGCCCCCAGCGTAGAGCCGCCTCCCGGGCGTCACCGGCCGTTCACCCCCGTGCACGCCGCGGCAGAGGCTACTATTCACTGTCACAGCACCACTCGTTAACCTTCGCTGGGAAGAATCCCCGAGGGTTGCGGGACACCTATGTGCCGTGCCGCCGACGAGGAAGGTACCCGCCATGCGCGAAGTATTCCACCAGTCCCTCGAGGACGTTCAGAGCCGACTGGTCGAAATCGCCGACCTCGTGACCGTCGCGATCGACCGCGCCACGCGCGCCTTCGGCACGAGCGACGTCTCCCTCGCCGAAGAGGTCATCGAAGCCGACGCCGTCATCGACGAGAAGGCCTTCGAGCTCGACGAGCTCGCGATCGAGATCCTCGCCCGCCAGCAGCCCGTCGCCCGCGATCTGCGCATCGTCGTCACCGCCCTCCGCGTGAGCGCCTCGCTCGAGCGCATGGGCGACATGGCCGAGCACATCGCCCAGCTGGCACGTTCGCGCTTCCCCGAGCGGGCCGTCCCCAAGGGCCTGAAGAGCACCTTCACCCGCATGGGCGAGCTCGACGTCGAGGTGGCGCGCAAGCTCGCCGAGCTGCTGCGCACGCAGGACCTCCGCATCGCCGAGGCCATCCGCGACGCCGACGACGACATCGACGAGCTGCACGTCAGCGTCTTCGAGAAGGTGCTCGGCGACTCCTGGAAGGGCGAGGCCACCGCCACGGTCGACGCCACCCTCGCCAGCCGGTACCACGAGCGCTTCGCCGACCACGCCGTCTCGGTCGCGAAGAAGGTCGTCTACCTCGCGACGGGCGACTGGGCGGGCGCCGACGACGAGTCCGCTCACGAACCGAGCCCGGTCATCTGAGCCCAGAACACGAGAAGAGGGGGTGGATGCCGATCGGCATCCACCCCCTCTTCTGTTCCGGCGTCAGTGCTTGTTGCCCTGAGCGGCGACGGCGGCGGCACCGGCGGCCGCGGCCTCGGGGTCGAGGTACTCGCCCGGGCCGAGCGGCTTCATGTCGTCGTCGAGGCGGTACACCAGCGGGATGCCCGTGGGGATGTTCAACTCGGCGATGTCGGCGTCGCTGATGCCCTCGAGGTGCTTCACGAGACCGCGCAGCGAGTTGCCGTGCGCGGTGACGAGCACCGTCTTGCCGGCTTGCAGATCGGGCACGATGTCGCTGTGCCAGTAGGGCAGCATGCGGTCGATGACGATCTTCAGCGACTCGGTGTCGGGCACCTCACCGTCGATGCCGTCGTAGCGCGGGTCGCCGACCTGGCTGTACTGGTCGTCGGCGGGCAGAGCCGGCGGCGGAACGTCGAACGAGCGACGCCACAGCATGAACTGCTCGTTGCCGAACTCCTCGAGCGTCTGGGCCTTGTCTTTGCCCTGCAGAGCACCGTAGTGGCGCTCGTTCAGGCGCCACGAGCGCTTGACCGGGATCCACAGACGGTCGGCCGCGTCGAGGGCGATGTTGGCGGTCTGGATCGCGCGGCTCAGCACCGAGGTGTGCAGCACGTCGGGCAGAACGCCGGACTCGGCGAGCAGCTCGCCGCCGCGCTTCGCCTCGGCCTTGCCCTGATCGGTGAGTCGCACATCGACCCAGCCGGTGAACTGGTTGGTCTTGTTCCACTCGCTCTGCCCGTGGCGGAGGAGGATCAGCGTGTGAGGCATGACTCCATGCTACCGAGACGAGCGCCGCGGACCGGGGCCGCGAGGCCTGGCAAAATGTTCGGGTGACCCCCTCCCCCGTCGGCCGGCCCACGCGCGGCACGACCGGTGTCAACCGCCTCCGCCGGATCGATCGCTGGATCGCCCGTCACCCCGTCCTCCGCCGCGCCGATGACCCCCTCGTCGTCGACCTGGGCTTCGGAGCCAGCGCCGTGACACCCCTCGAGCTTCTCGCCCGTCTGCGCAGTCAGCGACCGGATGCCGAGGTCCTCGGTCTCGAGATCGACCCCGACCGCGTCGCCCGGGCACGCGAGCAGGCCGTCGGCGTCGAGGGCGTGTCCTTCGCGCGCGGCGGGTTCGAGGTGCCGCTACCCGGGAGCCGTCGTCCCGCGGTCATCCGCGCCATGAACGTCCTGCGGCAGTACGACGAGGGCGACGTCGCCGACGCCTGGGGCCGCATGTGCGCGCGGCTGCAGCCGGACGGCATCCTGGTCGAGGGCACCTGCGATGAGATCGGTCGCATCGCGACCTGGGCCGAGGTGGGGGTGGATGCCGTTCCCCGCAGCCTCACCATCTCGCTGCGTCTCGCCGAGCTCGACTCCCCCGCGATCGCCGCCGAACGTCTGCCGAAGGCCCTGATCCACCGCAACGTCGAGGGCGAGCGCGTGCACGAGTTCGTGGCATCCCTCGATCGGGAGTGGACCCGCGCTGCGGTGGTCGCCCCGTTCGGGCCGGTCCACCGCTGGCGCACGGCGATGCGGGCCGTGGCGGACGCGGGGTGGCCCCTGCTGCGCCGCGAGCGGTGGAGACTCGGCGAGGTGGGCGTGGCGTGGGAGGCCGTCGCTCCGCGCTGAGCCTCAGACGCGCGGCAGGAGTTCGCGCGCGTCGGCCGAGGGCATCCCGGCGGCGACGAGCAGATCGACGGCGAGCGGACGCAGGGCCGCGATCAGGTTGAGCTCGCCGACGCGTCCGTCCGGAAGGAGGGCCGCCGGGTCGAGCCGCCGAGCGACCGCCCCGATCGCCTCCCGGGCGACGGGCTCGAGCGAGATGTCGTCGAGGCCGTCGCGCACGAGCCCCGCCCCTCGGGCCAGCTCGGCCAGAAGGTCGGCGGGAACGGGCCGGCTCTCGCCGTCGGCGCAGAGGTACGCCGCACGCCGAGCGACGACGCGCAGATTCCGCGTCGTGAGATCCAGCGCCCCGCGCACTCGCTCATGGCGGTCGAGTTCGGTCCGCTGGCGGCGCAGGAACGGCGAGATGCGGGCGACCTCGCGACCGGATTCGAGCGACCCGCTCCACGCGTCGACGTAGGTCTGCAGCGAACGGGCACGCTCGAGACCGCGCTCCGCCCGAGCCCGGTCGCCCTTGCGCAGGGCCCGAACGATCGTGTCCATGGCCGCGTCCATCGCGTCGAACAGCTCGTCGGCGTCGCGCAGCTCGGTGCGACGCAGAGTGCGCGGGATGAGCGCGGTCACGATCAGCGCCGCGACACCCCCGACCGCGCCGTCGACCAGGCGGAGGAACGGGACGCCCGAGACCAGGACGAGGGCGATGAGCGACTGCACCACCGCGGCGAGCGCGAACCCCGGCTGCGGCGAGAGGAAGCGCGCGACCACGAGCGTGACCGTCATCGCGAGAGCGATCTGCCACCATCCCGCGCCCGCCACGATCAGCACGACCTCGGCGATCAGGATGCCGACCAGCATGCCCATGACCGTCTCGGCCACCCGCCACGGACGTGCGTCGCGAACGAGGCCCAGGCTCGACACCGTCACGGTCGCCGCCAGCAGCGGCACCGGATGCCCGAGGACGACGTGGGCGAACGCGAAGGCGGCCGTGGCGGCGACGACGATCTGGGCGATCGCGGGGAGCGACTCGCGGACGCGGACGAAGCGACGACCCAGCGTCGTGCGCCAGCGCGAACGGGCGACGACGACCCCGACGGTCGTCGAGGAGTCGTCGGTGCTCATTCCGCGGCGCGGCGGCGCCCGAGGCGCGGCAAGCGGGGAACCGAGGCGGTGGCCCCGGCGTCGGCCGGCACGACCGTCTCGGCTGCGGCGGCGAGCGGGCCGTCAGCGGTGTCGACGACGAGGGGCTCGCCCTCGGGGGCGGTGCGCTTGACGAGGGCGAGGGCGATGGGGCCCTCCTCGTGGTGCACGGCGACCGAGGTGATGGCGCCGATCACGGTGTCGCCCGCGCGGACGACGTCTCCGCGAGAGGGGAGGACGTTGTCGCTGCCGTCGAGCTGCAACGCCACGACGCGACGCGGCGGGTGACCGAGGTTGTGCACCTTGGCGACCGTCTCCTGGCCGCGGTAGCAGCCCTTCGACAGGTGCACCGCCGTGCGGAGCCAGTCCATCTCGTGCGGGAGGAGCCGCTCGTCGGCGTCGACGGACACCCGAGGACGCCACGCGGCCACGCGCAGCGCCTCGACGGCGTCGAGACCGGCCAGAGCCGTCTGCCCCGCCGCGGCGGACGCGATCACGCGCTCGTACTCCGCGGCATCCACGATCGCTTCGGCCCAGTCGCGGTCGGCACCCGGGTGCGGGTCGACACGGGCGTACGCCCAGCCGCCGGGAGAGACGTCGGGCCACGGATCGACCCAGACCGGTGCGACGGTCGTGAGGGCGCTGACGGCCTCGCGCGTGCCACCGAGGACGAACAGCTCGTCCGAACGATCCGTCACCACGACGCGCAGGCGGAACCGCATGCGCGTGAGCCAGGTCGCGAGGGCCTCGGCGTCGGAGGCGTCGACGAGGAGCCACGTGATCTCGCCGTCGTCGACCACCGAGGCGGCGTGCTCGACACGCCCCTGCGGGTCGAGGATGAGGAACTCGGTCGAGACCCCGGGCGCCAGGTGCGTGAGCGCCTGCGACGACAGGGAATCGAGCCAGCTACGGCGATCCTCGCCCGAGACCGTGATGACACGGCGGTCACCGAGCGGGGCGAGGGCGGATCCGGATGCCAAGCGGCGCTGCTCCGCGACGGGAGCACCGACGTGGCGGAGGCCCCGGTCGTCGACGACCGCACCGGGGACGTCCGAGAACGAGGTCATGCTCACTCCGCCCGAGCCAGTCGAGCCGAGGCGTGCGAGCCGAGCTCGCGACCGAGGGCGGCGATGTCCCAGGCCCACAGCAGGTGGTTGTCGACGAGACCATAGAGGCGGGTGGCCGCGGTGTAGGACTTCGCTCCGGCCGTGCGGACGACCGCATCCGTCGCCAGATCGATGCGCGGGCCCTTCACCTGCCCGACGTAAAGCTCCAGGATGCCGTCTGCGTGCGCCAGGCTCACCTCGATGTCGAAGCCGCCGTCGGCGTTGCGGAGCGCTTCGACGTCGTCGGCCGTCCGGGTCACCGGGGCCGCGGTCGCCGGGAGCAGTCCCGGACCGGCATCGGCGTCGCCGACCGGCCGTGCGAGGCGCCAGTAGCCGATCTCGGAGACGAGCGGTCGTCGCTCTTCTCCCTCGAGGAGCCACGCGTCGGCGGAGTAGTTCAGGAACGCACCGCCATCGTGGCTGAAGCTCACCCGGTGGGCGAACTCACCCGAGAAGGATCGGCCGTCGACCTCGTAGTCGATGACGCCGGTACCCTCCCAGACGCCGACCAACCACGAGAGCGGAACGAGGTCGGCCGGAAGATCGGTCGGGATCTCGATCACGACGCGCTCAGCGCTGGCCGCGGTAGAGGTTCCAGATGACCGTCCCGGACACGAAGGCGATCGCCAGCGAGGCGAGGCCGAGAAGTCCCACGAAGAACGCTTCGAGCGCGAAAAGGTCCATAGCTCGATCCTAGCCCGACACCAGCGCGGCGAGACCGAACCCCGCAGTGATGATGCCGAGCACCACCATGGCGCCGACGCTGCTCAGCGCCATGCGCTGGATGAAGGCCTGCGATCGGCCGTACCAGAGCTGCACGGCGAAGGCCACGATGATGCAGCCGCCCAGGGCCACGGTGATCCACTGCGCGCGCCAGGGCTCGGGTGCGAACAAACCGATGAGCACACCCGCGACCGCGGCGAGCACCCACACGGCGACGACGCCGCCGAAGGTGCGGCGCGGCGCGAGGTCGGGCGTGGACATGCCCCCATCATCACCCACGACGCCCCCGACGCGCACGCGCAGCGCCGGTGTCGAGGGGCTGCGCCCGTCACCCTAAGATGATCGGGTGCGCGGCACGCCGCACGGGAGGTCCTCTTGGCACAGCTTCTGGTACTCAGCTCCGCCCCGGGCGGCGGCGCGGCCCTGCCTGCGCTCGAACTGCTGAGCCACCGCGTCCGACAGATCCCCGCCGAGGCCGCGCAGCTGGTGAACGCCCCCAGCGCCGACGTCATCTTCGTCGACGCGCGCTTCGACCTGGTCGGCGCGAAGTCGCTCAGCAAGATCCTGACGACCACCGGCGTCGAGGCGCCGCTCGTGCTGATCGTCACCGAGGGCGGACTCACCGCGGTCTCCACCGACTGGGGCATCGACGACGTCGTTCTGGTCGGCGCGGGTCCCGCCGAGATCGACGCGCGCATCCGACTCGCGATGGGCCGTCGCGCCGCCGATCAGGTCTCCACGCGCATTCAGACCTCGGGCATCACGATCGACGAGTCGTCCTACTCGGCGAAGGTGCACGGCAAGCCCCTCGACCTCACCTACAAGGAGTTCCAGCTCCTGCACTTCTTCGCCACGCACCCCTCGCGCGTCTTCACGCGCGAGCAGCTGCTGAGCGAGGTCTGGGGCTACGACTACTTCGGCGGCACGCGCACGGTCGACGTGCACGTGCGACGCCTGCGCGCGAAGCTCGGCGATCTCGAGCAGCTCATCGGCACGGTGCGCAACGTCGGCTACCGGTTCAACGTCTACGAAGACGACGCCCCCGCCGCGGCATCCCCCTCCGCATAAAGCCACACGCACCGCGTGTTCACTCACGTGTCACCGACCCCTGCAATGATGTGGGGATGATGGAACACGACTCGCTGGATGCCGGTCTCGGCGACGCCGACGACGACGACTTCGACGAGGCCGTAGAGGCCGAAGACGACCAGCTTCCCGACCACCGCTACCTCGACCGCGAGATCAGCTGGCTGTCGTTCAATCAGCGCGTGCTCGAACTCGCCGAAGACCCCACGGTCCCCGTGCTCGAGCGCGCGAACTTCCTCGCGATCTTCGCCAGCAACCTCGACGAGTTCTTCATGGTGCGCGTCGCCGGCCTCAAGCGCCGTATCGTCACGGGCCTGGCCGTCCCGACCAACGTCGGTCGCGCCCCGCTCGACGTGCTCGCCGACATCTCGGCCGAGGCGCACCGCCTGCAGCTCCGCCACGCCGCCGCCTGGACCGAGAAGGTGCGCCCCGCTCTCGCCGACGCCGGTATCGAGGTCGTCACGTGGGACTCGCTCGACGAGCCCACCGCCGAGCGGCTCACCGAGTACTTCCAGCGCAACGTCTTCCCGGTGCTCATGCCGCTGGCCGTCGACCCCGCGCACCCGTTCCCGTACATCTCGGGCCTGTCGCTGAACCTCGCGATCCGCATCCGCAACGCCCGCACGGGCCGTCAGGAGTTCGCGCGCCTCAAGGTGCCCCCCATGCTCCCCCGCTTCGTCGAGATCGGCGGAGACGGGCCCGGCGTGCGCTACCTGCCGCTCGAGGAGCTCATCTCGAACCACCTCGGCGACCTGTTCCCCGGGATGGAGGTCCTCGATCACCACGCGTTCCGCCTGACGCGAAACGAGGACATGACGATCGAAGAGGACGAGACCGAGAACCTCATCCAGGCGCTCGAGGCCGAGCTCCTGCGTCGCCGCTTCGGCCCGCCCATCCGCCTCGAGATCACCGAGGACATGGACGACGTGACCCGCTCGCTGCTGCTGAGCGAGCTCGACATCACCGAGCAGGAGGTCTACCGGCTGCCCGGCGCCCTCGATCTGCGCGGCCTGTTCGACCTCTCGCGCATCGACCGGCCCGATCTGCGCTACCCGCCGCATGTGCCCAAGACGGCTCTGGCCTTCCAGCCGCCCGAGCAGAACGGCCGCGCCGACCTGTTCGGCGCGATCCGCAAGGGCGACGTGCTCGTGCACCACCCCTACGAGTCGTTCGCGACGAGCGTGCAGGCCTTCCTCGAGCAGGCCGCCCGCGACCCGCACGTGCTCGCGATCAAGCAGACGCTGTACCGGACCTCGGGCGACAGCCCCATCGTGCAGGCGCTCATCGACGCGGCCGAGGCCGGCAAGCAGGTGCTCGCGCTCGTCGAGGTGAAGGCCCGCTTCGACGAGGCCAACAACATCGTCTGGGCGCGCAAGCTCGAGAAGGCGGGCGTCCACGTCGTCTACGGTCTCGTCGGCCTCAAGACCCACTGCAAGCTCGCTCTCGTCATCCGCGAAGAAGAGGGGCGCCTGCGCCACTACAGCCACGTCGGCACGGGCAACTACAACCCCAAGACAAGCCGTATCTACGAGGACTTCGGCCTGTTCACCGTCGACGACCAGGTCGGTCGCGACCTCACCCGTCTGTTCAACGAGCTGAGCGGGTACGCGATCGAGAAGAAGTTCAAGCGTCTGCTCGTCGCACCCCTGCACCTGCGCCGAGGGCTCCTGCGCCACATCGACAAGGAGCGCCGCAACGCTCTCGAGGGCAAGCCCTCGGGGGTGCGGATCAAGGTCAACTCGATGGTCGACGAAGAGATCATCGATGCCCTGTACCGCGCGAGCCAGGCGGGCGTGCCCGTCGAGGTGTGGGTGCGCGGCATCTGCTCGATCAAGCCCGGCGTCCCCGGGATGAGCGAGAACATCACGGTGCGCTCCATCCTCGGCCGCTACCTCGAGCACTCCCGCATCTTCACGTTCGAGAACGACGGCGACCCGCAGGTGTTCATCGGCAGCGCCGACATGATGCACCGCAACCTCGACCGCCGCGTCGAGGCCCTGGTCCGCGTGGTCGACCCCGTGCAGGTGCAGGAGCTGACGACCCTGTTCACCCTCGCGATGGACGACGGGACGAGCTCATGGCACCTGGGGTCCGAGGGCGAGTGGACGCGGCACAGCGTCGACGATGCCGGGGCGCCCCTCATCGACCTGCAGGAGCACACGATGGCTCTCGTCCAGCGCAAGCGTCGGGCCCGGACGGCGCGGTGACGAAGACCGAGATCGAGACCGCTGTCTACGCGGCCGGCGGTGTGGTGTGGCGGCAGGTCGAGGGGAAGCTCCGCATCCTGCTCATCCACCGCACGAAGTACCGGGATCTGACCCTCCCGAAGGGCAAGGTCGACCCCGGCGAGACGCTCGCCGAGACCGCGGTGCGCGAGATCCGTGAGGAGACCGGCATCCGCGTCTCGCTGGGGGTGCCCGTCGGGGTCTCTCGATACCGGATGCCGAGTTCACGCACCAAGATCGTGCACTACTGGGCGGCCGAGGCGACCGATGCCGCCGTGCGCAGCTCGACGTTCGTGCCGAACAAAGAGGTCGCGGCGATCGAGTGGGTGAGCCTGAAGAAGGCCCGCAAGAACCTCAGCTACCCCGTCGACATCGAGATCCTCGACGAGTTCACGCGGATCGTCGAAGAGGGGGCTCTGCCCACCTTCCCGATCGTCGTGCTGCGCCACGGCAAGGCGCGGGCCCGCGAGGGGTGGGAGGGCTCCGACAGCGCCCGCCCCCTGACCCCGCGCGGGCGCCGCCAGGCCGAGGCGATCGTCGGTCCCCTCCTCGCCTTCGGTGTGCGTCGGGTCTACTCGAGCCCCGCCGAGCGCTGTGTCCGCACCGCCACTCCCCTCGCCCAGGCGCTCGGCCAGCGCGTCCACCTGACCGAGGCCGTCAGCCAGGACGCGTGGGAAGAGGGCCGCGCCGACGCCCGGTCGCTCATCGGCGAACGGGTGCGCGCGCGCAAGCCGGTCGTCGTGTCGAGCCACCGACCCGTCCTGCCCGACATCCTGCACGAGCTCGCGCTCGCGACCGGAACCATGGGCGGCTCGTACCTCGGGAGCGCTTCGGCGCTGGAGCCCGCGGCGTTCTCGGTCGTGCACATCCCCGTCGAGCACCCCGGCGCCGGCATCGTGGCCATCGAGACGCACGAACCGAAGGTGTGACGCTCCCCACCGGCATCCGACTCGCCTGGCGCGAGGTCCCTGCTGGTGCCAGGCGTCGCGACGTGTCGCGGGCGCTCCTGGCCGAGCTCCTGCCGGGCGCGCGGTTCCGTTCGCGATGCCCCGCGTGCGGCGGAGACCATGGCCGCATCCACGTGGAGGGGGCGGATGCCGCGGTCTCGGTGTCGTACGTCGAGGGGTGGGCCGTCGCGGTGGCAGCGCAGGGTCTCGAGCGCGTCGGTCTGGATGCGGTGCCCACCGATGCGGGGGGTCTGGAGCGGGTGCTTCCACGACCCGCGCCCCCAGGACCGGACGATCTCGAGTCGCCTGCTCCGGAAGCGTGGGCGGATGCCGGCGGGTCGAGCGCCGCGCCCGCCCGGACGTGGGCGCGCGTCGAGGCCGTCCTGAAAGCCGACGGACGCGGGCTGACCGTCGATGCTCGACGGGTCGACGTCCAGGGGAACGGGGGCACGTGGGTGGCTCGAATCCTCTCGTCCGCCCCGCGCGGACGGCCCCGCGCGAACGAGGGTGACCCGGCAGAGGGCCTCCCGCGCGAATGGCGCGGGTGGGACCTCGATGGTCCGGCGAACGTCGTGCTCGCCGTGGCGGTGGAGAGCGCCTCGGGCCTCTGAGCCTGACGACGACGCGAGCCGGCCGTCAGGGTCGCACGGGCAATGCCACGTCGTCGATCCACCGCGACAGCACCGCCGCGGCATCGGGTCCCCCGGCGCGCTCGACCGCGGCGCGGAAATCATCCGTGGTGACGAGGGCATGGCGGTGGTCCGCCGTCCACGACCGCAGGAGATCGAAGAACGCCTCGTCGCCGAGCGTGCGCCGCAGCGCGTGCAGCGTGAGGGCCCCGCGCTTGTAGACCCGGTCGTCGAACATGTCATCGGGCCCGGGATCGACCAGCAGGAGGTCGCGCGGCTTCGCGGCGAGTCGCGCGTAGTAGTCCGCGACGCACGACTCGACGGAGGCCCCTCCCGAGGTCTCCGACCACAGCCACTCGGCGTAACAGGCGAAGCCCTCGTTGAGCCAGATGTCGCTCCACCGGGCGATGCCCACGCTGTTGCCGAACCACTGGTGGGCCAGCTCGTGCGCCACCAGACGCTGCGCGGCGGGAACGAGGTGGTTCATCCCGAACACGGCGAGCCCCTGCGCCTCGAGGGGGATCTCGAGCTCGTCGGCGGTCACCACGAGGGTGCACGCTTCTTGGGGGTACGGCCCGAAGAAGCGGTCGAAGGCCCGCAGCATGTCGGGCACCGTCGCGAAGGCGCGATCGACCGCGGCGGTCAGGGCGGGAGGGGCGGTGACCGTGACGGCGGGCACCGGGGCGTCACCGGTGCCCTCGAGCTGACGCGTGCGGTACCGACCGACGTGCACGGCCGCCAGGTACGTCGCCGTGGGGACGTCGGAGACGAACGTCGTCGTCGTCCGACCACCCCGCCGCGTGCTCGACCCCGCGACGCCGGTGGCGGCGGCGGCGTAGCCGTCGTCGACCGTGATCTCGAGGCGCATGCGCGCCCTGTTGTCGGGGCGGTCGTTGCACGGGAACCACGTCGGGGCGCCGATGGGCTGCCCCGCGACGAGAGCGCCGTCGGTCAGCTCCTCCCAGCCCACGGTTCCCCACCGCGACCGGCGGGGAGCGGGCGCACCCGCGTAGGTCACCTCGACCTCGAAGCGGTCCCCGGCGGCGAGAGCGTGCGGGGGCGTCACACGCAGAGTCCGCGGCCCCGCCGAGAATCGCGCGACCGCCCCGTCGACGCGCACGCGCGACGTTCGGAGGCCGACGAGATCGAGAGCGAACGACGACACGGCCTCGCGCGCGACCGCGACGATCGTGGCGACGCCGTCGAGGCGGTTCGTGCGGACGCGATAGCCGATCGCGAGGTCGTACGACTCGACGTCGTACGAGAGGTCGCCGCTCTGCGGGGCGTAGGGGTCGGCCACGCTCACGTCGTCGACTGGTACGCGCGCACCTTCACCGCGCGCCACGGACCGATGGGGTTGCCGCTCCACCGCGAACCGACCGGGACGGTCTCACCGCGCATGACGAGCGAGGCGGGCCCCACGGTCGCGTGCGCGCCGAGGGTGGAGGCGGGGAGGACGACGCTGTGCGGACCGAGGGTCGACCCCGGCTCCAGCTCGACGGTATCCATACTCATGATTCGATCATGGAACAGGTGCGTCTGAACGACGCATCCGCGGTTGACGGTTGACGCGTCGCCCAACGTGACCAGGTCGGGTTCGGGCAGCCAGTAGCTGTCGCACCACACGCCGCGACCGATCTTCGCGCCGAGGCTGCGCAGCCAGACGGCGAGCGCCGGGGTTCCCGCCGCCGCGCGCGCGAACCACGGGGCCGCAACCATCTCGGTGAAGGTGTCCGACACTTCGGTGCGCCAGACGAAGCTCGACCACAGCGGCTGCTCGCCCGCGCGGATCACGCCGACGATGGCCCACTTCGCCGCGGTCGAGACCCCCGCGGCGACAGCCCCCGCCGCGAGCAGCACGACGCCCGACAACAGCAGCGTCCACACCGGACCGAGCGCGTCCCAGAGCGCGGCGAGAGCGAAGATCACGCCGAGGCCGATCGCGCAGGTGACGACGACCGGCACGAAGCGGCACAGCTCCCACAGCGTCCGCGCGAGACGCAGGCTCGCGGTCGGTCGATAGGTGCGCGACTCGTCACCTTCGGCCGAGAGCCGGCGAAGGCGCACCGCGGGCGAGCCCAACCAGGACGATCCCGCCTTGGCCTTCATCGGCGCCGCGGACAGCACGGCGACCAGCCCGTCCCGCGGAACGCGGTGGCCGGGCGCGGCCATTCCGGAGTTGCCGAGGAAGGCGCGCTTGCCGATCCGTACGGGCCCGATGCGCATCCACCCCGCGCGCAGTTCGTACGACGCGACCATCGTGTCGTCGGCGAGGAACGCCCCGTCTTCGATGCGCGTCATCGACGGGATCAGAAGAACCGTCGAGGCCTCGACGCCGTGTCCGACGCGCGCACCCAGCAGGCGCAGCCACACGGGCGTGAACAGCGAGGAGTAGAGGGGGAAGAGCACCGTGCGGGCGGCATCCAGGAGTCTTTCGATCGTCCACGCCTGCCACGCCACGCGGCTGCGCACCGGGTGGGTGCCCTCGGTGAGGCCGATCGACATCACGCGCACGAGAAGCACCACGGATGCCGCGAACACCAGGCCCGCGACGGCGACACCCGGGACGAGCCAGGCGTAGGCGCCCGCGGCCGCGTGGCCGAGATCGCCCGCCCCGCGGATCCCCTGCGCCACGACGAGACCACCCACGGTGAAGGAGGCGAGCGGGAGAAGAGCGAGCACAACCGCCGATGCCGCGTAGGCCCACAGCCAGCGGGTGGGCGCCGGCGGCCGCTGCGTCGGCCACCCCTTCGCCGTCCCGCCCACGCGGACGGCGGGCGATCCCGCCCACGACTGGTCCGCCTTGACGCGTCCGAAGACGGCCGAGCCCGGCGCGATCTCGGCACGGCGACCGATGCGGGTGCCGGGTGCGAGCGTCGAGCGAGCGCCGACCGTGGCCTCGGCGCCGATGCGCACCTCGCCGATGCGAACGAGGTCACCGTCGATCCAGTACCCGGTCAGGTCGACCTCGGGCTCGATCGAGGCCCCGTCGCCGACGACGAGCATCCCCGTGACGGGAGGCAACGCGTGCAGGTCGACGTTCCGACCGATCCGCGCGCCCAGCGCCCGGGCGTAGTACGACACCCAGGGGGCTCCGGCCAGACCCACGGCATCCACCTGATCGGCGATCTGCTCGGCGAGCCAGAGCCGGATGTGCACCCACCCGCCCCGCGGATAGTCGCCGGGGCGCACGCCCGAGAGAAGAAGTCGAGCGGATGCCACGGCGATCGCCATGCGCCCGAACGGCGTCGCGAAGACGAGGAGACCGACGACGAGAGCCGGCCAGGGCACCGACGGCAGCACGTCGAATCCGGGGACGAGCCGAAGGAGCGCCGAGGCCGTGAGCAGGTACAGCAGCCACCGCACACCTGAGAGGATGAACAGCGGAGCGCCGAGGAGGGTCTGCGCCCACTGGGTGGTGCGCGGCGTCGGTTCGGCGCGGTGGAAGGCGGCGGGCGTCTCGTCGGAGAGCTGCGGCCCGAGCGCCTTGGCCATGGCCCCGAGGCGCGGAACGTCGTAGATGTCGGCGACTGAGAACTCCGGCACCCGTGCCCGGATGCGCGAGACGAGCTGCGCGGCGGCGAGCGACCCCCCACCGAGATCGAAGAAGTCGGCCTTGCGCTCGGTGACGGGGATGCCCAGAACGGCCTGCCACTGCTCGGCCAACCAGGCCTCGTCGACCGAGAAGTCCGTCGCGGCGGGGGCTTCCAGTCCGGGCAGGGGCCACGGGAGGGCCGCGCGGTCGACCTTGCCCGAGGTGCGGACCGGCAGGGAGTCCACCACGCCGAGGAGGGGGATGGTCGCGGCCGGGAGGCGTTCCGCGAGAGCCGCACGGGCAGCCCCGCGATCGAGCTCGGCTCCGACCTCCATCACGAGATAGCCGACGAGGACCGGCACCCCCGCTTCGGTGGTCCGCACCGCCACGGTCGCCGCGCTCACGTCCGGAAGATCCTGCAGCGCCGATTCGACCTCACCGAGCTCGATCCGGCGGCCGCCCACCTTGACCTGATCGTCCGCGCGCCCCTGGAACACCAGCCCCTCGCGCTCGAAGCGCACGAGGTCCCCCGAGCGATACGCCCGCTCCCACCCGAGGGTCGGCATCGGTGCGTACTTCTCGGCGTCCTTCGCGGGATCGAGATACCGGGCGAGGCCGACACCGCCGATGATCAGCTCGCCCACCGCGCCCTCGGGGACGGGGAGTCCCTCGGCATCCACCACCGCGAGGGCCCACCCGTCGAGGGGCAGGCCGATGCGCACGGGCAGAGAGCCGTCGAGCGGAGCCGCGCACGCCACGACGGTGGCCTCGGTCGGACCGTAGGTGTTCCACACCTCGCGCCCCTCGGCCACGAGGCGAGCGGCGAGCTCGGGCGGACACGCCTCTCCGCCGAAGATCAGCAGGCGCACGTTCTCGATCGAGTCGGCCGGCCACATCGCGGCGAGGGTCGGAACGGTCGAGACGACCGTGATCCCCTGCCGCAGCAACCACGGGGCCAGGTCCTCCCCCGAGCGCACGAGAGAACGAGGAGCCGGCACGAGGCACGCCCCGTGTCCCCAGGCGAGCCACATCTCCTCGCACGAGGCGTCGAACGCGACCGACAGTCCGGCCAGCACGCGGTCGCCGGGGCCGAGCGGCTCGCCCTGCAGGAAGATCCGCCCCTCCGCCTCGACGAACGCCGCCGCCGAACGGTGAGACACCGCCACGCCCTTCGGGACGCCCGTGGATCCCGAGGTGAATATGATCCACGCATCGTCGTCGATCGCGGGCGGGGCGATGATGGGGACGGCGCTCGTGCTGGGGTGCGGCGCCGCTCCGTCGTAGAGACGGACGAGATCACCCTCGGCCGCGACGAATTCCCCCTCCCCCGCGACGATGCCGCGCACCCCGGCTTCGCCGAACACCAGGCGCGCGCGCTCGTCGGGGTCATCGGCATCCACCGGCACGTAAGCGGCGCCCGCCGCCATGACCGCGAGGATCGAGACGTACAGCTCCTTCGACCCGGACGGCATGCGCACGCCCACCCGGTCGCCCCGGCGCACCCCCGCCTCGTGCAGGGCCGCCGCCGTCCGCCTCACCCGCGCGAGCAGTTCGCGGTAGCTGAGGGCTCCGGATCCGTCGTCGATCGCGGAGGCCTCCGGATGCCGAGACGCGACGTCTGTGAGGATGTCGATGAGGGTGCGCGCGGGAGCCGCGGCCCCCGTCCGGTCGAGCGGGGCCTGAGCTTGGGAAGCGGAGGTCGTCACGGGGATGAACAGTACAACCCCCGGGAAAACACCCCGGAACGGCCGCCCCGGTTCACCTTCCGTTCACCCGTGCAACGCAGTCTGTTAGCAGTCGCTGTTTACCGTTCACGACGAACCCTGCACCGGGTTCCTGTTCCCGACATGCGAAGGATTCACACCGTGAAGCTCTCCCGACTCGCCCAGCTGGGCACCGTGGCCGCCGTGGCCTCCCTGACCCTCGCCGGCTGCGCCGGCCCCTCGGGCTCCGGCGACGCCGCGGGCTCGACCCCCTCGTCGACCTCGTCCGACGTCGCGTTCACCGTCGACCCGAACCTCTCGGGCACGATCACCGCGGGTGGCTCGAGCGCCCAGGCCAACGCGCAGGCCGCGTGGACCAGCGCGTACAACGCCCAGGCCAAGGGCGTCACGATCAACTACGACAAGTCGCAGGGCTCCGGCGGTGGCGTCACCAACTTCCTCAGCGGCGCGTACGACTTCGCCGGCTCCGACTCGCCGCTGAACGCGGACCAGACGGCCCAGTCCAAGGCCCTCTGCACCGAGGGTGGCGTCAACATCCCTGTCTACCTCGACGGCGTGGCCATCATCTTCAACATCCCCGGCGTCACGAGCCTGAAGCTCTCGGGCGAGACGATCGCGAAGATCTTCGCTCTGCAGATCACCGACTGGTCCGACCCGGCCATCACCAAGGACAACGGCACGGCCCTCGCCGCCGGCGCCATCACCACCGTCGCGCGTTCCGACGGCTCGGGCACCACGCAGAACTTCACCAACTACCTCGCCGCGACGCAGTCGTCGGTCTGGACCTCGCCCGCGGGCAAGGACTGGCCCATCGAGGGCAACGTGTCGAAGCAGAAGGGTGGCTCGGGCGTCGTCGAGGCCGTCAAGGCCGGCACCGGAACCATCGGCTACGCCGACCACTCCGCCATCGGCAGCCTGAACGCCGCGTCGATCATCCAGGACGGCACCGCCATCGCGTACAGCCCCGAGGCCGTCACCGCGACCTTCGCGGCCGCCGCGGTCGACGCCAGCAACGGTGTCGCCGGTGACCTGTCGAAGAAGTTCGACTACTCGAAGCTCACCGCTGAGACGTACCCGATCCCGCTCGTGTCGTACGCCGTCACCTGCACCACGTTCAAGGACGCCAAGCAGTCCGAGCTCGTCAAGTCGTACCTCGGCTTCGTGACCAGCACGCTCGGCCAGCAGGTCGCGGCCAAGAACGCCGGCTCCGCGCCGCTGCCCGACTCGGTGCTCTCGGCTGCTGCCGAGACGCTCGCGTCGATCAAGTAAACATCTCTTCGGACTCGGCCCGGCCCGCACCTCGTGTGCGGACCGGGCCGGGCTGATCGGAGCGGTCGACCAGCTCGAACGCTCCGCTGAGCCAGCATCCTCAGAGAACACCCGACCGAGGAGAACCATGACCCGTGCCGAGCGTGAGGTCCCCCGTGACTGACACCGTCGCTGACACAGAGACCGCCCCGTCCTCCCCTCCCCCGCCTCGGACGTCGATCGTCGGCAAGCGCCGCGTCGGCGATTCGGTCTTCCTGGGGCTGTCGACCACGGCCGCCGTGTCGATCATGATCATCCTCGCCGGGGTGGCGATCTTCCTGATCATCCGCGGCATCCCCGCGATCACCGGCAACTGGACCGAGGGCGACCTCGCGGGCTACCAGAACGGCAGCTGGACCAACTTCTGGGAGTACGTCGGTCCGCTGCTGTTCGGCAGCATCTGGGCCGCGCTCATCGCCATGGTCATCGGCACGCCGGTCGCCATCGGCATCGCGCTGTTCATCTCGCACTACGCCCCGCGTCGGATCGCCGGCTTCCTCGGCTACATCGTCGACCTGCTGGCCGCGGTCCCCTCGATCGTCTTCGGCCTGTGGGGCATCATCGTCATGCGCCCGCTACTCGTGCCGGTCGGTGAGTTCCTCAACCAGTACCTCGGCTGGATCCCGCTCTTCCAGGGCCCGGTCTCGACCACGGGTTCGACGATGTTCACCGGTGGTGTCGTCCTCGCCGTGATGATCCTCCCGATCGTCACCTCGATCACGCGCGAGATCTTCCTGCAGACCCCGCGCCTGCACGAAGAGGCCGCCCTCGCGCTGGGCGCCACGCGCTGGGAGATGATCCGCCTCGCGGTCTTCCCCTACGCCCGCAGCGGCATGGTCTCGGCCACGCTCCTCGGTCTCGGCCGCGCGCTCGGAGAGACGATGGCCATCGCGCTGATCGTCTCGCCCAGCCTGATCTATTCGGTGCTGCTGCTCACCGACGGATACAACTCGCAGACCATCGCGGCCAACATCGCGCTGAACTTCCCGATCGCCACCGACCTCCAGCGCTCGGCGCTGATCGGTACCGGCCTCATGCTGTTCGTCGTCTCTCTCGCGGTGAACATGCTCGCCCGCTACATCATCGGGGCGACGGGCCCCGGTGCGAAGGGTCGCAAGAAGGGCAAGCGCTCATGACCGTCACGGCCCCCTCGTCCTCGTCTCCCCTGGCCCTCACCAGCGGCCAGCTGCCCCGCTTCATCGAGCCCGCGCTCCTGGTCGGCGTGGCCGTCGTGGTCGCGATCATCCAGCTCCTGCTGGGCGGCTTCGCCCTCGCGACGTGGCTGATCCTCTCGGCGGTGCTGTACCTGATCGCCATCGGGGTCGGGTCCTCGATCGTCGAGAATCGCCGCAAGGCGGTGGACCGCGTCGTCCGCGGCCTGGTGACCGTCGCGTTCCTCCTCGCGGTCGCACCCCTCATCTCGACCCTGTGGACCGTGGTCTCCAAGGGCCTCGCGGTGGTCAACTGGAACTTCGTCACGCAGGTGGGCGGCACCGCCTTCAACCCCGACACCCTCGAGGTCGTCGCGACGGCGGGTGCCTGGCAGGCCATCACGGGCACGCTCATCATCACGGGTATCGCCGCCCTCATCTCGGTGCCGATCGGCGTCCTCGCCGCGGTCTACCTGGTCGAGTACGCGCAGCCGAACAACCCGCTGCGTCGCGCGATCACCTTCCTCGTCGACGTGATGACCGGCATCCCCTCGATCGTCGCCGGTCTGTTCGCGTTCTCGCTGTTCAGCCTGGTCGTCGGTCCGAAGGCGTTCAGCGGGTTCTCGGCATCCATCGCCCTCTGCGTGCTGATGATCCCGATCGTCATCCGCTCCACCGAAGAGATGCTGCGCCTCGTCCCGGCCGACTTGCGCGAGGCGTCCCTCGCGCTGGGCGTGCCGCGGTCGGCGACGATCATCAAGGTCGTGCTGCGTACCGCCGCATCGGGCATCATCACCGGTGTCGTGCTGGCCGTGGCCCGCGTCGTCGGTGAGACCGCGCCGATCTTCATCGCGGCGAGCTTCACCGACAACTTCAACGCCAACCCGTTCGAAGGCCCGATGCAGACCCTCCCCGTGATGGCCTACACCGCGTACAGCTTCCCCGGTCAGGACATCGATGCGTCTCAGGCGAACGCCTGGGGTGCGGCCTTCCTGCTCGTCGTCCTCGTCGTCATCTTCAACCTGATCGCCCGTATCGTGGCGGCGGTGTTCGCGCCCAAGGCGCGCTGAGCCCAGAAAGGCACTCACTCGTGTCCAAGAGCATCGAGGTCCAAGACCTCAACGTCTACTACAGCGACTTCCTCGCGGTCGAGGGCGTCTCGATCGACATCGAGCCCCGCTCGGTCACCGCCTTCATCGGCCCTTCGGGCTGCGGCAAGTCCACGTTCCTGCGCACGCTGAACCGCATGCACGAGGTCATCCCCGGCGGTCGCGTCGAGGGCCGCGTGCTCATCGACGGCGACGACCTCTACGGTCCGGGCGTCGACCCCGTGCTCGTGCGTCGCCACGTCGGCATGGTCTTCCAGCGCCCCAACCCGTTCCCGACGATGTCGATCCGCGAGAACGTGCTGGCCGGCGCGAAGCTCAACGACAAGCGGATGCCGAAGAGCGACGCCGACGCCCTGGTCGAGAAGTCGCTGCGGGGCGCCAACCTCTGGAACGAGGTCAAGGACCGTCTCGACAAGCCCGGCGGCGGCCTCTCGGGCGGCCAGCAGCAGCGTCTGTGCATCGCGCGCGCCATCGCCGTCTCGCCCGACGTGCTGTTGATGGACGAGCCGTGCTCGGCCCTCGACCCGATCTCGACCTTCGCGATCGAAGAGCTGATCGGCGAGCTGAAGAGCGAGTACACGATCGTCATCGTGACGCACAACATGCAGCAGGCCTCGCGTGTGAGCGACAAGACGGCGTTCTTCAACATCGCCGGCACCGGCAAGCCCGGAAAGCTCATCGAGTACAACGACACCGCGTCGATCTTCACCGCACCCAGCGTCCAGGCGACCGAAGACTACGTCTCGGGCCGTTTCGGATAAGCAGTCCCGTGCGAAGGCCCCGCTCCGGCGGGGCCTTCGTCGTTCCCCGGCCGCTCAGTCGCGGGGGCTGAGCAGGTAGGCGTTCAGTTCATCGGTGAAGGCGCGGTCCACCGGCACCTCGATCCCGTCGACGGATCGGATCGGGGCGGCGAGCCGCACGCTCGACAGCAGCCAGGCGGCATCCGCGGTGGCGAGGTCTTTCGCCGGCACCGTCTCGTACGCCGTGGTGAAGCCGCGACCCTCGAGGTACGCGAACAGACTGAGCTGCGTCGTCCCGTGCAGGATGCCGGCCTGCGGCTCGGGCGTCACGAAGCGGTCGCCGACACGCAGGACGACGGATGCCGTGGGCGCCTCGAGCAGGTAGCCGTCGCTCGTGACGAACACGGCGTCGTCGGCCCCGCGACGTTTCGCCTCGCGGATGGCGGCCATGTTGACGGCGTACGAGAGCGTCTTGGCCCCGAGCAGGAGCCAGGGAGCGCGCGCGGGGACGTCGAGGGCGTAGCCGCGATCGAGGGTGGCGACAGCGACCCCTGTCGTTCGTCCGCTCGTGTTGTCGGGGGCGTCGGCGAGCGTGATCCACGCCGTCGGCGCGGGGCCGTGCTCGACGCCGCGGCTGAGCAGCAGCTTCATGACGTTCTCACCCGCCCCCGCCTCGCGCGCCACGCGCTCGATCGCGACGCGCCACTGGGCGAGGTTCGGCGCGGGGAGGTCGCAGAGCGCCGCGGAATGCGCGAGGCGCGCGAGGTGCGGCCCGACCTCTTGCGGATGGCCGTCGACGACGCCGAGGCTCTCGAACACGCCGTCTCCGCGCTGAGCACTGAG
Source organism: Microbacterium sp. 16-032 (assembly GCF_041079455.1). NCBI lineage: Bacteria > Bacillati > Actinomycetota > Actinomycetes > Micrococcales > Microbacteriaceae > Microbacterium > Microbacterium sp. 16-032. The sequence continues at coordinate 210,266 of NZ_JBFYGQ010000004.1, read as the reverse complement.
CTCACCCACCCCGAGGGCGGGACCGTGTGGGTCGATCTCGTGCAGCGTGTCACGGTAGTCGGCGCCTTCGTCATCGGGTGCCGCAGGGTCGATCACGAGAGCGAAGCGCCAAGCCATGAGCCGAGCCTACGCCGCACCGCCGACACGCCCGGGTCTTGTCAACCGGGCTGTTCGAGGGAATGTCCGCGGGCGGGGCTTGTTACACTTTCCTAGCCGGGCCGCAGTAACCCCGGGCTCCATCTTCTGCCGCTATGAGCGGCCATGCGCCGAGAGGCGTTCTGCGGTCCGGCACTTATCTTTTCCGCTCAGGTCAGCGCGTCACGGCGCCAGAGAGCGGCCGACGCCGACAGATCCTCCGCGTACGTGGCGAGCCGCAGAGCGCGCGTGGTGAGGGCAGATGCCCGCTCCGACTCGGTGTTCTCGTAGTCGTCGGCGAGGTGCGTGGACCCTGCCGCCTGCACACGGCAGAACGCCGCGGCGCGATCGAGGGCCACGGCGAAGTCCCCTTCGAAGAGCCCGCGCAGGATGGTGTCGATCAGCTGCACCAGCTCTTCGGGGCCCGCCGGCGCGGGAGCCCCGGCCACCACGGCATCAACCGTCGCCATCTCCACTCGACCGCGCTCGTAGAACAGGGCGGCTGTGGGGGCGTCGTCGTGGATCATCAGCTGCAGAAGATAGAGGCGCCACAGCGCGCCGGGAAGGGAGCGAGCGGGCGAGCGCGACCACAGCTCGGCGATGTCGTCGATGCCGTGATCGTCGGTGAACGCCACGAGCCGCTCGACCACGTCGATGCTCGGGTCGGCGCGGACGCGCGACAAGAGCGCCTGCGCCGTGCTGTGCGCGACCCGCGACACCTCGGCCGGGTCCTCCGCCGAGAACAGACGGTCGAACAGCTCTGCGGGACGCCGAACCGGCTTGTGGAATTCGCGGGGGGAATCGCTCATGCATCCAGGCTAGAGCGTCCCCCTCGCGGAGCGGGCCGCACGAGAGGTACCCGCTGGCGACGGCACCGGAACGGGCAGTCTGGAGGTGATCAGGCCGTGGCGACGGCGAGCACGGGGGCCGAGCTCGGCGTGCCGTCGGGAGAACCACCCGCGGGTTCGACCGTCACGGCGATGACGTCACCGCTGTGCATCTCACCCGAGAGCTGAGCAGTGGCGTTGCCATCGGCATCCGGCTCGAAGATCCCGGCCGGGATCGCGATCTGGTTCTCACCGCGAACGAACCACAGCTCGTAGGTCTTGCCGTCGGGCAGCGCCGGCATGCCGTCGGCGACGAGCACGCTCTTTCCGCTCGAGGGCGACCAGTGCGCCGTCGCGACCGTTCCGTCGGGCATGGTGGCCGAGGCCGACTGCGCGTCGGGTGCATCTTCGATCTGCTGGAGGGCGACGACCGCGGCAGGCGGAGCGAACAACTGGCTGACGGTGACGGCGCCGAAGCCGAGCACGAGGACGGCAGCGAACGATGCGGCCAGTGCGAACCAGCGACGGGCACCCCATCCGGATCCCGGAGACGCGCCGACCGTGACGGCCTCGCGCTCGGGCTCGGTGACAGCGGGGCCGGCCGCGGCGAAGTCCTCGACGTCGTTGACGGATTCGACGGCGGAAGCGGATGCCGCTGACTCCTGCGGGAGGTCGGAGATGCGCGCGAACAGCGAAGCCCGCACGGACGGCGGAGGCTCGACGGGCTCGACGGAGTCGCCGATCGCGGCCACCGCGTCGACGGCATGGCGCACGTGGTGGTCCCAGTTCGGGTTACCCGCGAGAGCCTCCTGGTACGCGCGCTCATCAGCCTCGGAGAGCGCGTTGAGCGCGTGTCCGACGGCGAGGTCGGCGAAATCCCTCTCGTTCACTTGTCCACCCCCATCTCCATTCTCAAGCGCGACAATCCGTCGCGCATTCGTGTCTTGACCGTACCGAGCGGCGCCCCGACGAGGGTCGCGATCTCACTTTGGCTGTACCCGCCGAAATAAGCGAGCGTGAGCGCTTCTTTCTGCGCCTCGGGGAGCGTCGCCAGTGCATCGACGACGCGCCGCCCTTCCATTTTCAGTTCGACCTTCTCGGACACGGCGTCGTATGCGACGTCCATATCCCGGAAGCCCGCGCGCACATCTCGATCGACGCTCGACTGCGAGGACCGCACGCGGTCCACCGCTCGACGGTGCGCGATCGTGAGAACCCACGATCTTCCCTGACCTCTGTTCGGAGTGAAGCGCCCAGCGGATTGCCAGATCTCGAGGAAGACCTCCTGAAGCACTTCCTCGCTCTGCGAGCGGTCCACGAGCACACGGAGGATCAGACCGAAGGCGCGGGCCGACAGGGAGTCGTACAACTCGGCGAAAGCGGCGCGGTCGCCGGCGGCGACGCGCTGCAAGAGGACACCCACGTGGTCGGCGTTCTCCGTCCCGTCGTCGGGAAGGTCGAAACCGTCGATCACCATGACCCCATCATTGCCTACGCCCCGCGCAACCTCGCGCGCGTATATGCGCGTGGCGAGACAGCTCGGGGCAAACCGTTATCTCGAGCCTCCGCGGCCTTCCGGGCGTCACCGGGTTCGATCAAAAAACATTCTGAAGAATATTTATTCCCGCTTGACCAGGGATTTAAAGCCCTCCGAATGCCGGCGACCGGTCGAATCCGCAACATTTCGCAATCCGATCCCGAGGGGGTCCCGAAGACCCTGTGTAAGCCGCTCCACGGCGAACCGCCCCTCGCACCGGGGTGTCCCTGACGGGTCGCAGACGCGATCCGGATGATTTCGGAGGAATGTCATGCTCACCAACAAGAAGCCCGTTGTCGCTGGTCTCGCCCTCGTTCTGGGCTCGGCCTTCGCTCTCACCGCATGTTCGGGTGGCACCACCTCGGGTGGCTCGACCACCGACGAGAGCGCAATGCCCTCGATGTCGGCCTCGCCGTCGATGTCGTCCAGCGCGATGGACCCGGCCGCCAACCTCGTCGGCCCCGGTTGCGCCGACTACGCCGCCGCCGTTCCCTCGGGCTCCGGCTCGGTCGCCGGCATGGCTGCTGACCCGGTGGCCACCGCCGCGTCGAACAACCCGCTGCTGAAGACGCTCACCGCGTCCGTCAGCGGCCAGCTGAACCCCGACGTCAACCTGGTCGACACGCTGAACGGTTCGGAGTTCACGGTCTTCGCCCCGGTCGACGACGCGTTCGCCAAGATCCCGGCCGCCACCATCGACGGCCTCAAGACCGACTCGGCCACCCTGACCAAGATCCTCACGTACCACGTGGTCCCCGGCCAGATCGCCCCCGACGCGATCGACGGCACGCACACCACGGTCGAGGGCCAGGACGTCACCGTCTCGGGCTCGGGCGACTCCATCAAGGTGAACGACGCCAACGTGATCTGCGGTGGCGTCCAGACCGCCAACGCCACGGTGTACCTCATCGACTCGGTGCTGATGCCCCCGGCCATGTAATTCACGGACGCGCGAGTCTTCGCGTTTCCGAGCGGTCGATGATCGACCGATCCTGACGGCGAGCGCCGGACCCCAGGCGAGGGGGTCCGGCGCTCGCTTTCGTTCGTCAGGAACCGACCGTGCGGATGATCTCGTCCTGCACGAGCCGGGCGGCGACAGGGCCGGCGTTCATGAACCACGGGTCGAAGTCCACGGTCGTCGCCTTCTGCCCGGCGACGGCGGAGAGGGTCTGCCAGAGCGGTGCCTGCTCGATGAACGAGACGCCCTCCCCCGTCCCGCCGTAGAACACGCGATCCGCGTCGGCGAGGTCGATCTGCTCGGCGCTGATCTCCTGCGACGTCTCGTCGAACCGCTGCGACTCCGGGCGTCCGAGACCGAGATCTTCCGCGATGCCTCCCGCGAAAGACGGCAGTCCCATGATGCGCGTGCGGTCGCCCGTCGACTGCAGGAACGATACGGCCGGCTCCCCCGCCGGGTGGGTCTGCGAGAAAGCGGCGCTCTGCGCCTGAAGATCGTCGAGGATGCCGCGGGCATCGCCCTCGTCACCCAGGGCGTCGGCGATGAGGAGGAAGTCGCTCTTCCAATTCACCCCGTTGCCCTTCGTCACCACGGTGGGCGCGATGGCCGCGAGGGCGTCGTAGAGCTGGGCACCCCGGGTCGAGTTGATCAGGATCAGATCGGGCGCGGCTTGAGCGATCGCCTCGAGGTCGGGCTCGGTCCGCTGACCGATGTCCGACATGGCGTCCAGCGCCGGCACCCGGTCGGGGAACGCGTCGAGCAGATACCGGGGCACCAGTCCGCTGTTCTCGGCGCGGGTCGCCGCCACCGGCACCTGCCCCAGAGACAGGAGCGCGTCGAGCTGCCCCGTGGAGACGACCGCGATGCGCTTCGGCTCGGACGGAATCTCGGTCGTGCCGGCGAAGTGCGTCACCTCGCGGGGGAAGACGCCGTCGGCTTGCGCGGAGCCCATGCCGGGCTCGAGGTCGCGCGAGACGGTCCACTCCCCGGTCGAGCCGGCCTCGGCATCCACCGCCGAAGGGCCCGCGGCGGGGCCGGCGCATCCGGCGAGGGCGAGCACGGCTGCAGCGAGGCCGACGCCGACGAGTCGTCGAGGACGGAATCGGGCACGAGAGGACGGGAAACGAAAGTCGATCACCGGGTTAGGTTATCCTTACCTATGTGATCGTCGTCCAGCCGCCCACCGTCCCGGGCGTGGCGGAACGGGATTCGAGTCGACGGTCGTCGCGACGACGCGCGGTCATGTTCTTCCTGGTCGTGAGCGGCATCCTCGTCGGACTCGTCCTCGCGAGTCTCGCCGTGGGATCTCGCGCCCTCAGCCCCCTCGATGTCGTGTCGGCCCTCTTCTCGGATCGACAGGATGCCGCCGGCGTCATCGTCCATCAGCTCCGCCTACCGCGCACCCTCACCGCGATCTTCGCCGGGGCCTGTCTCGGCGTGGCCGGCGTACTGATGCGGGCGGCGACCCGGAACCCGCTCGCCGACCCGGGCCTGCTCGGGGTGAACGCGGGCGCCGCCCTCGGCGTCGTCGTCGCCATCGGGTTCTTCGGGGTCGCGACGGCGAGCGGATACGTCTGGTTCGCCTTCGCGGGCGCGGCGGGGGCGTCGCTGCTGGTGCACACCGCCGTCCGCGGCGAGCGGCGCGACGACACCATCGGTCTCGTCCTGGCCGGGGTGGCGCTCAGCGCGTGTCTCGGCGCCGTCGTCCGCATCATCACGCTGGCCGATGACGACACCTTCGAATCGTTCCGCTTCTGGGCGGTCGGTTCGTTCGAGCGCCGCGACCCGGACGTCGCGCTCCAGCTCCTGCCCTTCGCCGTCGTGGGCCTCCTGCTCGCCGTCGTCGTGGCGCGGGGCCTCGATCAGCTGCAGCTCGGCGCCGACCTGGCGCGGGCGCTCGGGGTCTCTCCCCCGCTGGTCATGATCGGCTCGGGCGTCGCCATCACCCTGCTCTGCGCCGCCGCAACCGCGGCAGCGGGACCCCTGGCCTTCATCGGGCTGCTCGTGGCTCACGCCGTTCGCGGCGCGGTGGGCGGGTCCGTCCGGACGTCGCTCCCCCTGGCCGCCGCGGCCGGGGCAGCGCTGACGCTCGCGAGCGACGTCCTCGGTCGAGTCATCGCCCCTCCGGGCGAGGTGGAGGCGGGGATCGTCGCCGCTTTCCTCGGGGCCCCGCTGCTGCTGTGGCTCATCCTCCGGAAGAAGCGGATGCCGTGACCACGGCAACCCTCCTCCGCACTCCCGCGCGCTCGCGACGGCGCCGCCGATACGCGCTGGTCCTGGTCGGCACGCTCGTCGTCGCGGCGATCGCCGCGGTGGTCGGGCTCACGACGGGTTCCTTCCAGGCGTCCCTCGGGCAGGTGGCATCCGCGCTGACCGGAGAGGGTGACGGCCGGACGAGCGTCGTGGTCGTGGGCCTGCGCGTCCCGCGCATTCTGGCCGCTCTCGCCATCGGCGCCGCCCTCGGCATGGCCGGGGCCGTGTTCCAGACGCTCGCCCGCAACCCGCTCGCGAGCCCCGACATCGTCGGATTCAGCGCCGGGTCGGCCACCGGCGCCCTCGTCGGGCTCACTCTTCTCGCGCCGGCCGCCTCTCCCGCCGCCGGGGCATGGATCGGCGGTCTGCTGACCGTCGTGGTCGTCATGGCCATCGCCCGCAGCGTGGGCGTCTCGCGAGAGCGGACGATCCTCGCCGGGATCGCGCTCTCGACCCTGCTGTCGGCGGTCAACGATTACCTCTTGACCAGGGCCCCGCTCGAGATCGCCCGCAACGCGACGCAGTGGCTTCACGGGAGCCTGGCGGCGACATCTCTCGACGATGTGGCGCTGCTGCTCGCGTCGATCGGCATCCTGTCACTCGTATTGATCGTCGTGTACCGCGACTTCCGCGCTCTCGAGCTCGGCGACGACACCGCTGTCGCCCTCGGGGTGCGCACCGGGCGAGTACGCCTCGTGCTGATCGTCGTCGCCGCGATTCTCACCGGGACCGCGACCGCGGTCGCCGGTCCCATCGGTTTCATCGCCCTCGCCGCACCGCAACTCGCCCGACGCACCATGGGCACCAGCGGGATCCCCCTGGTCGGCTCCGCGGTCACGGGCGCAGCCGTGCTCCTCGTCGCCGACGTCACAGCCCAGCGCGCCCTGGCACCGTTGCAGATTCCGGTCGGCCTGCTCACCGCCGTCGTCGGGGGCGCCTACCTGTTCTGGATCGTGTCGCGACGACGCCGATGAGCACGAGCGCCCCCGTGAGGCCGGTAGGCTGGACGGCGAGGGCCTCTAGCTCAGTCGGTAGAGCATCGGACTTTTAATCCGCGGGTCGTGGGTTCGAGCCCCACGGGGCCCACCCATCCCGCCACGCTCCGTGCGCGTCCGTCGCCGTGGGGCCCCGCCGCGACGGACGGAACCCCACGGGTCTGATTCAGACCTGACGCGGACGACGCCGCAGACCCACCAGGACCGTACCGGCCGCGATCAGCGCGAAGGCACTGACGCCGAGACCCCAGGGCAGCTCTGCGCCCGTCCGCGCGAGGGATCCGGCCGGGACCACCTCGATGCCGATCCGGCTGAGGGTCGACGCGTCCGCACGCGCGATGACCAGCGTGTGAGCTCCCGTCGCGAAGTCGGCGGGGACCGTCACACGGAACGTCACTGCACCGCGGGAGTCCGCGGCGGGGATGCCCGTGATCGTCAGCGGCTGGCTGTTCAGCACCGCGCTGATCTGCTCGCCGGCCGAGAGCCCGGTGACCGAGACGGTGAACGACCCGCCCTGCTCGACGCGCGACGCGCTCGTTTTCGCCGTCGGCCCCGCAGAGGCGCTCTGCGACGCCGAGGGCTGGCCGGAGGCCGAAGGCTGGCCCGACGACGAGCCGCTCGGCGAGGGCGAAGCCGACGGGTCGGGCGACGCGGTCGGGTCCGACGAGGTCGGGTCGGGAGACGGCTCCGGCGACGGGGTGACCTCGGTCGCCAGCGTCCCCTTCGTGAAGAGCGTGCCAACCTCCGTGGCATCCAGCGCCCGGCTATAGACCCGCACCTCATCGAGGTCGCCGCCATAGAAACTGTCCTGCCCGTATTGCGACTTGGCCAGCAGACCGCCGATGCCACCGGTCGCCTCGAGGTCGGAGGCGTCGAAGATCGTGGCGATCTCAGCGACCTTGGCCCCGTTGACGTACGTGGTGAGCGTGTTCTTGCCCGTGAGCACGAGGGTGACCTGCGCCCAGGTGTCCTTGGGCAGAGCGGCCGCGCCGGACTTGTTCTCGGTGAAGCCCGACTTGATCGCGGCGGCGACGCCTCCGCAGTCGGCACTGGTGAACAGGTAGTTCGACGTGCTCGAACCGAGCGACAGGGGCCACTCGCAGGGAGCGGCACCGTCCCACTTCATCCACGTCGACACGGTGAGATCCCGCGTGCCGTCGGGCACCACGTCTCCCGCGATCGTCGCGAACGCCGCGTTCGAGCCGGCCCGACCGCCCGGGAACGACAGAGCGGAGTCGCCGTCCGCCGTCCGCGCGCCGGTCGCGATGGTCGCGCCCGTCCCGCGGATCGTGGCGTCGTGCCCGTGCCCGGAGACATCGGTCACGCGGGAGCCGTCGGTCGTGGCATCCAGTCCGTCGAAGCTGTAGCGCAGCAGCAGATCGGCCTCGGCCCTCACCACGGTCAGGGCCAGCGTCGCGGTGCCGCCGTCGGAGGTCTTCGCCGTGATGGTCGAGGTACCCGCCGACACTGCCATCACCCGGCCGGAGCCGTCGACCGTCGCCACCGCGGGGGCGCTCGAGGTCCAGGTGACCTTCTGGTCGGCGTTCGCGGGCGCCACCGATGCGGTGAGCGAGGTGGTCGCCCCGACGACGAGAGCACGCGAGTCGTAGCCGATGGACACCGAGGTGGATGCCACCGAGCCGCCCACCGCGGTGACGGTGGCGATCGCGGGGGCGAGGGAGCCGTCGTTCAGTGCGCCGCGGATCTGCACGCTGTCGCCCGGGGCCTTCAGGGCCGAGAGGTCCTGCTGCTCCCAGGTGACGCCGACCTGGATCGCTCCGGCCGACCGGTTCGCCGTGACCGCCTCGGGGAGGGAGACCGAGGAGGTGCCCGGGGCCACCTCGAACGACAGGGGCGCGACGGAGGTCACGAGCTGCTCGGGGTTGTACTTCGCGAGCAGGCGATCGCGCTCCTCACGGGTGATGCCGAAGGCGACACCGTGGCGCGGGGAGGGCGGCAGCGAGTACTTCGCCGGGACCTTCCAGTCGACCTTGCCCTCTTCGAGCGACTCTGTGTAGAGCGGGATGTACCCGCCGCCGCCGTACCAGTCGACGAGCACGTAGTTGCGATCGCCGTTGATGTCGCCGGGGTTGGAACGGAAAGCCGAAGGACCCTCGGTCTCGGGCAGGCCCGCGTTCGCCGAGAGGCAGGTGTCGAACTTGGTCCACTCCCCCGAGGTCGACGGAGCGCGCAGGTCGGTGCCCTTCTCAGCCACGATGTCGGGGCGGCAGGCGGTCTGCTCGGTGCCCTTCGTGAACCGGTAGTAGGTGCCGTCGCGCTCCATGATCGTCGTGTCGATCAGGCCCGCGTTCGTCTTGCGCAGCCCCTCGATGTCGCCTGACTTGATGTACGGGACGGCCGGGGTGAAGTTCACGAAGTCACGCGTCGTGGCCATGAGGATCTGCGGGCCGTTGCCATCTTCCTGGGTGTGCGCGTCATCGAGGAACAGACGCGACGACCAGTACACGACATAGGCGTCGATCGTCGGGTCGTAGTGGGCTTCGGGCGCCCACGTCATGCCGGCGCTCGGCGGCGAGACCTCGATGTGGCGCTGCTCGCCCCAGTTCACGAGGTCGGTCGACTCCCAGATCTCGAGGAAGCGGCTGCCGTTGTCGGTCGGGAAGCCCTTGCGCGCGGCCGACAGATCGGTGGCGATGAGGAAGAAGCGGTCACCCTCCTTCGATCGCAGCACGAACGGGTCGCGAAGACCCATGTCGCCCTTCGTCGACTCGAGGACGGGGTTGGCGTTGTTCAGCGTGCGCCAGTTGAGCGCGTCGTTGCCCTCCGAGACGGCGAAACGGATCTTCTCGCCGTCGATGGAGTTGTCGCGGAAGTAGACGAACATGTACGCCTCGTCGTCGTCGCGCGTGTGCTCGGGGGCACGGAGCACCGTGACCGGCAGCTGCACGGTCTTGGTGGCCGCCCCCAGACGCAGAGTGGCCGTGAGGGTCACCGCCGTGTCGGCGGAGCCGCGCGTGACGCTGCCCTTCGTGACCACGTTCGGCGAGACGCCCGCGTCAGTGTCGCTGATGACCGCCGGGTTCGACGAGCTCCACGAGATCGCGACGTCGGCGGCCTGCGCCGACGCGAAGGTCTGCTTCAGGTCGGCGCCGGTGCCGGGGAGGGTGATCGAGCCGCGCACGTCGCTGGAGAGCCCGGCCTGTCCGGGCAACGCCTCGGCGACCTGACGCACGGCCTCGTCCTGCTCCGTGGCGGACAGCGCGCGCACGGTCACCGGGATGGGCGACGCCACGCGGGTCTGTCCTCCGAGGGTGAAGGTCGGTGTGAGCTGGACGGTCGTGTCGCCGGCACTGGCCGAGGGGCGGGTGACGGTGCCGTCCGCCGCCACGACGGCCGCGTTGCTCGTCGCCCACAAGACGGACGAGCCGGCTGCGGTGCTTGTCGGCAGCTGCAGGTTGCGGTCGACGCCGGAGGTGTCGCCGAGCGAGACCGAATCGGATGCCAGAACGGCGCGGTAGCCGTCGGCACCGACCGAGCGGATGTCGTCGGCGCTCAAGGCGCTGTTCCAGATGCGCACATCGTCGATCGCTCCGACGTAGAACGGGTCGTCCCAGAAGGAACGGCCGAGGTATCCGCCCACACCGTTCTGGCCGAGGGCGGCGTCGATGGTCTGCGTGATGCCGGACGAGTCGGCGTTCGCGCCGTCGAGCTGCCCGTTGACGTAGTAGCTGATCCGCTGCCCGGGCTGGAAGACGAGCGTGACGTTGGCCCACTGCCCCACGGGCAGGGCCGATCCCCCGTTGCCGACGCGACGCTCTCCGGATCCGTCCGACACTGCCCCATAGGTGCCGTTGCAGCTGGTCGAGGCGAGGAGGTTCTTCACCGTCGAGCGGCCGAGACCGAAGGCGAGCTGGCACTGGCCGTTGCCCGCACCCTCCCACTTGGTCCACAGGCTGACGGTCACGGCTGTGTCGGTCGACGACACGATGTCGTTCGGCAGCGACACGTATGAGGCGACCGCGTCGGCGTCGTTGCGGCCACCGGAGAGGCGGATGGCCTTGTCGTTCGCCGACCCGGTGACGCCGGGGACGAGCGTGATGCCGCCGTTACCGACGACACCGTCGGTGCGCGGCGAACGCACTCCCGTGTCCGGGATCGCCGCACCGGCATCGAGGGTGCCGCTCAGGGTGTCGAAGGTGTAATGCAAGCCGGGTTCGGGCACGCCCGCGGCTGAGGCCGCGGGGATGGTGACGAACGTCGAAGCGGCGACCGCGGCGACAGCGGTAGCGGCGAGAAGACGGGGGACGCGCATGGGGCAGGACGCTCCGTTTCGGTACGGGGACGGGCGGGTGTTGCGGCGCTCGTTCACCGAAAACGAAAGATCAGCGACCATGCTGTCTTCCGGGTCGGCGCCATGTTAGCGCTCACACTCAAGGGGACGGTATAGGCGCTCACTTTCGCAGTCAAGCAACGATCAGGTCACGACGTGAAGGTTCACATTTGTGTTGCGCTCGCTCCCGCGCATTGTCTAGTGTCGGTCGCGACCGAGGCCGGAATCCGCATTTCCGGCTCGGACCGCCACGACGACGTGCGGTCCCGGTCGCCTCGACGGCGGCCCGAACGTGACACCTCGCCGTCCGCCCGAAAGGCTCACCCGCATGCGTTCACGCCGTCCCGCCGCTTTCGCCCTCGCCGCTGCCCTCGTGGGAGGAGGGCTCGTGACCGGTATCGCTCCCGCCCAGGCCGCGGCCCCCACCGCCGCTCTGCTCTACGACTTCGACGGCCTCGCCACCGGGCCCGTGAGCGCGGGTGCGCAGATCCCGGATGCCGTGGGCACCCACGCCGGAACCGTGCGCGGTGCCGGCGCGAGCGTCGTGTCGGGCCCTCGCGGCGGATCCGATCACGCCCTGTCGCTGCCGGGAGGCACGTCGAGCTCGGGAGCGGCGTTCGTTGAGATCGCGCCGGGACTCACCGACACCGCCACCGGCGACGTGACCATCTCGGCCTGGATCAAGTGGTCCGGGGGCCAGGAGTGCTCCTGGGCGTACAGCCTCGGCAGCTCGAACGAGCGGTACCTGTTCGCCACTCCGCGCTGCGGCGGGAACCTGATCGGCGCCGTCAAGTCCGGCTCCGAACAGCGAGCGACGGGAAAGGGGCCCGCCTCATCGACTCGGTGGAGCCACGTCTCCGTGGCGCTGCAGTCGGGTCAGCGCGTCACCACCTACGTCGACGGGGAAGCCGTGGCATCCACCGCGACGACCGCGACCGGGGCCGCCACCGTCGGAACCTCCGTCTTCTCCGGCCTCATCGGTAAGTCGCTCTACCCCGGAGACCCGTTCTTCGCCGGGGCCATCGACGACGTCCGCGTGGACCGCGCCGCGCTCAGCACCGATCAGATCCGAGCGATCGCGGCCCCCTCGGCCGACGCGATCGCACGCGGCGACGTCGCCGCCATCGACCTCGGCGACACTTCCGCCGTCTCCGGCGACCTCGCGCTCACGCGCACCGGCTCGAGCGGCTCCGCGATCTCGTGGACCTCGAGCAACCCGGCCGTCGTCTCGGCCGACGGCCGGGTCACGCGACCCGCCCCCGGCTCGGCCGACGCCACCGTTACCCTGACTCCCACGGCGACCTTCGCGGGCGCGACGGCGACCGGGACGCCTCTGCGCGTGACCGTGCGGGCGGATTCCGCCGAAGACCTCTCGGCCCGACTGAGCGCCTCGCTCGTCGTCCCGCCGGTCGTGGCATCCGGTACCGCTCTGCCGTCTCCCGCGGGGGCGAACCTGCGGTGGAGCGGGGACGCCGTCCACAACGGCGCGCTGGTGAACCCGGGGGCGGGCGACCGCACCGCGACGATCACCGCCTCAGCCACCTGGGGGGCGACCACCTTCTCGAAGACCTTCACGGTGACGGTGCTCGATCCCGTCACGGCACAGAGCCTCGTCGCCTACACCCGGACGCCCACGAGCGACCGCGACGCGAACCAGGACACCGTCGCGCGCAGCATCCACTTCGCCGTCGGCTCGACGCCGGACCAGGCGCAGCCGCTGCAGAACAACTACGGCGTCGTGTTCGCCTCCGGAGAGCACCTCGGCGTCGACAACGTCGACCAGCGCGGCATCGCCGCCCCCTCGCCGTTCTTCTTCTCCGACGGCCGCCTCGGATTCATCACCACGCGCGTGCTCATGTCGGGCACCCCGGATGACACGGCCCGTTCGGGGGCGACCGTCTTCCGCGCCGCGGACGACGAAGGCGCGCAGTTCGAAGAGCTGGGCACCATCGACCTCGGCACGACCGCCGGTGTCACCGCGCCCCACGTCGTATGGGACTCCGGGCAGAAGCGCTACCTCGTCTCGTGGGCCGATGACAACGGCGCGGCGCACCACACCAGCGTCAGCGACCTCGCCCGGACCGAGCTGGTCGCCGATACCTTCAACCCCGAGAACGACGGCCGCCGCTCCCGCATCGTGGTCGACGGCAACCGCGGCGACGTCGTCGACGGCCCGATCAGCACGGTCGACTCCCCCTCGCTGGCCGCGTTCGGCGGACGCGTCGCCAACGCCGAGCCCGGCGGCTCCCTCCCGGTGACCGGGGCGCTCGCCGCAGCGCTCTCGCAGCGGTACAACCGCGTCGTCAACACCACCGCCACCGTGGCACCCGTGACGGTCGAGGCCGGCAAGACCGACGCGATCGGCGACGCGCGCGTCGACCTGTCGTACTCCGACGGATCGACGGCGACGCTCCCGGTCGACTGGAAGGCTGAAGACCTCGCCGCTGTCGGTGAGGCGAAGAGCGGCGCCTTCACGGTGACGGGCACGGTCCGCCAGAAGGACTACAGCGTCCCGTTCGCCGCGAACCGGGCCGACCCCACGATCTACCGCTACGAGCGCAACGGCAAGACGCAGTACCTGTTCATCGCCACCGACGACACGAACAACAACAACATCGCCTCCGCTCACCTTCCGATCCGTGTCGCCGACACGTTCGACGGACTGTCCGACGCGGCGGGCGGCGCCCAGCGCGAGGTCGACCTGCTCAACCGCTTCACGAAGCGCGACACGACGACCGACGGACGCACGATCGCCGGATGCTACTGGGCTCCCGAGATCCACGAGATCGGCGGCAAGTTGTCGATCCTGTTCTCGCCGTGCTTCAACTCGGGCAACTCCCAGTCCAACGACGGCGCGGACTGGCGAACGGTGCAGTCGCACATCATGCAGCTGCGCGACGGCGGCGACCCCGCCAACCCCGCCGACTGGTCGAAGCCCGCTGCCGTGCTGGAGGCCGACGGCGCCCCCCTGGGTCGCGCCGGCTACAGCAACATCAGCCTCGACATGACCTACTTCGAGGCGAACGGCCAGGCGTACTACACCTGGTCGCAGCGCTACACCTCGCCCGGCTTCGGCGACCCGCTCACCTGGATCGCCAAGGTCGACCCCCAGGACCCCACCCGCATCGTGGGCGAGGCCACGCCGGTCATCTCGCCCGCGCTGTCGTGGGAGCTCCGCCTGGCGGAGGGCTCGTTCGCGATGGAACGCGACGGCAAGATCTACCTGATCTACTCGAGCGACGGTGTCAGCCCCCGCTACGTCGTCGGAGGCGTCTGGGCCGATCTCGACAGCGACCTGATGGACATCGACAGCTGGCACAAGTACAACACCCCGCTGATGAAGAGCGTCCCCATGCCCGCCGACGTCACGGACTACCTGACCTACCCGCAGGGTCCCGGCCACGGAGCCGTGACGACCGACGAAGACGGCAACGAGCTGTACGTCTACCACACGTGGGGTGACGGGGTGAGCGGCAACGGTCGCGACACCCGCATCGGCCGCATCCACTGGGCAGCCGGCGATCGTCCCGTGCTCGACATGAGCCGCGACGAGCAGGTGCTGCCGGCCCTGCGCACGGTCACCATGACCGTCACGGTGACCCCCGCAGGCGGAACGACGCCGACGCCGGAGCCGACCTCGCCCACCGCGCAGCCGACCCCGGGTCCGACCCCCGGCGCGACATCCTCACCCCAGACGACCGCGACCGCCACGGCGAGCGCGAACCGCATCGCACAGGGCGGGTCCTTCACCGTCAGCGTCACCGGACTCTCCGCTGGAGAACAGGTCTCGGCGGTTCTGCGCAGCACCCCGCTCACCATCACCGGCATCCCGGCCGCCGACGCTTCGGGAACGGTGACCTTCCGGGTCGCGGTCCCCGCCGACTTCGCCGTCGGAGCACACACCCTCACCATCAGCCGGGCCGACGGCTCCCCCCTCGCTCCTCTCGCCATCGAGGTGGTCGCGGCCGGCTCCCTGGCCGCGACGGGAGGTGCGGTGTCGTTCACCGCGGCGCTGCTCGCCACCGGCGCGCTCCTCGCCGGAGCCGCCGTCCTCATCGGCCGCCGACGCCGCACCCACGTCTGAACACCTGGACACGGAACCTCTCATGACACGCACACGCACCCTCGTCGCCCTGGGCGTCGTCAGCGTCCTAGCCGCCACGGCGGCCGGGACCCCGGCTGTCGCCGCGCCCGTCCGGGAGGCCGCCGTGTCCGCGGCGGCTCCCCAGCCGGTGGCCTCCTTCGACTTCGACGCACCCCCGGTCGACGGCACATTCGTGTCGGGGAACGCCCGGGCCGCGGTCCGTGGGACGGCCGATCTCGTCGCCGGACGCGAGGGGCACGGCACCGCGGCGCGACTGTCGTCGGCATTCTGGCTCGACGTGCGCAACGCCGACGGCGGTGCCGTACTCGCGGGCGATCACGAGGTCACGATCTCGTACGACAGCATGCCCGCCGCATCGGACAACGTGGGGTGGACGGTCTTCGCGGCCGCGGACGCGGCGACCCCGACGTTCGGGAACGAGCGCTATCTCGGCATCCTCGACCGCACCGGCGGGCTCACGGTCGAGCGGTATCGCAACAGCGGCGGGCGGGACACCACCGGCAATCTCACCCACGACGGCCGCGCGGGATGGAAGCACGTCGACCTCGTCCTGTCCGGCGAGACCGCGCGACTCTACGTCGACCAGAAGCTCCTCGACGCCGCGCTCAGCGGACCCGCGCTCGACGAGATCCTCGGCACGAACGGCGGAGTGCTCCAGGTGGGCAAGGCCAACTGGGGCGGCGGCGAATACTTCTCGGGGCTGATCGACGACCTCACCATCTACGACAGTGCCCTCACGCCCGACCAACTCGGGGTCGTCGGCGCCGTGGCCGACGACCGCGCGGCTCTCGGCGTCCCCTCCGTCGTCCTCGGCGATCTGCCCGCCGAGGTGCGCGGACAGGCGGTTTCGTGGTCGGCCACCGGCCCGGGAGCGGCCCGCGTCCGGCCCGACGGTTCGGTCGACACCGACGGCCTCGGCGCCGACGGGGTCGCGGTGAGCCTGCGCGCGCAGGTCGCCGGCGCCGCCGAGTCGTTCACCTGGGATGTCACACTGCGGGCTCCCGGCGGCGAGATCGCCACCTACGTCAAGACGGTCACGACCGTCGGCGGCGTGAAGGACGATCCGCTCGCCTACGCGGACGACCGTCGCGCCGATTCGCTCTACGTCGCCTCGCGCGCCGCGGGCGACGAGCGGTGGCAGCCGCTCAATCGCGGCCAGGCCATCCTGTCGGTCCTCTGGGACGACACCCAGGCGGCGAAGCCGTGGGCGCAGATGGGTTCGCCGAGCCTCTTCCGCGATGCGGACGGGCATCTCGGCGTCGTCGCGTCGCAGAACGACTCCACGAGCCGCATCTACGTCTGGCGTTCGACCGACGACCGCACATTCACCGATCAGCAGGTGATCGACCTGGGGTCCGGGATCGTGTCGACGCCTCGCATCGTCGCCCTCCCCGGAGGCGGGTATCAGGTGCTGTGGACCGACCTCTCCTCCGGCGAGGGCCGCGCGGCGGCGCTTTCGGGTCTCGACTCCTCGGCGACCGTCTCGACCCCGACACGCGCCGACGCACGCACGCCCCGCCTCGCCGGTCAGGGGCTGCCCTCCTGGGCGAGCGAGGTGTCCGAGACCGCGGTGACGCCCGACCAGTTCGGCTCCTTCGTCGACGCGTACGTCGACCTGCAGAACACCGGGGTGGATGCCGTCTCTGCCCGCGTCGAGAGCGGCGCCGACGCCGCGGCGGTGCGCGCAGCGCTCCCCCGCACCGCGACGCTGCGCTACAACGACGGCAGCACCAAGAGCCTCCCCGTGCAGTGGAATGCCCAGCAGGCGGCCGACGCGGCCGCGAAGGGCCCGGGCACGTACGAGATCCAGGGTGTCGTGCAGCAGCACGCGCAACGCATGGTCTCGGACGCGCGCGCCGACCCGCACGTGTTCTACAACGACGACGACGGCTACTACTACTTGACCGGGTCGCACTACGGCGAGGCGAGCGACGGTCGTATCGACGAGTCGAGCAGCTACCGCAAGATCGGCCTGAAGCGCGCGACGACCCTCGACGGTCTCACCACGGCCCCCGAGCAGATCGTGATCGACCCCGACAACGGCACCGTCGGACGCGAGGGGCAGTACCCGAACACCTTCTTCGGGTGGGGCGGGTTCATCTGGGCGCAGGAGTTCCACAAGATCAACGGCCGCTGGTGGATCGTGGCCGGAATGAACCGCGGCTTCGCGCAGACCGGCGGCTGGTGCGATAACACCGTCCTCATCCCGTATACCGGGGACGCGGCATCCATCGCCGCCGGCGGCTTCTTCGACGAGAAGAACTGGGGCGAGCCGGTGGTGCTCGAGGGCGCCGCCTTCGACGTGTCGTACTTCGAGCGCGTGGAGAACGGCCGCACCCAGGGCTACTGGATCATGCCCAACGGCGGTCGAATCCTCGTGGGCAAGGCCCGCGGTGGCGAGGGTGTCGTTCCCCTGCTGGACGGGTCGCTGTCGACCATCTACGGCACGAGCCAGGTGTGGGAGCACGGCAAGCAGGCACCGACGCCGTCCGACACGAACGAGGGTCGGGATCAGGCCGTCGTCGAGGCACCGTACATGATCTCCCACGGCGGACGCATCTACGTCACCTACTCTGGGGGGACGGTCGACAAGTACTACGACCTGGGCCTGCTGACGGCCGATGCGAACGCGACGCTGACCGATCCCGCGAGCTGGAAGCAAACGGCGTTCCCGGTGCTCGATACGAACGACACCTTGCAGGGCCGGCTCGGCGCGGACGAGAAGTCCGCCGTCACGCGGACCGCGGGAACCGGCCACAACTCCTTCATCGAGGACGCCGAGGGCAACCTCCTGCTGGCGTACCACGCACGGCCGTACCCCGACCCGCACACGGCGACCGACCCGAACGGGGCCGGCGGCCTCCTCGACCCCGACCGCAACACGTGGTTCCAGTCGGTGAACGTGCGCGCGGACGGGCGACTCGACCTGACGCTGACGAAGGAACAGGAGGTCGCACCCGCCTCTCGCACCATCACCGCCCGGATCACTATCGCCGGGGCAGGCACCTCCACCCCGGGACCCACGACGACTCCCGACCCGAAGCCGACGGGAACCGCGCCGGCGAGCCCGTCGCCGAGCGCCGAGCCGACGTCCGACGCCCCGCCTCCCTCCACCCCGGATGCCGCATCGAAGCGCGCCGCCTCACTCTCCGCCACGCAGGTCGAGCGGGGCGGAGAGGTTCGGGTGAACGTCACGGGACTTCTCGCCGGGGAGACGGTGAGGACCGAGCTCCACAGCGAGCCGGTGCGCATCACGGGAATCCCCGAGGCGGATGCGGAGGGGCGCGCGGCCTTCGATGTGCGCATCCCGTCGACGTTGCCCACCGGTCGGCACGAGATCGTGCTGTGGGCCGCCGACGGCACCGAGTTCGCACGCCTGCCGATCACCGTCTCGGCCCAGGGCACTCTCGCGGCGACCGGAACTCAGGCACCCTTGGGAGCTGCTCTTCTGGGGGCGATGTTCATGGTCGCCGGCGCCGCGATGTGGGTGCGGCGCCGTCCGCTCCGCGGCGAGCGCCACTGAGGCGAAGCGACGGGCGCCGTGCGAGCCGAATCGGCTGCACGGCGCCCGTCGCTCTGCCTCACATGCCGTCGGCGATCATCGCCCAGATGATCTGGACGTGCCGGTCGGCGTTGAGGTCGGACATCTCGTTGTCGTAGTTCAGGCCGTAGGGCCAGATGTGCGAACCGCCGCAGTTCAGCACGGCACCGGCGCCGTCGAACTCGGCGAGCTTGGCGTTGGCGTTCGCTCCGGTCCACCGCCCGTTCTGGCACATCGCGTACCAGGCGTTGGCCGTGCCGTTGCCCACGGTGTGCGAGATCTCGTGAAGCGCGGTGCGCTCCTGCATGAAGCCGCGGTTGTCGCCGAATCGGATGGTCCCGTCGATGCTCGCCTCGGCGGTGGGCACCCCGGGGACGTAGTAGACGTTGAGGTGCCGGTCGAAGTCGCTGAACTCGTTGTAGCGCGAGACCGCGGCATCCATGGCGGCTCGGATGCGGTCGTACGCGTCGGCCTGGTCGGCCGTCGGGTTCGCCTCGGTGTAGAGGGTGTAGGTCATCCGACCCGCGGCCTCCGCCGGGGTCGACGTCACCGTCAGCGGGGCGACGACCGCGGCCAGAGCGACCGCGGCGACCACGACGCGCTGCAGGAGGGCACGAGGACGGGGGGATACGTGCTGCATGGTCATTCTCCTTTGAATGGTCCGCGGCATCGGCGCCGCGTCCTGAGACAGTAAACGCATCTTGCAGGCGTGTGAAAGGAGCTGGAGAGCCTTCTCATCCGTTTCTCATCTAGGGGCTCCCGCCTGCAGTCGAATAGTCGGTCGATCAGGTAACTCTTTTGAAACGGGCCTTGTCCTACGAAAACTGTGAGCGTTAACATTTAATTCAGGCGACGAAGACGTCGCTGCGCAATGACGCTCCTCTCGGAGGTCCGGCCCCCTTTCGTGAAAGGCCTTGAGGCCTTCCGCCGCACGCCCGGCTTCCTCGTTCTGCGACGCCGCAGGAAGGAACAGCATGTCCCGTATCCGAAAGTCGGTCGCGCTCGGTGCCGTGGCCCTCATGGTCGCCAGCGGGGCGGTGGCGCTTACGGTGCCCGCCGCCGCAGCGGCGGCCACCGGGCTCGACGGCTCCAAAGTCCTCGACCTCACGTTCGACGATTCGATCGCCGACAGCGGTCCGAACAACAACCGGACTTCCATGATCCAAGGAACGGCGGAGTACACCGCGGGGATCGATGGGCGGGCGCTGAAGCTCTCCGGAGACGATGCGCTCGGTTTGGGGACGTCCCCGTCCTTGCAGCCCGAGAACCTCACCGCATCGTTCTGGTTCAAGCCCGACGGCAGCATGGGCAACGGAGAGCAGGTGTTCACCTGGAACAAGCGAGAGTGGTTCTCCGATGGGTGGTACCTGACCTCCGAAGGTCCCAACACCCCGCTCGCACTCTCGGTGGGTCCGGGGAACAATCAGCCCTACAAGGTCGCGGTCACCGGCGCCCGCGACATGTTCTTCCCGAGTGACGCGTGGACCCACGTCACCGTTACCTACGACAAGGCCACCAAAGCCGTGTCGTTCTACCGCAACGGCGAGAAGCAGACCTCGACCGTCATCAACCCGGTGGGCCCGAACGCCTCGGGCGTGCTCGGCACCACCGATGTCGAGAAGACGATCGGCTTCAACGGAGTCGTCCACAACGGCGCGTACACCCGCGGCGCCCTCGACGACTTCACGCTCTACGACGCCGTCGCCACCACGACGGACGTCGTCGCCGTGCAGAAGCAGAACGACCCGACCTTCGACCCCTCGACCGTCGCGCAGAAGGGTCTCGACTCCGTATCGGTCCCCACCAACGCCACCACCGACTTCGGCGTGCCGACCTCGACGGCGAACGGGTCCGAACTTTCCTGGACCTCCTCGAACACCGGCACCATCTCCGTTCACGGCGGTCAGGCCACGGTCGCGCGCCCGCAGGGTGCCGACGCGACCGTCACCCTGACGGCCAGCGCAACCTACGGCGGTAGCGCCACGAAGACCAAGACGTTCACGGTCACCGTGCCGGCGGACGGCTCGGTCGCGTCGCTGTACGTCGGCGACACCGACCTCAACGAGGTGCTCGTCGGAGACCCCTACCTGCAGAACAGCCACACCAAGATGGTCGACTGGCTGCTCACCCTCGACCCGAAGCGCTTCCTCTACTCCTTCGACCAGCTCTCAGGCATCCCGACGACCGCCCAGCCCTACGGCGGATGGGAGCGCACCACGGGTGCGCGCTTCCAGGGTCACTTCTTCGGACACTTCCTCTCCGCGCTGTCGCAGGCGTACGCCACGGAGACGGATGCCACGCGCAAGGCGCAGCTTCTGGAGAAGCTGACGACGGCCGTCGACGGTCTGAAGGCCGCTCAGGACGCCTACGCGCAGAAGGACCCCGACAACGCCGGTTACGTCTCCCCCTTCCCGGTGTCGTACCTGCCCGGCGGTCGCGACGGCCTCATCGTGCCGTTCTACAACCTGCACAAGGTGCTGGCCGGACTCCTCAAAGCGCACCAGTACGCGCCCGAAGCGGTCGGCGACAAGGCGCTCACCGTTGCCAAGGGCTTCGGAACGTGGCTGAACACGTGGGGCTCGCGCCAGGCCAACCCCGGTGAACTGCTCAACACCGAGTACGGAGGCATGAACGAGGCGCTGTACGACCTGTACAGCATCACGATGGACGAGAACCACAAGAAGGCCGCCCAGTACTTCGACGAGACGGCTCTTCTCCGCCAACTCGCCGCGGGTCAAGACGTTCTCGCCGGCAAGCACGCGAACACCACGATCCCGAAGCTGATCGGCGCGCTCAAGCGGTACACGGTCCTCACCGACAACCCCACGCTGTACGCCCGCCTCAGCGACGCCGAGAAGGCCGACCTCGGGATGTACCGTCAGGCCGCAGACAACTTCTGGGCCACGGTGGTCAAGGACCACTCGTACGTGGGCGGCGGCAACAGCTACTCCGAGCACTTCCAGGAGCCCGGTACGCTGTACGACTTCGCCACGAACGGCAACACCAGCGGGTACGGCGAGAACTCGACCGTCGAGGGCTGCAACGAGTACAACATGCTCAAGCTCACGCGGGCGCTGTTCCGGGTGAACCCCGACGTGAAGTATGCGGACTACTACGAGAACACCTACATCAACACGATCCTGGCCTCGCAGAACCCCGACACCGGCATGATGACGTACTTCCAGCCGCAGACCGCCGGCTACGCCAAGGTCTTCGGCAAGAAGGAGGACGAGTTCTGGTGCGACCACGGCACCGCGACCGAGAGCTTCACGAAGCTCGGTGACTCGATCTACTTCCACAAGGGCACCTCGGTGTGGGTGAACATGTTCCGCTCGTCGGAGCTCAGCTCGCCCGAGCAGAACCTGAAGCTCACGCAGACGGCGGACATCCCCAACACCGACGTGGCGGAGTTCTCGGTCGCCGCGCTCGATGGCACCGCCCTGGTCGACGGGACGACGCTGCGCCTGCGCGTGCCGAGCTGGTCGCCGAACGCGACGCTGACGGTGAACGGCAAGGCCTTCGACGGGAAGAGCGAGAACGGGTACCTCGTGGTTCCGGTGTCGGCCGGCGACACGCTCGCTTACACCCTCCCCGCCTCCGTCACGGTCGACTCCGACGCCGGGAACCCGAACTGGGTCGCGTTCCGGTACGGTCCGGTCGTGTTGTCGACGGCGCTCAGCTCGACGAATGTCGACGCCTCGTACGAGGCCGGCATCCTGGTGCAGATGAGCGTGGCCGACAAGTCGGTCAGCAACAACGTGCTGGTGTCCCACGTCGATGACTTCAAGAAGAACATCACCGCCAACCTGGTGCGTCTGGACAACGGTCTCGACAACAACAAGCGGTCGGTGATGCGGTTCGGTCTGAAGAACGTCGACAGTGCCTCGGCGGCCCTGACTTTCGAGCCGTACTACAGCATGTACAACGTCCGTTACGGCCTGTACATGAACCTCATCGAGCCCGACTCCGACGCTGCCCAGGCGATGATCCGTAAGGACAAGGAGCAGCTCCGCATCGACGAGACCACGACCGACTCCCTGGTCTCGTTCGACAACAACAACAGCGAGGCGGGGAAGAGCTACAAGACCAACCTTTCGCAGGTCGGCGTGTGGCGGGGCATGAGCTACCGCGACGCGCAGATGAACCCTGCGGCGTTCTTCCAGTACGACCTGGAAGTCGAATCGTCGGCACCGAAGAACTACCTCGGTGTGCGCTATTACGGCGGCGACAACGGGAGGACCTTCGACGTCTACGTCAACGACCAGAAGCTCAAGAGCGAAAGGATCACCAACGCCTCCGGCGCCGACCAGTGGTACGTGCAGTACGACGAGATCCCCGCATCGTTCCTGGCCGACACTGAAGCGAAGGACCGCTACAAGAAGGACGCCAACGGGCAGTACGTCCTGGATACGGCGGGCAAGAAGATCCCCGTCGTCACGGTGCGCTTCCAGAGCAACGGTACGAGCTACGTCGGTGGGGTCTACGGCGTCTTCACGGCCACGCAGACGTCCTTCGGTACGACCTCGGCGCTGAGCAAGCTCTCCTTCCAGGGCGGGACGCTCTCGCCCGCGTTCGACGGGGCGACCACCTCGTACACCCTGAGCGTTCCGAAGGGCCGCACGGAGGTCTCTTTCGACGCCGACCCGGCCGTTCCCAGCGGACTGATCCTCGCGAACGGCATCCTGATCGACGACACGCAGGAGCGCACGGTGACAATCGGCGACGGGAGCCCGGCGCTGACCCTCGAGGCGTACGCGCAGGACCACCGGACGAAGACGACCTATACGGTGACCGTCGTCCGCACGGATGCGCCGAGCCCAGAACCCACCGGAACGGCGAGCCCTGAACCCACCAGCACTGTCAGCCCGCAGCCGACCGGCACGACAGGCCCCGGCCCGTCGGCGACCGGCTCGCCGACGGGCGGCACTTCCGCCCCGCGCTCGGCGACGTCGTCGGTCAGCGCTGTTGAGCGTGGTGGCGTCGTGCGCGTGAGCGTCAGCGGTCTCGCCGCCAGCGAGCAGGTCGCAGCAGAGCTGCGCAGCGACCCGATCCGCATCACGGGAATCCCCACCGCGGACGCGAACGGACACGTGAGCTTCGACGTGCGCATTCCGGCGACGTTGCCGACCGGTCAGCACCACATCGTGGTGTGGGCCGCCGACGGCACGCAGATCGCGCAGTTGCCCGTCACTGTCTCTGCGAAGGGCACTCTTGCCGCGACCGGAGCACAGGCTCCGTTCGGCGTCGCCCTGCTCGGAGCAGCGCTGCTGGTTGCCGGTGCGGCCGGCTGGGCGATGCGTCGCCCGCGGACCCGCGCGAGCTGATCGCTCGCGAGAGGCGGCGGCTCATGTTAGGAGTCGTCGCCTCTCACGACGTCAGCGAGGCCTCAATCCAGCAACTCCACCCCGAACCCCGCCACCACGTCGCGCACTTCGCCGAGGTAGCGCTGCGCCTGCTCGGTGAGGGGGATGGCGGTGCGGCCGATCCAGCCGATCTCGATCCGCTCGTCGACGTCGAGGGGGACGGCGACGATCTCGGGGTCGAGGTCGTCGCTGATGATGCCCGTCGAGATCGTGTACCCGTCGAGACCGATCATGAGGTTGAAGATCGTCGCGCGGTCGGAGACCCGGATCTCCTGCTTGCTCGAGAGGGTCGAGAGGATCTCTTCGGCGAAGTAGAACGAGTTGTTCGCGCCCTGATCGAAGGTGAGACGCGGGAGGTCCGCCAGGTCGTCGAGGGTCGCGCGCTCGCGCGTGGCGAGCGGATTGCGTCGCGAGACGAAGATGTGCGGCTCGGCACGGAAGAGCGGGTGGAAGGCGAGGCCCGAGTCCCGCAGCAGCTTGTCGAGGACGTTCCGATTGAAGTCGTTGCGGAACAGGATGCCGAGCTCGCTGCGCAACGTCCGGACGTCTTCGATGATGTCGAAGGTGCGGGTCTCGCGCAGAGAGAACTCGTACTCAGCGGCATCCGTCGCCTTCACCATCCGCACGAACGCGTCGACGACGAACGAGTAGTGCTGAGCGGAGACGCCGAGGAGGCGCCTCGAGGGCGGACGCCCCAGGTAACGCTGCTCGAGTAACTCCGCCTGCTCGACCACCTGGCGGGCGTAGCCGAGGAACTCCACTCCATCGACGGTGAGGGTCACCCCGCGCGCCGAACGGGTGAGCAGGTCGCGACCGACGCGCGTCTCGAGATCGCGCATCGCGGCCGACATCGTGGGCTGCGCGACGTAGAGCAGGTCGGCCGCAGCGCTGATGGACCCCTCGGCGGCCACCTCGATGAAGTACTGCATCTGCTGCAGCGTGATGCCGCTCGCCCGCTTCGCCATAGGTCGAGGCTATACCTCGGCATAGCGGGACGGAATTACCCGATGACCCGCCCGAAGGCGCACGATGAGGACACGATCACCGCACGGCCCACCCCGGCCCTACCCGATTGGCTCGACATGACGAACGACATCACGTTCCGCATCTCCACCACGCGCTTCGACGAGGACTACGCGCCCTCGGCCAGCTCGCGGATCACCACGAACTTCGCCAACCTCGCCCGGGGCGAGCACCGCCAGCAGAACCTGCGGAACGCCCTCGCGATGATCGATCGCCGTATGAACGAGCTCGTCGGCGACGACGCGGACCGCTACCGCGTCGAGCTGGACATCGTCTCGGCCGAGCTCCGTTTCGACGACGACGCCGGCGACGACCGCGAGTTCCCCCTGCTCGAGGTGCTCGACATCCACGTCGTCGACACGGTCACCGGCGAGCGCCACCAGGGCATCGTCGGCAACAACTTCTCGTCCTACCTGCGCGACTACGACTTCAGCGTGCTGCTGCCGGCGGCCAACGGCGAGGGCAAGCCGTTCACGCTGCCCGAGGGTTTCGGCATCCTGCACGGCAAGCTCTTCGAGCACTTCCTCGATTCCGAGGCGTACCGCGAGCGCTACACGCAGTCCCCGGTCGTGTGCATCAGCGTGTCGACGAGCCGCGAGTACCACCGCACCGGTGTCGAGCACCCCGTACTCGGCTTCGAGTACGAGCAGGACAGCTTCAGCCTCACCGACGAGTACTTCGGCAAGATGGGCCTGCAGGTGCGGTACTTCATGCCGCAGGGCAGCGTCGCACCGCTGGCGTTCTACTTCCGCGGCGATCTTCTGGCCGACTACACCGATCTCCAGCTGGCCGGCACGGTGGCCACGATGGAGACCTTCCAGAAGATCTACCGTCCCGAGATCTACAACGCCCACGAGCCGGCGGGCGAGGTCTACCGTCCCACCCTCGCGCACGACGACTTCACCCGCACGAACATCGCGTACGACCGCGAAGAGCGCAGCCGCCTCGGCATTACCCAGGGTCGCTACACCGAGGAGCACTTCGTGAAGCCCCACCGCGCCGTGCTCGACGCGTGGCTCGTCGCCGACGCCCTCCCGACCCGATGACCTCCCCGGAGACCCGCCCCGTGAACACCCTCCTCCCCACCTCGATCGTCGGAAGCCTTCCCAAGCCCGCGTGGCTCGCCAAGCCCGAGGTGCTCTGGTCGCCCTGGGAGCTCGAGGGCGACACCCTCGTCGAAGGCAAGCACGACGCCCTGCGCAGCGCCGCCACGGAGCAGGAACGCCGTGGCCTCGACATCGTCAGCGACGGCGAGCAGACCCGCCAGCACTTCGTGACGACTTTCATCGAGCACCTCGAGGGTGTCGACTTCGAGAATCGCGAGACCGTCCGCATCCGCGACCGCTACGACGCGAGCGTTCCGACCGTGGTGGGTGCGGTGAGCCGTCGCCAGCCGGTTTTCGTCCAGGATGCCGCGTTCCTCCGCCGGCAGACGGATCGCCCGATCAAGTGGGCCCTGCCCGGGCCGATGACGATGATCGATACGCTCGCCGATCACCACTACCGCAGCCGCGAGAAGCTGGCGTGGGAGTTCGCGACCATCCTCAACCAGGAGGCCCGCGAGCTCGAAGCGGCAGGGGTCGACATCATCCAGTTCGACGAGCCCGCGTTCAACGTCTTCTTCGACGAGATGAAGGACTGGGGAGTTGCGACCCTCGAGCGCGCCGCCGAGGGGCTGCGCGCCGAGACCGTCGTCCACATCTGTTACGGCTACGGCATCAAGGCGAACACCGATTGGAAGGCCACCCTGGGCGCCGAGTGGCGTCAGTACGAGGAGTCGTTCCCCCTGCTGCAGCGCTCGAGCATCGACACCGTGTCGCTCGAGAGCCACAACTCGCACGTGCCCATCGACCTCATCGAGCTCATCCGCGGCAAGAACGTCATGCTCGGCGCGATCGACGTCGCCAGTCACGAGGTGGAGACTCCCGAAGAGGTGGCCGACACCCTGCGGCGGGCTCTGCAGTTCGTGGATGCCGACAAGCTCATCGCGAGCTCGAACTGCGGAATGGCCCCTCTGCCGCGCCAGGTGGCGTTCGAGAAGCTGAGCGCGCTGTCGGCGGGTGCCGGCATCCTGCGCGAAGAGCTCTCGCGCGTTCCCGCCTGAGCTCCGCTGCGGTCCGTGGCAGAGTCGACGGTGTCCCCCTTCACCGCCGAGGAGAACCATGCCCATCGCCGCCGATGACCCCCGCCTGACGTCCGCGTTCACGCCGTCCTCCACCCGCTACGACGACGTGCCGTTCCTGCGCGCCGGGGCGAGCGGCATCCCTCTCCCCCGCATCTCACTCGGGCTGTGGCAGAACTTCGGCAGCGGCCGCACCCTCGATTCGCAGCGCGAGATCCTGCGTCACGCCGTCGACCGGGGCGTGGTGCACATCGACCTGGCCAACAACTACGGCCCGCCCTACGGTGCCGCCGAGACGACGTTCGGCACGGTCCTCGACAGCGATCTGCGCGCGTACCGCGACGAGTTGTTCCTCTCGACCAAGGCCGGCTACGACATGTGGCCGGGCCCCTACGGCGACGGCGGGTCGCGCAAGTACCTCGTTCGCTCTCTCGAGCAGAGCCTCACCCGCATGCGCACCGACTACGTCGACGTCTTCTATTCGCACCGGGTCGACCCCGAGACGCCGATCGAAGAGACGGTCACCGCGCTCGCCGACATCGTGCGCAGCGGCAAGGCGCTGTACGTGGGCATCTCGAACTACCCGGCCGAGCTCACCCGCCGCGCGCACGAGCTGCTCGCCGCCGAGGGCATCCGCCTGTTCATCCACCAGCCGCGCTATTCGCTGTTCGACCGCACGCCCGAGTCGGAGCTGTTCCCGACGCTGCGCGAGCTCTCGGTCGGAAGCGCGGTCTTCTCGCCGCTCTCGCAGGGGCTGCTGACCGCCAAGTACCTCGACGGCACGGTGCCCGCCGACTCGCGCGCGGCCGACAGCCGCTTCCTCGACGAATCGGCGCTCACCGACGACTACCTGGAGCGCATCCGCGGTATCGACGGGGTCGCTCGCGAAGCCGGACTCTCGATCCCGCAGCTGGCCGTGGCCTGGGTGCTGCGCGACCCGGTCGTCACGACCGCGATCATCGGCGCCTCGCGCCCGAGCCAGATCGACGACGCGGTCGAGGCGAGCAAGGCCACGCTGAGCGACGACGTGATCGCCGCGCTCGAGCCGTTCGCCGCCCCCTCGGGCGGGTCGTTGCGCTGACCGACGCACACCGCGGGCGTCGGCGCAAGCGGCGCGGCATCCGCCCTCCGATCGTGTGAGGTGAGATTCCACACGGGAATCGAGGAGGCGCTATGGGTGTCGCACGTTGGATCGGAACCGGAGCGGTCGCACTCGCGGGAGCGGTGCTCGCGCGGACGGCGATCGGCCGCGCGGCCGCCGCCGGAACGGTCGCCTACCGGGTCTGGAAGGACCCGAAGGTGCAGAAGATCCGCCGCAAGGTGCAGGCGAAAGTCCTCAAACAGCGCTCGCCGCGCTGAGGGGTCCCGGGCCCGGGTCGCGATCGTCGACCCGGGTCTCACGTGTGCCCCGGCTCCGTCCCCAGGGGCAGGGGCGAGACGGGCTTGGTGACCCCGAACGCGAAGGTCGTGTCGATCGACGACAGCGAGGGGATCGCTCGCAGGTGCTCGCGCAGGAGCCGTTCGTACTCCTCGAAGCTCGGCGTGACGATCCGCACGAGGTAGTCCCAGTCGCCGGCGAGCAGGTGCGCCTCGACGATGTGCGGAATGGCGCGCAACCGCTCTTCGACGGCGTCCACGGTGCTTCCCTCGTGCGAGGCCAGCCGCAATCGCACGAAAGCCGTGATGGTGAGGTCCACGGCTTTCGCCGAGACGACGGCGCGGTAGCCCTCGATGACCCCGGCCTGCTCGAGGTGGCGCACACGCCGCAGACACGGCGATGGAGAGAGGCCGACGCGATCGGCGAGTTCCTGGTTCGAGAGGCGTCCGTCCTGCTGCAACTCGCGCAGGATGAGACGGTCGATGCGGTCGAGGTCCACCATGTAGCAGATTCTGCCAAAAATTAGACCGATCGAGCAATCATCGCAATCGCCTGCGGCGCCGTCCTTTCTACGCTCGCAGGGTGACGACGTTCGCTCTCTCCCTGCCTCGCGCCGTTCCACGCCGCACCCTGGTCGGCGTCGCCGCCCTGACCGCCGTCGTCATGCTGTGGTCGTCGTTCGCCCTCTCCACGCGCGCCCTCGAGGGGGCCGGACTCACCATGGCGGATGCCGCGATCGTGCGCTTCGCCGTGCCCGCGGTGGTCCTGAGCCCGTGGATCCCCCGCACGCTGCGCACCCTCCGTACCGAGCGCCCGACGGTTCTGGCTCTCGTACTGCTGGCGGGGCTGCCGCACTTCCTGTTGTTCGCCTGGGGCGCGCACCTCACCTCCGCGGCTCTCACCGGGTTGCTCGTGCCGGGAACCGTCCCTGTTTTCGTCACCCTCCTGCTGTTCCTGTGCGTCCGCCGGACGGTGTCGCGACGGCGCGTACTCGCCCTCGCCGCGATAGTGGCGGGGGTGGCGGCCAGCGCCCTGTTCACCGGCGGACCGACCGGGGCCGGCGGCATCGCCGTTCTGCTGGCGGCCGGCCTCGTCTGGGCCGCGTACACCCTCGGCGTCGCCCGCACGCGCCTCGATCCCGTCGGCGTGATCGTGATCGTCTCGACCACGTCCGTGGCATCCGCTCTTCTGCTCGCGGTCACGGGGGTGCTCCCGTCCGCATTGCTCGCCGGCACCGCCGATCTGGCGACGGTGGGAAGCTATGCCCTCGTGCAGGGGGTCGGGACGGGCCTGCTCTCGACCGCGTGCTACGTCGTCGCGGTCAAGAACCTCGGCAGCAGCCTGCCCGCCGCAGCCGGGGCCCTGAGCCCGGTCCTCACCGCCGTCGTCGCCGTCCCCCTCCTGGGAGAGTCGCTCGGCCTCGGCCTCGGGGTCGCACTGGCCCTCATCGTCACCGGGGTCGCCGTCTTCGCCCTGTCACCCGCGACGCCGAGCGGGCAGAGCACTCCGCGCTGACGGCATCCGTTCCGTCCTCCGCTCCGAAGAGAGGGGGAGGCTCGTCGCGCACGCGCGAGGAGCGGAGATGAGGGATGCCATGACGACCGACACCGCGGCCCGTACCGACGAGGCCACCACGGTCCGCCGACCGCACGCCTGGATCTGGGCAGCCCTGGCCGGCATCGTCTCGGCCGCCGCCCTGCTGGCTGTCGCGGAGGCGCTCGCGGCGCTCGTCGCTCGATCGGCGAGCCCCATCCTCGCCGTCGGTTCGTTCATCGTCGACATCGTCCCGCGCCCCCTGAAAGAGCTCGCGATCACGCTGTTCGGCGAGAGCGACAAGATCGCCCTGCTCGCGGGTGTGGGTCTCGGCGCTGCCGTCGCCGCCGCCGTCGCGGGCGTGCTCGAGTACCGCTTCCGCTTCGTCGGCGTCGTCCTCCTCGGAATCGGCGGCATCCTCGCCACGGCGGCGATCATCACGCGCGCCGGGGCCGGCGCTCTCGCGTGGCTGCCCCCCGTCGTCGGCACGGTCGCGGGCATTTTCGTGTTGCTGCTGGCGATCGTGCGTCTGCGACGCTGGGTCTCGGCCGCCGTTGCGCAGAACGCCCAGGCCTCCGGCACCGATCGACGTCACTTCCTGCTGTTCACCGGCCTCACCGCGGTCGGCGCGGTCGTCGTTGGTGTCGGTGCTCGCGTCCTGAACGCCGCAACCTCGTCTGTCGCCGCCGCACGCGATGCGCTGCGGATCCCGGCCGCCCGCTCCACCGTGACCGTTCCCGAGGGCGCGAACTGGGAGATCGACGGGCTCACCCCGATCGTCACCCCCAACGGCGACTTCTACCGCGTCGACACCGCACTGACCGTCCCCAACGTCGACCCCACCACCTGGCGCCTCTCCATCGAGGGCATGGTCGACAACCCCGTGGAGCTGAGCTTCGACGACCTCGTCAACATGGGGCTCGACGAATACGGCGTGACCCTCACCTGCGTCTCCAACGAGGTCGGTGGCGGCCTCGTCGGCAACGCCATCTGGACCGGCGTCCCCATCCGCGACGTGCTGCGCATGGCCGGCGTGCAGGGAGACGCCGACATGGTGCTCTCGGAGAGCGTCGACGGGTACACGGCATCCACTCCCCTCTCGTCGCTCACCGACGACAACCTCGACGCGATCTTCGCGGTCAAGATGAACGGCGAACCGTTGCCCTTCGAGCACGGATTCCCCGTGCGCATGGTCGTCCCCGGTCTTTACGGCTACGTCTCGGCCACGAAGTGGGTCACCAAGCTGACCGTCACGCGGTTCGACAAGGACGAGGCGTACTGGACCCCGCGCGGATACTCGGCCGAAGCGCCGATCAAGATGTCGTCGCGCGTCGACACGCCCAAGATCGGCTCGCCCGTCGCCGCGGGCGCCGTGGTCGTCGCCGGCATGGCGTGGGCCCAGCCCGTCGGCGTGCAGAAGGTCGAAGTCAGCATCGACAACGGCGAATGGCAGGAGACGCAGCTCTCCACCCCCATCAACGACCAGTCATGGGTGCAGTGGAAGTTCGACTGGACCGCCGAGGCCGGGACGCACTACATCGCGGTCCGCGCGACCGACAAGCAGGGCAACCTGCAGATCCAGGATGCGGCTCCGATCGCCCCGAACGGCTCGAGCGGGTGGCAGCGGACGCTCGTCACCGTCTCGTCATAAGCCCGGCAGGGCAATGTCAATCGCTGTTCCCGGGCGCGTCGCGAGGGGCATGATCGCACTATGCCTTCAGCAAGCATTGCGACCCGAGCCGGTGCTTCCGCATGACCACGGTCCCCAATGAGCCCCCTATGTCCCCCGCCCCTCCCGGCGTCGACCCCGACCATCCGTTGACGAGCATCCGACGCTCCATTCCGCGCGACTGGGACGAGCAGGTCGACCTCTTCGCGATCGTCAAGCTCGACAGCGGCGGGTTCGTCCGCGGGTGGAACCTCGGAGCGGAACGCATCAAGGGGTACAGCGAGGACGAGATCCTCGGCTCGCACTTCTCGCGCTTCTACCGCGAAGAGGACCGACGGCGCGGCAAGCCCGACCAGCTGCTCGCTGCCGCCCAACGCGACGGCCACGTCGAAGACACCGGCTGGCGCGTGCGCAGCGACGGCTCGGAGTTCTGGGCGCGGGTGACGATCTCGGCCATCCGCACCGACCAGGGTCAGGTCCTCGGTTTCGTCAAGATCGTGCGCGATCTGACGACCGAGAAGCAGGAAGCGGATGAGCGCCAGTCCCTGCAGCGCACCTTCGCGCACGACCTTCTCTCGCCGGTCACGGCTCTCCGTGGCTACCTCGACCTGATCGGCGAGGAGTTGCCCCCTGATCACCGCCTCCTGCGCCTCGCCGGCGAGGCGAGCGACCACATCGTCGCCATGGCCCAGGCCCTCATGGCCGACGTCAATACCGCCGCCGAGCGGGGACGGCGGCGCGCGAGCCTCGACCTCATCGCCCGCGGAGCCGTCTCACTCGTCCTGCCGGGCGATGCGCCCGGCCGCGTCGTGTTCGGTCAGATGGATGCCGTTCCCATCTGGGGCGATGTGCTCGGACTCCGACGCGCGATCGCCAACGTGCTCGAGAACGCCGCGAAGTACTCCGACGACCTCATCGAGGTCGACGTCTTCGAAACCGACGAGGGGGCCGTGGTGCGCGTGCGCGATCGAGGTCGTGGCATCCATCCCGACGATCTCGCCTCGATCACGCAGGAAGGCAACCGAGGTCGGCTCGCGGATGCCGGCGACGGGGGACGTGGGATCGGGCTCGCGAGCGTGCAGCGCATCGTGGGTGCACACGGCGGAACGGTGCGCATCAGGAGCGCACCGGGTGAGGGGACGAGCGTCTCCCTCACGATCCCCCGCGCCGACGACGAGGTTGATCCGGTTCGGATCGACTGAACCCGGTCTCGCCTCAGGAGCCCGAGGTCGAGAGCTCCGCGCCCGCAGCCTCGATCTCGGACAGGGCCGCCGCGCTGGAGTCGGGATGCACACCCGCGACCAGGTCGGTGAGAACGCGCACGCGGCGTCCCGCGCCGATCGCATCGAGGGCGGACGCGCGCACGCAGTAGTCGGTCGCGATGCCCACCACGTCGATGTCCCGGATGCCGTGGACCTCGAGCAGCTGCGCCGCGGTCTCGCCCGCATCGGTGACGCCCTCGAACAGCGAGTAGGCGGGCTTGCCCTGCCCCTTCTTGAGGTGGTGCGTCACCCGCGAGGTGTCGAAGACCTCGTCGTACTCGGCGCCGAAGGTGCCGCCCACGCAGTGCACCGGCCACGTATCGACGAAGTCGGGGCTGTCCGAGAAGTGGCCGCCGTTGTCGTCGTCGCCGTGATGCCAGTCCCGCGACGCGACGATGAGCGCGTACTCATCGTCGTGCACGGCGAGGTACCGCGAGATGCGTTCGGCGACCGCGTCACCGCCCTCGACGCCCAAGGCGCCGTGCTCGGTGAAGTCGTTCTGGACATCGACGATGAACAGGGCGCGCGTCATGCGTCGAGCCTACGCTCCGCGGCATCCGTCCGCCCGAGCTTCGAGGGCCACCAGATGCGCCGGCCGAGGTCGTACGCCAGAGCGGGCACCAGCAACGAGCGCACCACGAAGGTGTCGAGCAGCACACCGAAGGCCACGATGAAGGCGATCTGCGCGAGGAAGAGGATCGGGATGACCCCGAGAGCCGCGAACGTCGCCGCCAGCACGAGCCCCGCCGAGGTGATCACTCCGCCCGTGGCGACGAGGCCACGCAAAATCCCGGCACGCGTACCGTGCGCGAGGGACTCCTCCCGCACCCTCGACATCAGGAAGATGTTGTAATCCACACCCAGCGCGACGAGGAAGACGAAGCCATACAACGGCACCGCCGGATCCGCGCCCGGGAAGCCCAGGATGCCGTCGAACACCAGGGCACTGACGCCCAGCGCCGCCCCGAACGACACGATGACGGTCCCGATGAGGATGAGGGGGGCCACGATCGAGCGCAGCAGAGCCATGAGGATCAGCAGGATGACGGCGAGAACGATCGGGATGATGAGCGTGCGATCACGGATCGAGGTGTCGATCGAGTCGATGTCGGTGGCGGTGACACCGCCCACCAGGGCGGTGCCCTCGCCGAGCTCGGTGGTGAGATCGGCGCGGAGCTGACGGACGGTCTCGTCCGCCGCCGGTGAATCGGCCGTATCCGCCAGGGTCGCGGCCAGCAGGACGTCGCCGTCCGCGACGGTCGGGGCGGGCGCGGGCGTCCCGGGCGCACCGAACGCCGTCGTCTGGAGAGCGCCGTCGGATACGCTCACCGGCGACTGCCCACCGGGGGCGTCGGCGCTGAGCACCGCGACCGCGTCGACTCCCGACGCGCTCTGAAGGACGGTCGCCGCCCGAGCGGCGTCCTGTTCGGGGACGAGAACGTACGCCGGGCTGCCCGAGCCGCCCGGGAAGTGCTCGGCGAGGGCGGCTTGACCGTCGCGCGCCTCGGACGCCCCCAGAACGAGGTCGCTCGCGGGCACGCCGTCGGCGCGCAGCTGGGTGACACCGACGCACGCGGCGAGGAGGACGAGCGTGCACACGATCCACACCGGCCGGGCCCGGCGGGCGACGAAGCGCGCCTGGCGCGACCAGAACCCCTTCGCTGGCTGCGTGAGGTCGGCCGGCAGGGCCGACTGACCGGGCTTCGGCAGGAACGGCCAGAACGCCGCCCGGCCGACCAACGCCAGGAGAGCGGGAAGGAAGGTCAGCGCCGACAGAACGGCGAAGGCGATCCCGATGGACGCGATGGGCCCGAGGGCACGGTTGGTCGCCAGATCGGACAGCAACAGGCAGAGGAGCCCGGCGATCACGGTGCCACCCGAAGCCAGGATGGGCTCGAACGCTCCCTTCCACGCCCGGACCGTGGCATCCCACCGCGGACGACCCTCGCCGAGGGCCTCGCGGAAGCGTGCGACGTACAGGAGGGCGTAGTCGGTGGCCGCGCCGATGACGAGGATGAACAGGATCCCCTGGACCTGACCGTTGAGGACCACGATGCCGGCGAAAGCGAGCCACCACACGGTCAGCAGGGCCACGCAGAGGGCGAAGACCGAGGTCAGCAGCACCAGGATCGGCAGCAGCGGTGAGCGGTACACGATGACGAGGATGACGAAGACGGCCACCAGCGCGACGATCAGCAGAAGGCCGTCGATGCCGAGGAAGCCCTTCACGAGATCGGCGGTGAACCCGGCCGGGCCCGTGACCCACGCCTCGACGCCCGCCGGGACCTCGGCGGACACCTTCTCGCGCACCTGCTCGACGACGTCGCGCACTTCACCGGAGCTGTCGATGGGTACGAAGATCTGCGCGGCCTGACCGTCCTCCGAGACCACGGGAGGCGACGCGTCACCCGAGACGCCGTCGACGGCGGCGAGGTCCGTCGCGAGGGTCTGCAGTGCGGTCACGTGTGCATCGCTGAGCGCGGAGCCGTCAGCGGTCGAGGCGACGACGATCGCGGGGATCGTGTCACTCCCGGTGAAGTCGGTCAGGCGCTCACTCACTCGCGTCGCGTCGGCCGACTGCGGCAGGAAAGAGGACTGATCGTTCGTCGCGACCTGGTCGACCTTGCCGAAGAAGGGACCGCCGATCGAGCCGCCCACCACCCAGAGCAGAACGAGCAGGCTGGGGATGCCGACCCTCAGCCACCGCGAGACGCGCGGGGCGTTCGTCGATCGGCGGGTGCGTCCGCGAGAGGAGCGGCGAGTGGAAGCAGGCGAAGCGGACATATAGCTAGCTTATCTAGCAATACGTGCGTCGCGCCAGTCCGTCACCCGCGCGCGAAGAGCACCACGATCGACACGACGAACGCCACCGCACCCAGAGTCAGCACCCCGGCCGCCAGCAGGGAGACGAAGCGCACCAGCGGAGAAGAGCGCGTCAGCCGCATGCGATCGACGCGGCCCCGGCGGTAGAAGATGTCGGCCATGTCGGCCGCCCCGATCTTCGCGTCGTCGTGGGCCGAGAGCGGAGCCTCATTCACTCCCCCGTCGGCATCGAACCACCGCACGACGCGGCCCCCGTCGACATGCTCGACCACGGCGCGAGTCGGCAACCACGTGCCATCGGCCAGAAGCAGGAAGACCGCGACGAAGGCGAGCAGAAGACCGCCACCCAGACCCACCCACGTGAAGATCTCGATGACGGCATCGAGGGCGTTCGACACGGGGGCTCCAGCAGGGTTCGACGGGCGGAGGACAGCCGTCACGCGGACGCGGAACAAGGCGGGTTCAGCCTATCGGGCGAGGTCGGGCCGAACCTCTCGAGCCACCGTCCCGAGGGCCTCGAACCGTCGGGTCGCGCGCAACGCGATGACCAACGGCACCGCCGCCACGACACCGAACGAGATGTCGATGAGCTGCCAGCCGAGCGGGAGACCGCGGATCGCCCCCGCGATGAGCGCCAGCGGAATGATTCCCGCGCACGCGACGAGCCCCCACTGGAGGACGAACACGTTGCGAACCGGATCGCGCCACGGGCCGATGAAGGCGACGGCGATCAGCAGATGGGCGAACGCCAACCAGTCGGTGCCGTAGGCGATGAACGGGAACGCCGCGGCCGTGGCATCCAGTCCCTCCCCCACCCGATCCACCCAGCCGACCGCCTCCGGAGCGAAGGCCGCGACCCCGAGCCCGCGCAGGATCTGGCGACCGAGGGCGAGCTCTTCGCGCAGCGGGAAGGCGGTCAGGCCGCTGACGGCGAGTCCCGCGATGACGATCGCGAGGCAGACCCGGATGCGACGGATGAGAGCGGTTCGTTCGTTCATGGCCCCCCGTTCGATGCCGGCCCCTGGGGCGAGCGTACGACCGAGCGCGTGCGCGACGCGGCGAAATGCTCCACCGACGAAGAAAGGCCCCCACCCGGTGGAAGCGGGTGAGGGCCTTCGGAGCCGCCTAAGGGAATCGAACCCTTGACCTATTCATTACGAGTGAATCGCTCTGCCGTCTGAGCTAAGGCGGCATGTGCGCGCTGGAGCGTGCACGATCATCGATCTTACATGCTCTAGCGCGTGCTCAGGTACGCGCTCAGTAGTCGCCGGCGGCGGTGCGGTCCGCGAGGATGTCACGACTCGACGACAACCCCAGACGCGTGGCGCCCGCGGCGATCATCTCTTCGGCGGCCGCGCGCGTGCGCACTCCCCCGGATGCCTTGACCTCGGCGCGGTCGCCGACCGTGCGCTTCATCAGCTCGACCGCGTGGACGCTCGCGCCACCGGCGGGGTGGAAACCGGTCGACGTCTTGACGAAATCGGCGCCCGCGTTCACCGCCGCCTCACAGACGGCGACGATGGCCTTGTCGCTCAGCGCGGCGGATTCGATGATGACCTTGAGGACGGTCGGCGCGGGGGCCGCGGCCCGGACAGCGCGGATCTCGGACTCGACGATGTCGTAGCGACCCTCGATCGCGGCGCCCACATCGATGACCATGTCGATCTCGTCGGCACCCTGCGCGACCGACAGAGCGGCCTCGGCGGCCTTGACCTCGGCGTGGTGCTTGCCGCTCGGGAAGCCGCACACCACGGCGAGCTTGAGACCCTCCGGCAGCTGCACCGGCAGGAACGAGGGCGAGATGCACACGCTGTAGGTGCCGAGCTCGGCGCCTTCGGCGATGAGGCGCTCGACGTCGGCGCGGGTGGCCTCGGGCTTGAGTAGCGTGTGGTCGATGTAGGTCGCCAGGTCGGCGATGGGCGCGGTCATGGGGGTCTCCTCGGGGTATGACGTCTTCAGCCTAGGCGCGCGGGCGGCAGGGAGCGGGGCGCTACTCGCAGCGCAGCCCCTCGGCGGGCACGGTGCCGTCGACCAGGTAGTCGTCGACGGCCGAGTTCACGCAGTCGTTGCCCTTGTTGTAGGCGAGGTGCCCCTCGCCCACGTAGGTCACGAGCACACCCTGCGAGAGTTGACCGGCGAGAGCCTGCGCCTCGGTGTACGGGGTCGCCGGGTCTCCCGTCGTGCCGAGCACCACGATGGGCGGCGAGCCGGGGGCGGTGATCGCCTGGCGCGTGCCCGTCGGTGGGGCGGGCCACGCGGCGCACGCGTCGGGGCCCAGCCAGTAGGGGGCGACCACCGGGGCCTTCTGCTGCAGCTCTTTCTCGATCTGCGGGTTGTCCTCGTCACCCTCGTCGGGATAGTCGACGCAGTTGTACGCCCGCAACGCCTGCATCGTGTTGTCTTGGTACTGACCGCCGACACGACCGTTGTAGAAGTCCGCGAGTTGGAAGGCGACGGAGGCATCGCCGTTCTGCGCCCCGGTGAGAGCCATGCGCAGGTAGGGCCAGTTCTGGTCGCTGTACAGTGCCGCCACGATCGAGGTCACGAGGGTGTCCGCGCCGAGCCGCCTCCCGTCGGGGCCGGTCAGCGGGCGGGCGTCGACGCGTTCCAGCAGCGACGAGAGATCGTTCATCGCGTCGTCGACGGAACCGGTGAACGGACAGTCCGAGCTTTCGAGGCAGTCAGCCATGAAAGCGCGCAGGGCGTTCTCGAACCCGACCGCCTGGGCGATACCGCTCGCGCTGCTCGGCAGGCTGGGGTCGATTCCCCCGTCCAGGACCATTCGCCCGACACGATCGGGGAAGAGCCCCGCGTACGTCGTGCCGAGGAACGACCCGTACGAGAAGCCGAGGTAGTTCAGCTTCTTGTCCCCCAGGACGCCACGCAGCAGGTCCATGTCGCGCGCGGCGTTCTCGGTGGAGACGTAGGGAAGGATGCCGTCACTGTTGGCCTGACACGCCTGCGCGAAGTCGGCCTGGCGCTTCTCGAGCGCGGCGTTCCACTCGTCGCTGCCGCGCGTACCCGGGGGGATGTCGTAGAGGAACGAATCCATGCCCGCCGCGTCGTAGCAGGTGACCGGTGCCGACTGGCCCACCCCGCGAGGGTCGAAGCCGATGATGTCGTACGTCTTCGTCAGCGTCTCGTCGGCCACGAGCGACAGGGAGTCGCGCACGGTGGACACACCGCTCACACCGGGACCCCCGGGGTTCGTCAGCAGAGAGCCCAGCGGCTGGCCCGACGTCGCCCGATGCCGGATCACCGACAGCGTGAGGTCGCCGGCCGACGGATCGGCGTAGTCGCGGGGCGCGGTGACCGTCGTGCAATCGAAACCGGCCGAGCCGCAGTCGGTCCAGGTGAGCGTCTGCCCGTAGTAGGGCAGGAGCGACGCGTCGATGCCCTCGGTCTGCGGTGCCAGTGACGGCCCGACCGCGGGAGCCAGGGGAGGGATCTGGGCGTACAGACAGCCCGACAGGGCGAGGGCGAGACCCGCGACGCCCGCGATGACGGCGGCGAGACGACGGCGGACGCTCACGGAGCGGATCCGTTGGCGACGGTGATCATAAGACTCTCCAGGGCCAGCAGCGGGGCGGCGTTCTGCTCGAGGTTGCGGCGGGTGACCGAGATGCGGTCGAGGACTCCCAGCGTGCGCGCGGGAGACCACTCCCCGGCGAGGGCGCGGAGCGCGTCGAGGCGTTCGCTGTTGACCAGGTCGCCGTCGCGGCCGTACTGGATCATCACGACATCGCGGAAGAGCGACTGCAGGTCGGTGAGCACGCGGTCGATACCGTCGCGCAGGCTGCGGGTCGCCCGGCGCTTCTGGTCGTCTTCGAGGGCGTTCACCTGACCGCGGACCGACGGCGGCACCGCAGCCCCCTCGGCGACGCCGAGCATGCGCAGAAGCGATCGGCGCTCTTCTTCGTCGCGGGTGGCGGTGAGGGCCTTGGCGTCATCGGTGGCCAGCCGCACGATGCGTCCGGCCACATCGACGGCGTCGCCGATCCCGCGGACGGCGAGCACCGCCGCGAGGGTTTCGGCGCGGCGGCCGCGAGCGTCGTCGTCGGTCGCGAGGCGCTGCGCCATGCCGATGTGGCGCTGCGCGTGGCGTGCGGACTCCTCCGCGATGTCGGGGCTCACTCCCGTGCGTTC
Organism: Microbacterium sp. 16-032; assembly: GCF_041079455.1. Classification (NCBI taxonomy): domain Bacteria; kingdom Bacillati; phylum Actinomycetota; class Actinomycetes; order Micrococcales; family Microbacteriaceae; genus Microbacterium; species Microbacterium sp. 16-032. Next base: position 170,305 of record NZ_JBFYGQ010000004.1, on the reverse strand, counting down.
CACGATCAAGGCGGCGACGTCGGCGACCGACGGCTCGCGCAGACGCAGGACGCGCACGCGCGAGCGGATGGTCGGCAGCAGGTCGGCGTCGCTGGGTGCGCACAGCACCCAGACGGTCTTCTCGGGCGGCTCCTCGAGGGCCTTGAGCAGCACGTTCGAGGTGCGCTCGGCCATCCGGTCGGCGTCTTCGACGACGATCACGCGGTGACGACCGAGCGAGGGGGCGAAAGAGGCGCGCTCGACGAGTCGACGCGCCTCGTCGATGCGGATCACGACCTGCTCGGTGCGCAGGGCGGTGAGATCGGGGTGGGTCCGGGCGAGCACCTGGCGTTGCGCGTTCTCGTCACCCGGATCGGCGATGAGAGCGGCGGCGAACGCGTAGGCCAGGGTGGACCGCCCCGAACCGGGAGGTCCGGTGATGAGCCACGCGTGCGCGAGCGCCGAGGGGTCGGATGCCGCGGCCTGCAGCGTCTGCACGGCCTCGTCTTGCCCCCACACGGCGTCCCAGGGGAACGACGCCGTACCGGCGGCGGACGCGGACGAATCGAGGGCGACGGACATGGGCTCCAGCCTAATCGGGGGGTCGGACACGGCCGCTGGCGGTCGGCTGTGCATCGACCACGCTCGCCTCAGCCGAGGTGCTCCTGCATCGCCGCGCGCACCTGACCCGCCAGCATGTCCGGCGCCTGTGTGGCATCGAGCACGAGGAAGCGGTGGGGCTCGGCGGCGGCCAGGGTGAGGAAGCCGGCGCGCACGCGCGCGTGGAACTCGCTCTTCTCCGCTTCGAGACGGTCGAAGGGCTTGTCGTCCGCGTCCAGGCGACGGCGCGCCGCGGCGGGGTCCAGGTCGAGCAGCACGGTGAGATCGGGCAGGAGCCCGCCGGTCGCCCAGAGCGACAGGGCGCGGATGTCATCGGCATCCAGGACACGACCGGCGCCTTGATAGGCGACGGAGGAATCGAGGTACCGGTCCTGGATCACGACGTCGCCGCGCGCGATGGCGGGCTGGACGACGGTCTCGACGTGATGGGCTCGGTCGGCCGCGTAGAGCAGCGCTTCGGCGCGGGCGGCGATGTGACCGCGGTGGTGCAGGACGATGTCGCGGATGCGCACTCCCACGTCGGTGCCACCGGGCTCGCGGGTGCGAACGACGTTCCGGCCACCGGAGCGCAGCCAGTCCTCGAGCATCGAGGCCTGAGTGGTCTTGCCGGCGCCGTCCCCGCCTTCGAAGGTCACGAACAGGCCGGGCCCCCCGGCCGCGGACGCCCGAGGGAGAGTCAGCGGCCGGGTGCGGTCGTCGGTCACGAGTTCTTCGCCGGGGCCTTGCGCGTGGTCGTCGCCCGCGGGGCGGCGGTCTTGGCGGCCGTCGTCTTGGCGGCCGCCGTCTTGGTGGCAGCCGTCTTCGCCGCGGTGGTCTTCGCCGTCGTCTTGGCCGCCGTGGTCTTGGCGGCCGTGGTCTTCGCTGCCGTGGTCTTCGCGGGGGCCTTTCGCGCTGCGGTCTTCTTCGGCGCGGGACCCTTGGCGCGCTTGTCAGCGATCAGCTCGACGGCGCGCTCGAAGGTGATCGCCATCGCGTCTTCGCCGCGGGGGACAGTGGCGTTGGTCTCGCCGTCGGTGACGTAGGGACCGAAGCGACCGTCCTTCAGCTTGAGGGGCTTGCCGCTGACGGGGTCGGCGTCGAACTCCTTCAGAGCGCTCGAGGCCCGGCGGGCGCCGTACTTCGGTTCGGCGTACTTCGCGAGCGCCTGGTCGAGCGTGATGTCGAAGATCTGCTTCTCGTCGTCGAGCGACCGGGAGTCGGTGCCCTTCTTGAGGTAGGGACCGAAGCGACCGTTCTGCGCGGTGATCTCCTCACCCGAGGCGGGGTCAGTACCCACGACGCGGGGAAGGGAGAGCAGCTGCAGGGCCGTATCGAGATCGACCGTGTCGACGGACATCGACCGGAAGAGCGAGGCGGTCCGAGGCTTCGGGGCCGCTTCCTTCTTGGCTCCGCGCTTCTTGGGGGCCTCGACGACCTCGCCCGTGGCCTGGTCGACCTCTTCGGGCTCCTCGGCGTCGACCTCTTGCACGTAGGGGCCGAAGCGTCCGTCCTTCACGACGACGAGCTTGCCGTTCTCGGGGTTCTCGCCCAGCACCCGGTCGCCGGCCACGGGGGCGTCGATGAGCTCCTGCGCCTTCGCGGGCGTGAGCTCGTCGGGCGCGAGGTCCTCGGGGATGTTGACGATGCGCGGCTTGGCGTCGGGGGCGGCCGTGGGATCGGTCACCTCGAGGTACGGGCCGTACTTTCCGAAGCGCAGCGTGGCCGTGTCGGTGATGCGCGTCGAGTTGAGCTCGCGAGCGTCGATCTCGCCGAGGTTGTCGACGATGTGACGCAGTCCCACCTGCTTCTCGGAGCCGAAGTAGAACGACTTCAGCCACTCGGTGCGGCGCTGCTCGCCACGCGCGATGGCGTCCAGATCGTCTTCGAGGGCGGCGGTGAAGTCGTAGTCGACGAGGTCGGCGAAGTGCTCTTCGAGGAGGCGGACGACGCTGAACGCGAGCCAGCTGGGCACGAGCGCCTGACCACGCTTGCTGACGTACCCACGGTCGAGGATCACACCGATGATGCTGGCGAAGGTAGACGGGCGACCGATCCCCTTCTCTTCGAGGGCCTTGACCAGGCTGGCCTCGGTGTACCGCGGCTTCGGAGAGGTGCTGTGCCCCTTGGGCTCGACATCGCTGACCGACAGCGTGTCGCCCACGGCGACCGCCGGCAGCGACTGGTCGGCATCGTCGTCGTTGCGCTTCTCGTCGGCGCCTTCTTCGTAAGCCTCGAGGAACCCTTTGAAGGTGTAAACGGTTCCGGATGCCGTGAACTCGGCGACCTGGGCACCGGGCTTGACCGTGAGCGTGACGGTCGTCGTCTCGTACTTGGCATCCGCCATCTGGCTCGCGACGGTGCGCTTCCAGATCAGGTCGTACAGCTTCTGCTCGTCGCGATCGAGCGAGGACGCGAGCGACGCGGGCGTGCGGAAGGTCTCGCCCGAGGGACGGATGGCCTCGTGCGCCTCCTGCGCGTTCTTCGACTTGCTTTTGTAGACGCGCGGGTTCGCGGGAACGGCCTTGTCGCCGTAGAGAGCGACGGCCTGAGCACGCGCTGCCGAGATGGCCTGCCCCGAGAGGGCGACCGAGTCGGTACGCATATAGGTGATGAAGCCCTTTTCGTAGAGTCGCTGGGCGACGCCCATGGCGTGCTTGGCGCTCATCGAGAGCTTGCGGCCGGCCTCCTGCTGCAGCGTGGAGGTCGTGAAGGGGGCGCGCGGGCTGCGCGTGCCGGGCTTCGCCTCGACCTTGGCGACGGTCGCCGTGCCGGCGGCGGTGATCGCGTCCGCGAGTGCGCGTGCCTGCGCCTCATCGAGGACCACGACGGCCTTCTTGAGCTGGCCGTTGTCGTCGTAGTCGCCGCCGCGCGCGATGGGCGCGCCGTCGAGACGGTTCAAGCGCGTGGTGAACGAGGAGCCGGACTGCGACGCGAGTGCCTCGACGTCCCAGTACGAGGCCGAGACGAAAGCCATGCGCTCGCGCTCGCGCTCGACGACCATACGGGTGGCCGCGGACTGCACGCGACCGGCGCTGAGGGCCGTGCCCTCGCGGCCCGAGCCGACCTTGCGCCACAGAACCGGCGAGACGTCCCAGCCGTAGAGCCGGTCGAGCACGCGGCGGGTCTCTTGCGCGTCGACGAGCGAGACGTCGAGTTCGCGGGTGTGCTCGGCGGCCTCTTTGATGGCGTCCTTGGTGATCTCGTGGAAGATCATGCGACGCACGGGGACCTTGGGCTTGAGGACCTCGAGGAGGTGCCACGCGATGGCTTCGCCTTCGCGGTCACCATCAGTGGCGAGGAGGACTTCGTCGGCCGTCTTGAGGGCGCGCTTGAGCTCGGCGACGGTCTTCGTCTTGCGGTCGTTGACCACGTAGAAGGGGTCGAAGTCGTTCTCGACGTCGATGGAGTACTTGCCGTACGCCGCCTTCTTGTCGGCCGGGATCTCTTTCTTCGACGCGAGGTCGCGAATGTGACCGACCGAGCTGAGCACCTCGTAGTCGTCGCCGAGGTATCCCTGGATCGACTTCATCTTCGTCGGGGACTCGACGATGACGAGCTTCTTTCCGTTTGCCACTGGGGTCCTTTCGTCGATGCACACCATACACACGCCTCCCTGTTCGGGTTCCGGGAGGTCTCACGGGCTCGACCGTTCGGGGGGTCCGGCCCGCGAGCGCGCATCGAATGAAATCCCACCGTACGCCCCACCGACGGTGATGGTGGCGACCAGGCCCTCGACATCGCACTCTCGCAGGGTCGCTTCCCCCGCCGAAGCGACCCGTGCGGCCTCGTCGCACGGCACCCCCGATACTGCCCCGCTGGCCGCATCTGCCGCAGCCAGGGCGGCGGCATCCGCGGTCCCCGCGAGTCGTTCGGCGGCGACCGCGGCACCGCCGACGACGGCCAGGGCGACTGCGAGACCGGCGACCACCGAGATCACTCCGAGGGTCGACACGCTCGCGGGCATCAGCGACCTCCGTCGAGGGCGCAGGCGCGCGTCGAGACCGGAGGGAGGGGCAGGCCCATCGGCACGCGAGCAGACGCTCGTACGCAGACCACTCCGCCGCCGCGGTCCACCGACGCCGTCGCCCCCACCTCTGCCAGCCGCTGCAGGGCGGCGTCGTCGCCCCTGCCGAGCAGACGCGCGGCCTCGGTGGTGAGCTGTTGCACCCGTACCGTGGTCGCGAACGACGCGAGGACGCCGGCCCCGAGGACCAGGACGACCAGAACGGCGGGCAGAGCCACCGCGAACTCCGCCGTGACCGCCCCGCGCTCCCCCAGCCTTCTCATTGAACAGTCAGCGCGCGACGCACGAGATCGGTGAGGATCCCCCGCACCTCGTCGCTGCGCATGATCATCACGAGCAGGCCCGCGAAGGCGACAGCCGCTGCCGTCGCGGCTTTTGGACATGAGTGCTTCCGACGAAGCGGAGGACAGTGAGCTGACCCCCGATATGGTCTGGCCTATGGTCGATACCTTCAACCCGCTGTTGTCGGGTCTAGCCGCGTCTCTGAGCGCGGTCCTAGCCGGGCTCACTCTTCTCTATTCACTCCTGAGGACGCGCGCGTCAGAGCGGGAACAGCGCGTGATGCTCGACCAGCTTCAGTTCAGGGAGACGGAGCTGAAGTACGAGTTTGCAGTCAGCTCAGAAGGGCGGAACCGGGCAGTACACCTGGCGGGTGCTAGCTTGCGAGCCCTCGATCAGCTAGAGGTGGACCTTGATAAGGCCTCGTCGCCTGAGGTCACAGAGGACATCAGGGCGCTCAGGCGGCTTCAACAAAGTCTTCTAGAAGCACTGTCCATCGGTGACAACGACAACAGTCGCCACCTCACGCAGCTAAGCGACCTCCTACATGAGCGACGGTCTCAGATAGATAAGCTGCCCGGCGAAGAGGAGCAGCGCGATGACTGATGCTTCCACGCCCCGTTCGCCTCAGATAGCGAACCGGGAGGAGATCTCTGCTCCCGATGGGTTCAGTCAAGCCCCGATTGACGCTATCAACAGCGCGATCCAGGCTGATTCGTCCGTCCAGCTCTTTCTCAACGCAGCGCAATTCGCGCTTTCGGCTCGGACGGACACGTTCACTCAACGAGTCGGCGTCAAAGCTGTTGACATAGCGGGCAAGCGAAATGCCCGCGCTGTTGACGTTCCCGACGTCGAAAAAGCAACGGAAGCCCTCTACCCGGAGACCGATACACACGTCAGCCCCTGGAAGTGGGGGGTCCTCGGCATCGTCGCGGGTGCTGTTCTCTCGTTCCTCATCGGGGTGATCACTCCGCAGATCGAGAACGAATGGGTGCCGCTCCTGACTGTGGCTGCCATAGTTCTGCTCATCGCCTGCGCCGCGTGGGCTATTCGTCTGATCGTCCCGAGGAAACGGTCGTGACGAAGTGGGGTCGGACTGTCGCCTAGCGCGGTCCGAGATCCAGCGCCCACGGGCGCGGGTGTCGCCCAACGCGCTGCCTGGCTGAGCTGACATCTCTAGGGGCGTATGGTGTGGGGCAGGACCCCGGCGAGCGCGACCCGGGGCCGCACCTCCCCAGCACGCAGCAGTGACTCCAGCTGGGCAAGGGCCGAAGCGCGGAACCCAAGAGTTCCCCTCTGCCCCATTCATGGCGAAAGCCGCCCCTGACGACCAATCAAACGGGCGGCTCTCGCTGGAGTCCTGCTATGGCCAGCGTACCCCTGCGCGCACCCGTCCGCGTTTCGTTCGACGCCCCGTTGCCCGAGGCTTTCACCGACCCGTCGCTCTCTCTTGATTGCTCACTAGAGACACAAAACACGCTCTCTGACGCCCTGGAGATCAAGCACTTCATCTCTGAGTTCTCAACTCTCCCCAAGCTGAGGTCGTGCGGCACCGTCTACTTGAAGCAGCATCACAAGTGGAATCGGTGCGATCACGCTCTCTGCCCCTCGTGCTCGCGACAGCGAGCCAACGGGCGGGCCGCGATCCTGCACGATCTCTCCGCCGACTACGCCGAGATCATGACGCTGACCCTCAGCCTGGCTAGCACCCCAGCCGCGCCCCTTGTGGACCTCTGGGACGATCTCGACGCGCTCCGGTCCCGATGGGTTGGGAGCCACTGGCTCCGCTCCCAGATCGACGGCTGGCGCTGGAGTATGGAACTCACCCGCACCGTTAACGGCTGGCACCCTCACCTGGTGTTCGTCCTATTTTCTAGAAACACCCTCAGTCCCGCCGACTACGACAGGTTGCAGACCGACAGCGCGAGCCGCTGGGCCACCATGGCGACCCAGCTAGGTCACTACGCCGAGGCGGACGTGCAGATCCTGGCCAAGGTCACCCGCACGAGCGGACGCGCCCTCCGTTACGCCACCAAGGGAATGATCGCGAGCCCCGAGCACAGCGTGACCCCGGGAAGCATTGTCCGGCGCGCAGCTACCGGGGACGCCGACGCCGCCGATCTGTGGGCGGAGATCGAAGCCGCGTCCGTGGGCCGACGTTTCCAGGGCACGGGCGGCACCCTCCGAAAAGCCCGCAGCTGACCCCCTGGACCGCTCATACGTGCCAACAGCGTCAACGGCCTTTAGCTGCAACTGGCCGCTGACTCACACCTGAGGGCGACAATCTCGAAAACTTTCCGCATATTGCGCAGGTCTGAGCGCGCCGGAGGCCGATATGACATGGCATGGGAACCATTCAGACCCGAGCGGACGGCGCGCCGGTGTGCTCGATCTGCAGCTTCGAGCACGCCGCATCGATCCGTGAGGCCCTGTCGAGTGGTCAGACCCTCGTCAGCATCGCGGAGCGCTTCGGTGTCTCGGTGGACGCCTTGGGCCGACACCGCCGCGCCGGTCACGACGCCGCCCGCCTGATCGTGATCGACCCCGACACCGCCGCCCTGGGGCTCATCGACAGCACGGTAGATCTCCTCCGCATGGCTCGCACCGCCGCCGAGCACGAGTACTCCCGGGGGAACAACCGCCTCGGCGCGCAGGTGTCCGACACAGCCCTCCGCGCAATCGGAACCCTCCGCGACCTCGGGCTGGACGCCGACTCGATCCAGGCAGATATCGCCGCCGCCAAGGACGCCCGCCGCCGCGCCTACCGGCTCACCAAGGCCTTCGACGCGCTCGTGGACGCTCATCCCGAGCTTGCCCCCGAACTGGCCAGTCACGCCGAGGCACACGGCCTCCCCGAGGTGGCGGCCCTCCTCCGCGCCGACGACTCCGAGGCGGTGACCCCATGACCGGCGAGCAGCTGGGGCAGGATCGCGTGCGCGCCGACACCGCCCGCCAGACGGCACAGCAGGCCCGCATGACTACCGACGACATCGCGGCGAGCTACCTGCCGCAGATCGACGCCCTGACCCGCCCACGCCGCACGTCGAACACCCCCGACTAGGAGAACATCATGAGCGACGACAACTACGACGACGACCTGTACGACGACCTCGCGACCGACACCACCCCGACCGGCCCCTGGACCCCGGGCGAGAAGGTCACCGTGCTGTGTGGGGGCATGTCTATCAACACGGGCATCCCAATCGTGACGCCCTCGTACGTTTACAAGCGCTCGGACGTGTTCACCGTGACCGCCGACACGATCACCTACCAGTCGTGGCTCCTTGACCTCGCCGCCGACCAGGACGAGCAGATCCGGCGCTGGGGGGAGGTTCGCCTTCTCCGGGGAACGCACGATGTCACCCCGTGGCTGAAGGTCGGAGATCCGGTCTGGCAGGTCATGCACGACGACGCGCGCCGCATCGCGCTCGCTCACGTGGACCCCGAGGACCGCCAGCGGGCGATGGAACAGGTCCGCGAGAAGTTCGGGAAGCAGCCTCAGACGCCCTCCATCAGCTTCGAGTACACCGACCTCGCACAGCAGCGCCGCTTGGCCGAGGACGCCGCTCTCCGCAAGGCCCACGGTCGCCACACCTACGCGAGCAGCTGAGCCATGAACGACCGCGCCAAGCACGAGTCAACGCGACGGCTCGCGCACCGCCTCCTGGACTACGAGAACATCGCCACGACGCCGACGACGGGCGACGGGACCCCCGACCTCGACACCCCCGCCGCCTGGATCTCAACCTCCGCGCAGACCCTGGCGCGCGTGGGCCACAGCCTCGCCCAGGCACAGCAGAAGGCCCGAGAGGCGAGCGACGACCGACCCGTCGTGCTAGTCAACAGGTACGAGCGGAAGGGGACGAGCGCCGACGCTCTCGCCGTCCTCTCGGTGCATGACCTCGCTCGCCTTCTGACAGCCCATGCCGACGCCCAGGAGGTCGCAACGTGACCGACACCCACCCTCGCCTCCTGGATCGGGTCACCGTGCCGACCGGCCCCAAAGCAATCCGCATCGGCGCACTCACCCTCCGAGCCCCAGACGACGCGACCTTGGCCGCTGGCCCCTCCGGACTCACCTACCTGCTCACCGGGGGCACCGTGTACTGCTTCAGCCCCCGGGGTCAAGAGATCAGCGTGCCCGCGACCGTCCAGGCACCCCTGCGGCGGTCGTACTTCGCCTCCACCCCCTAACTCAACACAGACCGCCCTGGAGCATAAGCCGACGTGCTCCAGGGCCGGGGCCGTCGTCGTCGCCCACCTTCTCGGGGCCGGTCTGGTTCACCGGCAGACGACGACGGCCCCACCTAGCTGGGGCTGTCCCTTTCCAGCCCCTCGCCGCCCCCGGGCACTCGCCAGAACCGCGACGTTGGCGCGTCAACACGGAGTCTGGGGCATCCCGGGGGCGGCACCCTCAACCCCGCACCCCGCCCACGACGGAAAGTGTCCTTCATGAAAGTAGCCACCCCGGGCGGGGTGCGGCCTCGACCCCTGGGCCTCTTGGTCACGCGAACGGCCCAGGTGCGACGGCCCCCGATTCCATCCGAGGTCGGGGGTCGTCTCAATTCCATGGATCTGAGACGGACGCGGGTGATCACCGAACGAACTGCTTGCGACGGTTGCAAATGCCTCAGAAGTTGTCTCTGTTACTTGTCTCATAAGGTGAGTAACAGATACAGTGTGAGACGTGACCGAGAACATGACCTCCAAGACGTTCGGGTACGCCCGCGTCAGCACCACTTCTCAGACGAATGACCGCCAGGTCGATGCGCTGACAGAGCGAGGCATCGACCGCGCCGACATCTTCGAGGACAAGATCTCGGGGGCTCGCCAGTCACGCCCCGGGCTAGATGACCTCCTCAGCCGCGTGCGGGCGGGCGACACCATCGTCGTGGCGAGCATGGACCGGCTGGGCCGTAGCGCACTCCACGTCCTCTCCACCCTGGCCGACCTCGAAGACCAAGGCATCACCGTCAAGAGCTTGAAGCCGGGAGAAGACTTCTCCGGCGCGACCGGCAAGCTAGTGCGCGCGGTCATGACCCACGTCGCGGAATGGGAGCGGTCAATGAACGCCGAGCGCGTCGCAGAGGCCCGCGCCGCGAAGGCCGCGCGCTCGAAGGACGGGGAGCAGGTCACAGGACGCCCCCGCACGGCTATGACTGACGCGAACTTGCGCGAGGTGCGCAAGTTGAAGGCGAAGGGGCGCAGCGTTGCGGAGATCGTCAAGCTAACCGGCGTCAGTCGCGCGTCCGTCTACCGAATCTTGCAGCAAGCCCCGACCAAGTAGATACACGAGCCGTTCTAGTCCCTCAGCGAGGCGCACAGTGCAGATTAGAGGCCTCCTGGCGTCTAGGCGGCGTCCCGCTCCGGTAGACGGCCCTGTCGATCCAGCACGGCAGCGGCGCAGTCGCGAACTCGACCAAGTAGCCCGGGTCGATCCGCACGGCCATGATGAACGCCGCTGTACTCGGCTGGTGATACCTAGTTCAGGCCTTGCCGTTGATCTAGCTGAACTCAGACCGCAGCTGGCTATACATGACACGTCGGAGGCCTCCGGGATAGCGGTAGATCTCGCCAGCCCCGCCCGACGTTGCCACATGTCGCGAACCAGCGGGCGGGCTCCCCGTGCCGTGATTCAGGCCGATGCACGCGCACTCGCATAGCAGGATTGCCTCGTCGCTGTCGCTGCCGTAGTAACAGGCGCTGGCGCATCCTCCTTCGCGGCCCTGGTACAACACAAGTTCGATGTCCTCGATGTCCGGCACCGCCATCAGCCCCGCGACAATGACGCCAATCTGCTTCCGCGAGACGAGCCAGTCGCCGGACCTCAGCCCGCGGCTCACGTGTGCGCGGTTCGGGAGAATTGAACGCACAAGGGCCTCATTACTGTGCCCCTGAAAGTACGGGATACGCACGATGGCGTCACCCTCTCGCGGGCGCGTGACTTTAGCGACGACCATGCTTGCCCCCCAGCTCCGTAGTTCGTGACTCATGAGGATACGGCGCAACAAGCCGGGTGCGCGCGGGTTACCGCGCATGATTCACGTATTTGCCAGCCAACCACCTACTCACCCCAGGACACGGTGCGCCGTTGACGAGCCGTTCGAACAATGCGTTAGCTTCGTGCTGTCCGACGGGGCTCGGGCCTGCAAAGCAGCAACCAGGGGGGAAAGCATTACATGTCGGCAGATAAAGACACTCTTGAAGTAATCGCACGCCAGATCATTCCCGACACCGCGTCGTTGGGTCATCTCGGAACAGGAGGCTTCGCGTGCACCTTCAAAGTGGAGGGCGATGGTCAACCATACGCGCTAAAAGTTATTGACCCTGGGCTGTCCGAGGCCGCGCGAGTTGAACGCGAACTCGACGCACTGCGCCGCGTAAACCACCCCGGCGTGGTGCAGTTCATAGACCATGGCGATCATGAGCACGATGGCGTCACATACAAGTGGATCAAGATGGCCTTCGTTCAGGGCCACTCACTGCGTCAAGCCCTCGGGGGTGGCCAAGTCTTTGATGTCATGGAGGCACTGCAACTAGTTCGGGCACTGGTAGACGCCGCCTCCGCAATATGGGAACAGCGCACGGCACACCGCGACCTGAGCCCAGGGAACATCCTGCTTCAGCCGAACAATGTCCCGGTGATTGTGGACCTCGGCTTAGCTCGCCATGTAGACGACGAGACCCTGACGGAATTGCCCACACCAGGAACTCCGGGGTGGATGAGCCCCGAGCAGGTCAAGACCTCTCCAACGCACGGCGACTGGCGTAGCGATCAGTTCGTGATCGGAGCGCTCGGCTATCTGTTTCTGACAAACGTTCAGCCCTTCTACGCCCCCAATCTGATGGACAGGTGGGTTGCGCCCGCCACGCGTGCGCATCAGCCCATCCGGTCCGTGGACAATCGCATCCCGCAGGTAGCGGCAGACGTCGTCGAACGCATGTTGGAGAAGCTGCCGTACAAGCGTTACCTGCGCCCACAAGACCTCCTAGCGGATCTGGACCGCGCCATCTTGGCACTCCAGAACACTGAGGCTCCCGACAGCTCCCCGCAACGCTTCTTCGTCAACATCTCCCAGGTGAAGAACTTCGCTGAGAACGGCTACCTCAGTGCGTTGCGGCCTGCCGGGGTGATCGTGGATAGCCGCGCAACGTCACGCTTAGAAGAGTTTTTTACTGCAGCCCACGAGGCCGACGCCAACGCAATTCTTGATCCCGTCACCCATTTTGTACAGAGCCCCCGCGAAGCTCGGCCTGCCGGATTCCGGCGGCTCCCATACGGCGACGCTCCGGTACTGACGGGCTTTAGCGACGATGATGCGCGGACCGAGTGGTGCCAAGCCGTACTCGATCAGTCCATGGAACCGAGGCCGGACGTCGTCATCTCGCCGTATTTCTTCGCCGGTGAGGGCTCGGGAAGCTGGGTCACGGAGACGCTGGCGTGTGCGTCAAAATACGAGGAGCTGATGGCAGCCCGTTCCGAGGAGAACCGCGCCGAGATCTGGACCGGCGTAGCAGTTCACTCCTCATGGCTGGCGAACCAGCAATACCGGAACACGCTGCTTAACCAGCTCACGGGGCAGCCGATGAAGGCGCTCTATCTGCTGATTGCCACGAACCAGCCACCCCTGGGGCCTCTGGCTGATGTTGAGGTGCTTGCGGGGCTACACGAGCTATTGACCGTGTTCCGCGAAGCCGCCGTACCCGTTGTAGTCGGCAAGCGCGCCAGTAGCGGGCTACTGCTGCTCGCTCTCGGAGCGCAAGGATGGGGTAGTGGCGTGAGCGGCAATCTCATGAACATGACCCCGCCCCCCGAAGCCGTCGAGCCGGGGGGCGGCTCCGCCATTGACCGCATTTACGTCCCACAGCTGCTGAACCACATCACGGTGCCGAGTTACGTGCTCATGCGCGCCACGGAGCCGGAGCTTGTGGAGCTGAATACTCCGTACGCCCTACAGCTGTTCATGTCGAACCCGGACCTGGAGGAGCTGAGCACGGAGGACCGCATCCTGCTGAACCGGCACAACATCTATGCGCAGCAGCAGCAAGTTTCGCGTCTGGATGCGCTCCCGACGGGTCAGCGCATCGCGACCCTGCGCGACTGGATCAGCGGTGCTTCGGAGGCGTATCGCGTGCTTCCACCCACCCGTCTCCCGAGCGAAGGTCCGGGATTCTTGGCTAGCTGGACGGCAACGCTCAACTAGCCGCGCATGTTCGCCGCGGGGGCACCGGCTTGCCGATTGTCCCGGTCCTCCGCGGCGGCAAGCGTATGTTCACTCGCCATCCGACGACGCTTTGAAGTGGCGTGCGAGCGAATGTCCGGCTCCACGACTTCTTCCACCAAGCCGAGGTGGACAGCGAGCAGACCGACACCGATAGTCCTGGCGCGCTCCATCACGGCAGGCGAGACCCGATGAGCCGGGAGCGCCAGGTATGCAGCCTCAGCGAATGCACGATACGCATGGGCCTGTGCGAGACCGCGGGTCACGTCCGAGAGTTTCAGCTCTACCGCCACGAGCCGCTCGAATGGGTCCTTCGGTGCCACTCGACTGCGAAATTTGCCATTCCGCAGGGTGAGCAAGTCATTATCGAGGAGAGGACGCAGGCCCCGCCTCGACAACTCGGAGTTGCTGCCGCCGTACCACTTGCGCAGCTCATCCTCGGTGCGAGCCGTTCGGCAGTACTCCAGCACTGCAAGTTGGAGCGGTTGCAAGATGGGGCGCGATTGGCGTCGCCGGTTCCGCAAGGAGCTGCGGCTGCCGACGCCGCCGACGAGATCGGGGATGCCGAAACCTACTTCGACCTCACGGCCAACGCAGGAGCTTCCGATGCTTTGCAGCCAGGCCTCCACGTGGGGAGCGAGGTCGGATTCAGCAGCAAACCGACTGTCGTGCGTCGTGGTGTTCTCACGAGGCATGCGAAGAATCTACCCCCCGGTAACGACTAAGGCGCACCATCAACTCACCTGCAGGGCAGCGGCGATGCCGTCGCGGGCATCTACAGGCACGAGCGGACGAGCCCCCTTCCCCGCAGAGCGGGCGGAATCCAGCGACACGCGGTGCTCCATCCGACGCCACCTCATGGCGACGGTGCCCGCAACCTCCTCGACGGTGGTCAGCTTGCGACCGGCCCCGACGCCGTACACCTCAACTTGCGACACGAGCGCTCCGAGAATCACTCGACGCCTTCCCTCTTCTAGCGACTCCCACATGCCGCGCACATCGTCCGTCGTGACAATCTCGGCGAGAGGGTCGGCCTGGAGCGCGGCAGACAGCGCCGCACGGGCCGCAGCAATCCGCGGGGACAGCTTGGCAATACGAGCCCGGTAGGCGGTCGTCGAAACGTCTCCCTCAGCCCACATCGTTTCTGCTTCCTGGCGCTCGCCGTCGAGCACCGCCAGCCGGGCGCGTAGCGCCTCCACATCAGCCTCAGGCTCGGGAGTCCATTGCAGCAACCCCGGCGCACTGAGCAGCGCCACGACAGCTTCCGTTATGTACGCCTCGATGAGCGCTGCAGGCCGCTGAAAGCATCCCGGGGTGCAACGCCAGCCCCGTACCCATTCGCCCGCCTGCCGCACCGAGCACTTCCGAATAGCAGCACCACAGTGTCCACATTTGCCGATGCCCGTGAGCATCCACTTCGCTCGCGTGTTGCCGTCGTGAGAACGTCGCGCCGGGTTCATGAGGATGTGCCGGGCGGCAAGCACCGCGTCCGGCGTCAGGATGGCCTCCCACGCCCCCTCAGTGCATTTAGTCATGTCGATAGCTCGCGCGTCGTACTTCGCTCCCTCGGGAGTCTTAGGCGGCAGCAATGCGGCCTGAAATGGGGAGAGCAGCACGCGGCGGGCCGTCGTCGTGGTCCATCGCGCGCCCTCGCGCGTGGTCCAGCCCTTCTCATTCATCTGAGCTACGACGGTGCCGAGCTTCACGTCGGCCAGCAACTCCGCCGACAGGTAGCGAACCATCTCCGCCTCCTTGGGCGCGATTGCGTAGCGGGTTCCGCGTTCGTCGCGATGCAACTTCGGCACCCAGGAGTAGCCGAACGGGACCAGCCCCGGCCAGGGGTGCCCCTCCTCGCGACGTGCCATGCGGTAGGGCAGCGCGCGAGCCTCTTTTTGTTCGATCTCAGCCTGAGCCAGAGCCACCAGAATCGTGAGCACGGCTTTGCCCATCGTCGCGCTCGTGTCGATGCCGTCGCGCACCGTCACCACTCTCACGTCGCGATCAGTCAGCGCGAGTACGTCGGTGACGCGCCGCAGCAGTCGGGTCGTTTCTGTTGCCACGACAATATCGATCTCGCCTGCATCGATTGCGGCCAGCATTTCGTCCCACGCAGTGCCCACACCGCGATCCTTCGTGGCGCTCGTGTCGTTGTCGTCGTAGACCTTGACCTCGGCCCACTCCTCCGCCGCGAGTCGCGCGCGGCACGAGCGGACTTGTTGAGCGATGCCCTGCTCTTCTTTGACGCTCTGTCGCACGTAAATGGCAGCTCGGAGGCTCATGCAAGCCAGTCTGTCAGAAATGCGCAACGGCGGCCATGGTCGCGATGGCGTACTCGGCGGTCGCCGCGCCCCGCTCGTCGAGGAACAGGGCGCCCGCGCGTGCGCTGGTCAAGGGCGGCAGATCGACGGGGCCGCGCTTCGAGACGGGTCGAGGGGATCGGATCATGGAACTACTCCTTCTTCTGTGTGGACGATCGAGGTCACGGCAGTGCCGTGGAGCGGAGGACCGAGAGCGCGGCAGGGACGACGGCGATGAGCAGGAACGCCGGCAGCGTGCAGAGCCCGAGCGGCACGAGCAGGCGGGTGGAGAGTCTCGCCGCAGCCACCCGACCGTCGGTTCGGGACCGGTACCGCGCGATCCACGCGTCCCCCCGCAGGAGTTCGGCCGCGGGCACTCCCGCTCGGGTCGCCAGGTCCAGCGTCTCGGCGACGGCGGTGCGGTTCATCGTGCCGACGCCCAGACCTTCGATCAGTCCGCGGGCCCGGTCGATCGACACGCCAGCCGAAAGGGCGACCGCCCAGAGCTCGGCCTCGAGTCCCGGGATCACCGGAGGGGGCTGGGCCCGGCGGGACAGCCTGCGCATCCAGACGTACGCTGCACCTATCAGGCCGAGCCCGAGGGCGAGGCATCCTTGCCCGAGCGGATCCCGGAGCAGAACACCGACGGGGTCGAAGCCGAGAAGACCGCCCAGAGGGATGCCGACGAGGGGAAGCCACCCGAGGAGCCGGGCCGTGGCGACCGGCTCCGCGAGAGCGACGCGGATGTCGGCCGAAACCTCCACCGCGTCACGGAGGGCGCCCACGACCGAGCGCAGGGCATCGGACAGGGGCGCTCCCGTGGCTACGGCCACGCTCCAGATCGCGGCGGTCCCGCTCCACGACTCACCCGCCGCCCGGAGGACGGCACCGACATCCGCCCCACGGGCAGCGGCGTCGGCTGCCGCGCTCAGCGTGGGGTCGCCGCCCTCTGCCAGGTATCTCCACGCGTACGTCGGGGCTGTTCCCCCGGACAGCAGGACGGCGAGGCGGAGAACCGTCTCGATCGGATCAGCGGTCCGAGGGTCGCGTCGCGCGCGAAGATGCGGCGTCCGCGAGCCGTGAGCGCTCACGTCCACTTCTCCGGCTCGATTCGGAGACGCCCCTCGTGCACGACGGGTCGTCCCCACCCGGTGACGCGACGTCGCCCGGCGATCCGTTCGACGTACACGACGGCGTCGATGGCCCCGGCACTCTGCCGCGCGCAGGTCTCGGCATCCATTCCGGCGAGCGCTGCCAGGGCTTCCAGTCGCGCCGAGACGTCGACGAGGCTACTCGCGTGGAGCGTCCCCGCTCCCCCGTCGTGCCCGGTGTTCAACGCCATCAGCAGTTCGCGGATCTCCTCTCCGCGACACTCCCCCAGCACCAGCCGGTCGGGACGCATGCGCAGGGCCTCCCTGACCAGCCGCGAGAGGGAGATGCCGCCGGCGCCCTCGATGTTGGCCTGCCGCGCCTCGAGCGCGACGTGATGCGGGTGGTCGGGGTGCAACTCCGCCACCTCCTCGATCGTGATGATGCGCTCGGTCGATGGCACCCGCGACAGCAGAGCAGCCAGGAGCGTGGTCTTGCCCGCGCCCGTCGCGCCGGCGATGAGGGTGTTCTCGCGTCGATCGACGAGACGTTCGAGCCTGTCCCGCTGGCGCGCTGAGAACATCCCCGCGCGCTGGAGAGCCTGCAGGTCGGGCCGCGCGAACGCCGGCACGCGGACGGAGATACTCGTGCCGCTCGCGGCCACGGGGGCGAGCACGGCGTGTACTCGCACGCCCCGATCGAGCCGGACGTCGACGCAGGGCGTGGCGTCGTCCAGGTGCCGCCCGCCGAGCGCGATGAGGCGGACCGCGAGGCGGCGGACCTCGGTCTCGGACGCCCGCCACGAAGGCACGTGCTCGATGCCGTCACCGCGATCGACGAAGAGCCCCCGATCGCCGTTGACGAAGAGATCGGTCACGCGAGGGTCGTCGAGGAACGGACGCAGGAACGCCACCGCCGGGTCGGGGGCGTCGACTGTCGCGGGGTCGAGGCCGCTGCAGGGCGGGGCGAGGGAGGTCACGACGACGACCGTAGGGTCAGGCCGGATCGATCCGCGGGCCCGCAGAAGCGATCAGTGGATTCGCCGCGAAGATCCCCACCTGTGGAGGAGCGAGCGACGAGAACGTCGCTCGAATCGTCATCGGGGAGGAACTCCGCCGGAAAAAGAAGGGGGCGGCATCCCTACAGTGGGGGGCGAGGGATGCCGCCACGCGCCGGGGAAAAATTGGGGGGCTCCCCCCGACGCGAGTGCCGGAAGCGATGTTCGGGCGCTAGCTAGAGTACGCGTGCAGGTGAGTCCGGCCAACTCAACCCGACCTATTCATTGCGATATATCACCTGTTTCCCACCGTCGGAGATCCCATCTATCGGAGGTGGCCGGTGTCGGAGGGGGTCGCTAGCGTGACCGGGGTGAGGACGCCGCGCGCAGGTGCGCGGGTCCGTGAACGCGAAGGAGCGCCGCGATGAGCAGCCAGATCGACCACCTCCTCAACGAGACCCGCCGGTTCGCGCCGTCGGCCGAGTTCTCCGCCCAGGCCGTCGCCCAGCACGATCTTTACGAGCGCGCGGCGGCAGACCGTGAGGGTTTCTGGGCCGATCAGGCCCGCGAACTGCACTGGCACAAGCCCTTCACCCAGGTGCTCGACTGGTCCACTCCCCCGTTCGCCGAGTGGTTCGCCGACGGGGAGCTCAACGTCGCCTACAACTGTCTCGACCGGCACGTCGAGGCCGGCAACGGCGACCGCATCGCTCTGCGCTGGGAGGGCGAGCCGGGCGATCAGCGCAACGTCACCTACGCCGAACTCACCGACGAGGTGAAGCGCCTGGCGAACGTCCTCACCGAGCTCGGCATCGAGCGCGGCGACCGCGTCGCCCTGTACCTCCCGATGATCCCCGAGGCGATCGCCTCCATGCTGGCGGTCGCACGCATCGGCGCCGTGCATTCCGTCGTGTTCGGCGGGTTCTCGGCCGACAGCCTGCGCGCGCGCATCGACGACGCCGGCGCCAAGCTGGTCATCACCGCCGACGGCGGGTGGCGGAAGGGCAAGGTCTCGCCTTTGAAGCCGGCGGTCGACCAGGCGCTCGCCGACCGCAACGGCTCCGGCGAGCAGGAGACCGTCGAGCACGTGCTCGTCGTCAAGCGCGGCGGCAACGAGGTCGACTGGGCGGACGGCCGCGACCTCTGGTGGCACGACGTGGTTCCGAAGGCCTCCGCGGACCACGAGGCCGAAGCCTTCCCCGCCGAGACCCCTCTCTTCATCCTCTACACCTCGGGCACCACGGGGAAGCCGAAGGGCATCCTGCACACCTCGGGCGGGTACCTGACCCAGGCCGCGTTCACCAACCGCGTCGTCCACGACGTGCACCCAGAAACGGACGTGTACTGGTGCACCGCCGATATCGGCTGGATCACCGGACACACCTACGTCACCTATGGTCCTCTTGCGAACGGCGCGACACAGCTGCTCTACGAAGGCACCCCCGACACTCCTCACCCGGGTCGCTGGTGGGAGCTCATCGAGAAGCACGGCGTGACCATCTTCTATACGGCGCCGACCGCGATCCGTTCGTTCATGAAGATCGGACGCGACGTGCCGCAGAAGTTCGACCTGTCGTCGCTTCGCCTGCTCGGTTCGGTGGGCGAGCCCATCAACCCCGAAGCCTGGATCTGGTACCGCGAGATCATCGGCGCCGACAAGGCCCCCATCGTCGACACGTGGTGGCAGACCGAAACGGGGGCGATGATGATCTCGGCCCTGCCCGGCGTCACCGAGACGAAGCCCGGCTCCGCCCAGGTCCCGATCCCGGGCATCTCGATCGCCGTCGTCGACGAGCAGGGCGAACCGGTCGGCAACGGCAGCGGCGGCCTTCTCGTGGTCACCGAACCGTGGCCGAGCATGCTGCGCGGCATCTGGGGCGACCCCGACCGTTACCGCGAGACCTACTGGGACAAGTTCGCCGACAAGGGGTACTACTTCGCCGGTGACGGCGCGCGCCTCGACGACGACGGAGACGTCTGGCTGCTCGGCCGCGTCGACGACGTCATGAACGTCTCGGGCCACCGCCTGTCGACCGCCGAGATCGAGTCCGCCCTCGTCGGCCACGAGGGGGTCGCCGAGGCCGCCGTCGTCGGGGCGAGCGACGAGACCACCGGCCAGGCGGTCGTCGCTTTCGTCATCATCAAGAGCCGCTACCTGAAGGAGCACCCCGTCGAGGGTCTGGGCGACGAACTGCGCACCTGGGTCGGACAGCAGATCGGCCCGATCGCCCGTCCCCGCGATGTCTACATCGTCGGCGAGCTCCCCAAGACCCGCTCGGGCAAGATCATGCGCCGCCTCCTCCGCGACGTCGCCGAGGGCCGCGAGGTCGGAGACACCACCACGCTCGCCGACACCGCCGTCATGAGCGTGATCAGCGCCCAGGTGAAGTGAGGTCCGATCCCGGATGCCGGAACTCACGGCATCCGGGATCGACTCGCCAACGAAATCAGCGGCCGATCGAGGTCCCGCGACCCGAGCGGGCAGTGCCCAGCCGGCGCGTCACGAGTGCGTCCACGCGGGGCACCACCGCAGCGCCGACGGCCCGCACGGCGGGGTAGACCCCCGCCACCCAGACGATCGACGCCAGAGCGTCGCCGGCGTAGTGCACGCCGATGACGACGACCGACACCGACATTCCGACGACCAGAACGACGCCCACGACGATTCCGAGCGCCCGCCAACGCGTCGACCACAGTGCGCAGATCAGGACCGCCGCGAAGGATGCCGTGAACGCCACGTGACCGCTCGGGAACGAGGGGTCGGCCGTCGCGCCGATGGCCTGGGTCATGGCCTCGGACATGCCAGGGCGCGGTCGGGCGACGACGAGCTTCGCGGCCTCCGCGAGGCCCCAGGTCACGGCGACCCCACCGAAGAAGGCGACCGCGACCTGCCACCGTCGCGTCAGCAGGCCGACCGCGACCGTGGCGACGATCATGATGCCCGCGGCGGGCAGCGGCTTGAGCGAGCGGTAGAACGCCTCGGCCACCTGTGTGAGCACGGGCGCGTGAAGGTGGTGCACCGCGTCGGAGAAGGCCACATCGAGCGGAACGAACCGCAGCAGGAATCCCACCGCGATCACGGCGAGCACGGTGCAGACGGCCCACACGACGGCGCGCCGGATGGAGGGCGAGGGAGCGAGGAGGGCGTTCTCGGGGGAGGACGGGCCGCCCACGCCGGAAGAGGAGGTCACGGGGGAATCCTGCTCCCGTTCACTTCTGAATCAGCCGAGTTCCCCCGCGGCCGAGAACGACGGAAGGGACGCCCCGAGCGACCGGAGCGTCCCTTCCGTGTGGAGGCCGGGGTGCCGGCATCCGGGATCGTCGTCAGGCGACCGTGAAGATCACCTCGACCTCGACGGGGCTGTCGAGGGGAAGGACGGGCACACCGACCGCGGAGCGCGCGTGTGCGCCGGCCTCGCCGAACACCTCGCCGAGGAACTCGCTCGCGCCGTTGATGACGCCGGGCTGCCCGGTGAATTCGGGGACGGATGCCACGAAGCCGGTGAGCTTGAGCACGCCGGTGAGGTTGTCGACGCCGCCGACGAGAGCCGCGGCCGCGGCGATCGCGTTCAGGGCGCACTGGCGCGCGTAGCCCTTCGCGTCGGCGGGGGCGATGAGTCCGTCGGACTCGCCGACCTTGCCGGTCGCGGGCAGGGCCCCCTGGACCATGGGCAGCTGACCCGAGGTGTACACGAGGTCACCGTGACGCGTGGCGGGAATGTACGAGGCGACGGGCGGGACGACCGCCGGAACGTCGACGCCCAGGGCGGCGAGGCGCTCGGAGACGCTCACTGCTGGCCCTCGAACTGACGGGCGGCGGTCTCGGCGGCACCGAGGCCGGCGTTGGCGGCGCCTCCGCCGGTGGGGCGCTTGAAGTAGGCCACGAGTCCGCCTTCCGGACCGGTCACCACCTGAACGAGCTCCCAGCCCTGCTTGCCCCAGTTGTTGAGGATCGCGGCGGTGTTGTGGATGAGCAGCGGAGTGGTGAGGTACTCCCACGTGGTCATGTCGGGCTCCCGGAGGTGGCTCGGAGCGCGCAACGTCGTGCGCGCGGTGATGGACGCGTACGCGCGCGAGGGCCCGCCTTCGAGGCATCGCCCAGCAACGTCGCTTAGCATCAAGCCTATGCCCGAGAACAAACGAACGGCTAGCGGTGCCCTCGGCGGCATCGTCGGCCTCGTCGGCCTGAGCGCGGTCGCCGGACTCCTGGTCACCGCTGCCGTGACGCCGGCCATCGCCGTCTCCGGTGCCGCTGCCTCCAGCGCGATCACCGTCTTCGACAACATGCCCAGCTACCTGAAGCCCGACGAGCTCATGCAGCCCACGACGCTGATGGCCGGCGACCGGGTGCTGGCGAAGTTCTACGACCAGAACCGCTCCCCTGTCACCTTCGACCAGGTCAACCCGGTCATGTACGACGCGATCCTCTCGTCGGAAGACCCGCGCTACTACCAGCACGGCGGCGTCGACCTCATCGGAACGACCCGCGCGCTGCTCAGCAACGCCTCCGGCGGCGAGACGCAGGGCGGATCGTCGATCAGCCAGCAGTACGTCAAGAACGTGCTCGTGCAGCGTTGCGAGCGCGACGCCAAGGCCGTCGAGGCGACCGACACCACGCCCGCGATGACGCGCGACGAGGCCCTGCAGAAGTGCGCCCTCGAAGCTGTGCAGTCCGACGGCGCCGCCGGCTACCAGCGCAAGCTGCAGGAGATGCGGTACGCGATCCAGCTCGAGAAGGAGTACACGAAGGACCAGATCCTTCTCGGCTACCTGAACATCGCCAACTTCGGCGGCACCACCTACGGCATCGACGCCGCGGCGCGCTACTACTTCAACACTCCGGCCGCCAACCTGAGCGTCGGCCAGGCGGCGGTTCTCGCGGGCATGGTGCAGAACCCCAACCGCTTCCGCATCGACCGCCCCGAGGGCTCGATCAGCGACGGCGAGACCGCCTACAACAAGGCTCCCGACGGGTCGATCGACGACGTCGACCAAAGCACGATCCAGGCGCTTTTCACGCTGCGCGACAACGGCGAGATCTCGCAGGAGCAACTCGTCAACGCGGCCGACGGATACAGCGAGACCAAGGGCCGCCAGCTCTACGTGCTCAGCCGCATGGAAGTCGACGGAAAGATCACGCACGAGCAGTACGTCGCCGCGGCGATCGAGCCGATCTCGCCGCAGATCACCCCGACCGACCAGGGCTGCTCTTCTTCGGCGGCACCGTACTTCTGCCAGTACGTCGTGTCGACGATCCTCAACGACCCCGCCTTCGGCGCGGAGACCGACGACCGCGTGCGCGCGCTGCGCCAAGACGGTCTGACGATCCAGACCACGCTGGATTGGAACGTCCAGGATGCCGCGCAGAAGACGATGAGCGACAACGCACCGGCGTCGATGGACCAGCTGAAGTTCGGGGCGACCGCCGTCAGCCTCGAAGCGAAGACCGGCCGCCTCCTCGCCATCGCGCAGAACACGAAGTTCACGCAGGACCCGAGCCTGGCCGAGTCGGACCCCTCGTACAACTCGATCGTCTTCGCGGGCGATTCGACGAACGGCGGCTCGATCGGCTTCAGCGCGGGATCGACCTTCAAACTGTTCACCCTCGTCGATTGGCTCGAGAAGGGCCATTCCTTGAACGAGACGCTCAACGGGCGTCTGCGCCCCGTGCCGAACATGACGAACTCGTGCGCCGGCAACTGGGTCAATCAAGGCAACTACACGATCAACAACTTCGGCAACAGCGGCGGCTACGTCGGCACGCCGA
The DNA here is from genome assembly GCF_041079455.1 of Microbacterium sp. 16-032. NCBI lineage: Bacteria > Bacillati > Actinomycetota > Actinomycetes > Micrococcales > Microbacteriaceae > Microbacterium > Microbacterium sp. 16-032. The sequence continues at coordinate 147,051 of NZ_JBFYGQ010000004.1, read as the reverse complement.
TGATGTTCACGCGCGACTCCCTGAACACCGGCTACCTCGCCATGGCGGCCGAGCTCGACCTCTGCGACATCGCCAAGGTCGTGAAGAAGATGGGCGTCACCACCGGTGACGGCAAAGAGATCACCATGGCGAACGCGAACGAGGTCATCGGTAGCGACAACATCTCGCCCATCGCGATGGCCGGCGCCTTCGCGACCGTGGCCAACGGCGGCAGCCGCTGCCCGGCCAAGGTCATCGACAAGGTGACCGCGCCGGACGGCTCGGATCGCCCCACTCCCGACCTGAAGTGCGAGACGGCACTCACCCCGGAGATCGCTGCGACCGCCGCCTACGCTCTGCAGGGCGTCATGACGGGTAACGGCACCGGTGCGGCCGCCAACCCCGGCGACGGCACCCCGGTGCTCGGCAAGACCGGTACCCACGAGGCGCACGAGACCTGGATGATCGAGTCGTCCACGAACACCACCACCGCGGTGTGGGTCGGCAACTGGGACGGTGGAACGACCACCCTGTTCGGTAAGTACGCGAACCGCATCCAACTGAGCGACCTGCGCTACCGACTGGCTCGCGACGTGCAGCGTGCAGCGGACGACATCTACGGCGGCGACCGGTTCCCCGACCCGGCGTCGAATCTGCTGCGTACGCAACAGCGCGACCTTCCGAACGTCGTCGGACAGAGCATCGACGCGGCGACCTCAACCCTCCAGAATGCGGGCTTCCGCGTGACCGTCGGCGACCCCGTCGACTCGCCGTCGGGTGCCGACACCGTGGCCGCGCAGAACCCGGGCGGGGCGACTGCTCCCGCGGGTTCGCAGATCATCCTCAGCCCCGGTAACGGGCAGGGGGCGACGGTTCCGAACGTCGGCGGGCAGACCGTTCCCGCAGCTCAGGCGGCGTTGAACGCGGCCGGATTCACCAACGTGTCGATCGGCGCCTGCCAGGCCGATGGCAATGCCCCGAATGAGGGCCGCGTGACGGCGACGAACCCCGCCGCCGACACCGCGACGAACAAGAGCACCGCGATTGCTCTGTCCATCGTCGCGAAGAAGTGCTGATGACGCGTCCTCTCGTGACGGCCGCCCTCGCACCCCTCGGGGTCGCGGGGGCGGCCGCTGTCGGGGCCGCCGTGTGGGGGATGGGCATCGAGCGCTACCTCTTCACCGTGCGCTACCACGCGCTGCGCGTCCTCCCCAAGGGGGCCGACCCGATCCGGATCCTGCACGTCTCCGATGCGCATATGGCTCCCTGGCAGCACCGCAAGCAGGAGTGGATGGCCCGTCTCACCGAGCTGTCTCCCGATCTGGTTGTGAACACGGGCGACAACCTCGGCCACCGCGACGGCCTCACCGGGATCCGAACGGCGTTCGCGCCCCTTCGTGGCGTCCCGGGCCTCGTCGTGCACGGCTCGAACGACTTCCAGGAGCCGGCACCTCGCAATCCCCTGCGCTATTTCCTCGGCCCCTCCGGGCACCAGCCGGCTCACAAGCACCTCGACGTCGCCGCCCTCGATCGGTTCTTCACTGACGATCTGGGATGGCACATGCTCGACGACACGGCCGTCTCGCTCGAGGTCAACGGACTCCGCGTGACGGCCTTCGGCGTGAACGACGCCCATCGCAGGTGGGACCACCCCGAGCTCATCCCTCCGGTCATGGAGAGATTGGATGCCGCCGACCTCGCGCTCGGCGTCATGCATGCGCCCTACCGGCGCACGCTCGACACGTTCACCGACTTCGGCGCCGACGTGCTTCTGGCGGGGCACACCCACGGCGGGCAGGTGCGCGTGCCGTTCCGCCGCGAGGCGCTGGTCTCGAACTGCGACATCCCGCTCGATCAGGCGCGCGGTCTCAGCGAGTGGACGCACGACGGGCGTACCGTGCCGTTGAATGTCAGCGCGGGCTTGGGGCATTCGATCTACGCGCCCGTGCGGTTCGCGTGCCGACCAGAGGCGTCGCTGCTCACGCTGCTGCCACGCTGACGGCTTCTGCACAGCGGCCGAGAGGGTCGATCCGTTCACGGATCGGCCCTCTCGGCCGTCAGGCAACGTCGGCGTTCCCCCAGGATCGAGTTCCTCGACTGAAAGGGATTCCCATGCATCGACCACCCTCGACACTTCGACGGTTCGCCACCGCGCTGGCCCTGGCGGGTGTTCTCGTCGGCGTCGCCGTCGTCCCTGCGGCCTACGCCGCCGACCGCGGCACGGGCTTCGGCACGTGGGCGCCGCTCTCCCGAACCGGATGGCACGGCTCCATGCGCGTGGGAGACGTGCATACGTACTGCATCCACCCCGGCCTTCCCGTTGCCACCGGCACGACGACCGACCACGGTGACACGGGAGACGTGAACGGGCTGAGCCCGCAGCAGCTGGTCTCGATCAACTACCTCGTCTCCACCTACGGCCAGACCGATGATCCCATCCAAGCCGCGAGCGTCGGATGGGCGGTCAAGGCCATAGCCGATCGCGAGACGACACTTCACTCCTGGGGCTACGGTGGCAACGATCTGGCCGAGGCGATCGACTACATCATGCGGAGGGCGAGCCCCGAGAACAGCGGCGCAGTCCAGGAGCGAACCCTGCAACTCCTCGCGGAAGCAGAGAACATCCCCGTCCCCCGTGTCGGAGGTGCGCTCACGCTGTCGACCGATGAAGACGAACCCACGCGGGGAACGGTGACGGTCGACGTCGACGCGACCGCCGTCGGGACGTTGCGACTCGAGAATGCGGTCTTCGCCGACACCGGGAGCTCTGAGCGCGGCGGGGTCCAGGGACGAGTGACGTACCCGATCCTCGCCCCGCCGACGGCATCCGACGGCGGGCGCCCGTATGTCACTCGCGCGGCGGGCACGTTCACGGTGCGTTCCGCGGCGATCCGGTACTACTCCACTCCGGGCCAGCAGGAGTCTGCCGGGCCGGCCGGGTCAACCACCTTCACCGTCACGGCGCAAGACGCCTCTCCGCGACCCGTGCGCTTCTCCCCGCTGATCGCGACCTCGGCGACGATCGACTCTCAGGCCCGGTACGTCGACGAGGTCACCGTCTCTGCGGGCGACGGCGTCTGGCCTCGCCACAGCGACGGGACCTTCGTCGTCGTCAGTGCGACGGCAGACGTCTACCGGACGAACGCCTTCCCCGCCGAGGCACCCGAGATCCCGACCAATCTGGACCCGGTCGCGCACCTCGAGCTCCGCACCGATCCGAAGATCGGGGCCGGTGTCTATCGTGCGTCGACCACGACGCTCCCCGGCCCGGGCGTCTACACCGCCGTGTGGCGCATCGAGCGCTCGTCGCAGGACGCGGACTCGGTTGCTCACTTCCCACCCGACTACTCCTGGATGGAGCACTTCGCCACGCCCGCACAGACGGAGCAGCTGGCCTCTCCTCCTTCGTCCGGCCTCGTCTCGACGCCCATTCCGACGACCGTCGCCCTGATCCCACAAGAACCCCCGACATCCCCGTCGGTTCCCACGGCACTCGCTCAGACAGGGGTCTCCGCGCCGCCGTTGCTGATGGCCGGCGGCCTGTCCGCTGTCGCCATCGCAACGGGGTTCTTCGCCTGGCGGCGCGCGCGTCGAGGGGCGGCGCCGGCGCTGGCCTGATCCGCCTCGGGGGTGAGGGCGGCATCGGTCCATCGCCGACCCTCCCCCCTGTGGCATCCCACCGTTTCGAGCGAAAAGTGCTCCGTGGTTCGAAGCACGGCTTCGAGCAGGGTAGACTTTTCAAGTTGCAACGGGGTGTGGCGCAGCTTGGTAGCGCGCGTCGTTCGGGACGACGAGGCCGCAGGTTCAAATCCTGTCACCCCGACCACTGCATCATCAGAGAGGCTCTCCGCTCCTGCGGGGGGCCTCTCTGCATCGGCGTGAGGTGGACCGCGCACCCTCGACGCGGCGCGCCCCCGGCTCGAGCTCGGACCCCTGTCTCGACCGGCGTCTCTCGCACCTTTGCGCGAGCCGTTCACGGCAATCCCCGTCCCGGGCCACCGGAGACGAGGCTGGGGGGAACCCCCAGTAGAATTGACCCCTGTATGGCGTCCCACCACGCCGCCCTCCGCCCGCACGCGACACCTCCGTGCGACGACCTCTCACTGCTCAGGAGCACCGTGTCCGACGCCTCGCCCCGCCTCGTCGCCTTCGACCTCGACGACACCCTCGCCCCTTCGAAGTCGGCGATCGATCCCCGCATCGGCGACCTGCTGCTCGCTCTCGCCGACAAGGTCGAAGTGGCGATCATCTCGGGTGGACAGCTCCAGCAGTTCCGCAGCCAGGTGGTCGAGCGTCTGCCCCAGGCCTCCCCCGAGCTGCTCGCGCACTTCCACCTGATGCCCACCTGCGGCACCCAGTACTACCTCCTCACGCCCGCCGGCGTCGAGACCGTGTACGCCCACTCGCTCACCGATGACGAGAAGCAGCGCGCGCTCACCGCCGTTCGCGAAGAGGCGGAGCGCCTCGGCCTCTGGGAGGCGGATCCGTGGGGTGACATCCTCGAGGACCGTGGCTCGCAGATCACGTTCTCGGCCCTCGGACAGTCGGCGCCCCTCGAGGCGAAGATGGCCTGGGACCCCACCGGCGAGAAGAAGAACAGCCTGCGCGAGGCCGTCGCCTCCCGTATCCCCGACCTCGAGGTCCGCTCCGGCGGCTCCACCTCGGTCGACATCACTCACCGCGGCATCGACAAGGCCTACGGCATGAACAAGCTCGTCGAGGCGACCGGAATCCCCCTCGACGACATGCTCTTCGTCGGCGACCGCCTCGACCCCGACGGCAACGACTACCCCGTCCTCGCGATGGGCGTCGAATGCCAGGCCGTGCACGGGTGGGAAGACACCGCCGCGTTCCTCGAGAAGCTCATCCCGACGCTGCCCGCACGAACCGCGGAGTGAACCTGCGGAGCGCGAGCCGTCAGAAGATCTGACCGATCGGCTCGCGCTTCTCCGCCTGGAACCGGTCCTCGGTGCGCCCGTACGCCCAGTACCCCGACAGCGACACCTGCTCGCGCCCGAGTCCCCACCGCGCGAAGACGAGATCGCGCATCCGCTTCATCGCCTCGCGCTCCCCGTGGGCGAACACGTGTCCTCGTCCGGGAAGCGGATGCCATGACGCCACGGCATCCGACAGCACGTTCGTCACGCCCGCCGTCGCCCCGCCACGGTGGACCCACGCGATCGCGACCCCGGCGGGAGCCGTCAGCGCGAGCTGCTCGTCCGCGGCCTGCACCTCGACGAAGGCGGCGCCCACGGCATCCGGCGACAGAGTCTCGAGAGCCGCGGCGATCGCGGGGATCGCCGACTCGTCGCCGATGAACAGGTGCCAATCCGCCGACGGGTCGGGCGCGTAGCCTCCGCCCGGCGACGAGACCACGAGACGGTCGCCCGGCTGCGCGCGCGCAGCCCACGGTCCCGCGAGCCCCTCGTCACCGTGCACGACGAAGTCGATGACGAGCTCATCTCCCTCGACCGCACGGACGGTGTACGTGCGGGTCACGGGCAGATCCTCGGGCGCCAGGGTCTCGCGCAGTGCCGTGAGGTCATACGGCGGCTCGAGATCGAGCTCGGGCTTGGCGAAGGTGATCTTGACGTAGGTGTCGGTGTGCGGGCTCTCGCGGAACGCCGCCAGGTCGTGCCCGCGTGCGCGCACCCGAACGAGATGCGGGGTGAGTCGCTCGGTCCCCACGACGTGGAGGACGTGCTGGGGGCGCGGCGGGCGCGCGGGTCGATCGCTCATGGGGTTCCTCTCACGCGGACGGGACGGACCGCAGCGCGGCGCGAGCAGCGTCGGCGACAGCCGGTTCTGCCGCGTCGGCCGGACTCAGCGCCTGCGCCACTTCGGTGTAGTAGTCGGTAATGTGCGCCCGCACGGCCTCACGGGCCGCCGCAGCGTCGCCTGCCGACATCGCCGCGACGATGCGCCGGTGCTCCGAGCGCAGCCGCTCGGCCACGACCTGCCACGCGTCGAGGCGGGCCGCCCCCGCGCGCGTGTACGCCTCGATCGAACTGCGCAGCCCCGCCATCATCGCCGAGATCACCGCATTGCCCGACGCCTCGGAGAGAGCCTGGTGGAAGCGCGCGTCGAGGGCGAGGAACTCGTCGGGCGCGAGGTCGTCGGCATCCATCGCATCCAGGATGCCGACCACCTCGGCGAGGTCGACGTCATCCTCGGCCAACCGCTCGGCGACATCGCACTCGAGAACGATGCGCGTGCGAACGACGTCGGTGAGGGGGAAACCGTTCGCCGCGACCTGAAGCCGGAGGAAGGCGGCGAGGCCGCCCCGCGGAGTCGTGACGATGATCGCGCCGGCGGTGGGGCCGGAGCCGGTCGCCGTGCGGACGACCCCGAGCACCTCGAGCACCCGCACCGCTTCGCGGACGCTCGAGCGACCCACCCCGAGCTGTGTGGCGAGTTCGCGTTCCGGCGTCAACCGGTCGCCGGGGGCCAGTCGCCCATCGCGCAGGTCGCTCTCGATGCGCTCGAGGACCACCTGCCAGGCGCGGGGGGCGGAGTTCGGCATGGCATCCCCCGTCCTCGCGGGCGCTGCGATGTGGCCCGACCACACCACCCTATGCGCGGATCGTCAGGCGTCGGCGGTCGTGCGGTATCCCGCCGGGTTTGTCGTCTGCCAGTTCCAGTAATCGCGGCACGCGTCGTCGATCCCGAGACGCGTGCGCCACCCCAGGACCTCCCCGGCCTTCGAGGGATCGCAGTACGTGGCGGCGACGTCGCCGGGGCGACGGTCGAGGATCTTCTTGGGCAGTTCGCGCCCGACGGCCTTCTCGAACGACGCGACCAGTTCGAGCACGCTCACGGGGCGACCGGTGCCGAGGTTGAACACCTGGTGCCCGGGCTGCGCCTGCTCGAGGGCGGCGACGTGCCCCTCGGCGAGGTCGACGACGTGGATGTAGTCGCGCAGGCCCGTCCCGTCGGGGGTGTCGTAGTCGGCCCCGAAGACACCGATCTCGTCGAGCGTGCCGATCGCGACGCGCGAGACGAAGGGCATGAGGTTGTTCGGGATGCCGGCGGGGTCTTCGCCGATCAGACCCGAGGGGTGCGCGCCGACGGGGTTGAAGTAGCGCAGCACGGTGACGTTCAGCTCGGGGTTCACGCGGGCGACGTCGGCGAGCACGACCTCGTTCATGCGCTTCGACTTGCTGTAGGCGTTGGAGAGGTCGATGCTCGTCGTCGACTCCTCGGTGAAGGGGAGATCGGCCGGGTCGGAGTACACCGTGCCGGTGCTCGAGAAGACGAAGCTCCGGATGCCGCGGGCGATGCCCACCCGCAGCAGGGCGAAGGTCGTGTCGAGGTTGTTGGAGTAGTACTCCAGCGGCTTCTGCGTCGATTCGCCGACGGCCTTGAACGCCGCCAGGTGGATGATCGCGTCGATCGGACCGTGCTCGTCGAAGGCGGAGGCCACGACGGCCTCGTCGGCCGCATCGCCCACGATGAGGGGCGCGGGCTTGCCGGTGATCTTCTCGACCCGCTCGGCGGCGACGGCGTGCGTTCCCGACAGGTCGTCGAGGAGGACGACATCGTGCCCGGCTTCGAGAAGAGCCACCGCCGTGTGAGTTCCGATGTAACCGGCTCCGCCGGCCAGGAGTACGCGCATGGTTCCAGGCTATCGCTCGGGAGCGACGGCGCTGATCGCTCGGAGGGCCTCAGCGCCCGTCGAGCCGACCGCCGGATTCTCGCAGATAGCACGCGGCGCACATCGACTCGTAGGTGACTTCACCCTCGATCTGCCCCTCGTCGATCGCGACCTGGTCACCATCGAAGACGAACCGACCGCCGACCAGGCGCGCGTTGAAGATCGCCTTGCGTCCGCAGCGGCAGATCGTCTTGAGCTCTTCGAGGCTGTGGGCCAACTCCATCAGGCGCGCCGATCCCGGAAAAGCCTCGGTGCGGAAGTCGGTGCGGATCCCGTAGGCGAGAACGGGGATGCCGTCGAGCACCGCGATCCGCAACAGGTCGTCGACCTGGGTCGGGGTGAAGAACTGCGCCTCGTCGACGAGCAGGCAGGCCACCGGCGCGTGCCCCGCCGCGCTGTGGAACACCTCGCGCAGATCATCGCCGGGGGCGACGAGGAAGTCGACCGCACGCTTCACGCCCAGCCGGCTGTCGATCTGGTCGGCGCCCTTGGTGTCGATCTCGGGCTTGGCCAGCAGAACCCGCTGTCCGCGCTCCTCGTAGTTGTACGCCGCCTGCAGCAGGGCCGTGGACTTGCCCGAGTTCATCGCTCCGTAGCGGAAGTACAGCTTCGCCACGCGGACCTCAGGGGTTGATCGCGAGCGCGTGGGCCGTGGCATCCAGCTCTCTGCGGGCCGCGTCGGGATTCGTGTTCAGCGTCTCGCCGTAGCTGGGGATGAGGTCGCGCAGGCGCGGCTCCCAGGCGGGCATGCGCTCGGGGAAGCAGGTCTTGATCAAGCCGAGCATGATCGAGACGGCGGTCGAAGCTCCCGGCGAGGCGCCGAGGAGACCGGCGATGGAGTGGTCGGCCGAGGTGACCACCTCGGTGCCGAACTGCAGCACGCCGCCCTTGTCCTTATCGCGCTTCATCACCTGCGCGCGCTGACCGGCGTCGAGCAGCTCCCAGTCCTCGTCCTTGGCGGTCGGCATGAAGTCGCGGAGGCTGTCGACCTTCTTGGAGTGGGTCTTCAACAGCTCGCTGACGAGGTACTTGATCAGGCTCGGGTTGTCGACGGCGACCTTCAGCATCGGGCCGATGTTGTGCGGTCGCACCTGGGTGACGATGTCGAGCATCGAGCCGTTCTTGAGGAACTTGGGGCTGAACGTCGCGAACGGGCCGAACAGCAGCGACGACTCCCCGTCGATCACGCGCGTGTCGAGGTGCGGCACCGACATGGGGGGCGCCCCCACCGAGGCCTGCGAGTACACCTTCGCGCGGTGCTTCGAGACGATGTCGGGGTTCGAGGTCTTGAGCCACTGCCCGCCGATCGGGAAGACGCCGTACCCCTTGATCTCGGGGATGCCGGAGCGCTGGAGGAGCTTGAGAGCCCAGCCGCCCGCACCGACGAAGACGAACTTCGCGTTGATCGAGCCGGGCGTTCCCCCGATCACGTGGCGGTACGAGACCTCCCACGTGCCGTCCTTCTTCTTCTTGAGCTTCTTGACGTCGTGGTTCGTGGCGACCTCGACGCCCTTCTCGCGGAGGTTCGCGAACAGCTGACGGGTGAGCGAGCCGAAGTCGACATCGGTGCCGGCGGGCACGCGGGTGGCCGCGAAGGGCTCGCCCTTGCGGCGCTTCTGCATGAGCAGCGGGGCCCACTGGTTGATGACGCGCGAATCCTCGCTGTACTCGATGCCGGCGAACAGCGGCTGCTGTGTGAGCACCTCGTAACGCTTGCGAAGGAAGGCGACGTCCTTCTCGCCGTGGACGAAGGTCATGTGCGGCGTGGCGTTGATGAACGTCGAGGGCTCGTCGAGCACGCCCTCGGCCACGAGCGAGGCCCACAGCTGCCGGCTCTGCTGGAACTGCTCGTTGATCGTGACCGCCTTGGCGGGATCGATCGAGCCGTCCTTGCCCTCGGGCGTGTAGTTCAGCTCGCACAGGGCCGCGTGCCCCGTGCCCGCGTTGTTCCACGCGTTCGAGCTCTCTTGCGCGACGTCGCTCAGACGCTCGAGCACGGCGATCTTGAGATCGGGCTGGAGGTCTTTCAGCAGAGTTCCGAGAGTGGCGGACATGATGCCGCCACCGATGAGGAGAACGTCGACGTTTTCAGTCACCCGTCGATTCTAGGTGCGAGCCGAGAGGTGTCTCGACATCGAGAGAACCGTCGGTTCGATGTCGAGACACCTCGCACGCGGCATCCGGATGCCGTGTCTCAGGCGTTGGCGAGCCGCTTCTGCGCGACGATCTCGGCGATCTGCACGGCGTTGAGCGCGGCACCCTTGCGGAGGTTGTCGTTGCTGATGAAGAGCGCGAGGCCCTTGCCCTCGGGAGCAGACTGGTCGGCGCGGATGCGGCCAACGTAGCTGGGGTCGGTGCCCGCGGCCTGCAGAGGCGTCGGCACCTCTTCGAGGCGCACGCCGGGGGCATCGGCGAGGAGCTCGCGCGCACGCTCGGGCGAGAGGTCGCGGGCGAACTCGGCGTTGATGCTCAGCGAGTGGCCCGTGAAGACGGGGACGCGCACGCACGTGCCGGCGACGCGAAGCTCGGGCAGCTCGAGGATCTTGCGGCTCTCGTTGCGCAGCTTCTTCTCTTCGTCGGTCTCGTTGAGGCCGTCGTCGACGAGATTGCCGGCGAACGGGATGACATCGAAGGCGATGGGGGCCACGTACTTCTCGGGGGTCGGGAAGTCGAGGGCCGAACCATCGCGGACCAGACGCTCGACCTCTCCCTGGGCGAGGACGCCCTCGACCTGACCGAGCAGCTCCTGGGCGCCGGCGAGACCGGAGCCCGAGACGGCCTGGTACGTGCTGACGATCAGGCGCTCGAGGCCCGCCTCGGTGTCGAGGACCTTCAGCACCGGCATGGCGGCCATGGTCGTGCAGTTGGGGTTGGCGACGATGCCCTTGACGGCCTCGTCGATCGCGTGCGGGTTGACCTCGCTGACGACCAGGGGCACCTCGGGGTCCATGCGCCAGGCGCTGGAGTTGTCGATGACGAGCGCGCCCGCCTCGGCGAAGCGGGGGGCATGGGCGCGCGAACCGGTGGCGCCGGCGGAGAAGAGCGCGACCTCGACCCCTGCCGGGTCGGCCGTGGCGACGTCTTCGACGACGACGGAGTGGCCGCCGAAATCGATCGAGGTGCCGGCGGAGCGAGCGGTGGCGAACAGACGCAGCTCGCGAATGGGGAACGAACGCTCGGCGAGGATCTCGAGCATGACGGTGCCGACCTGGCCGGTGGCGCCGACGACTGCGAGGGAGATTCCGGAATCGGAGATGCGGGTCATGCGGGATACCTCTGGGATTCGGGTGATGGATGCCGCGACGGCGGCGTTCGGGTCAGGGTAGCGCGAGCGGTGGGATGGGTTCGTCGAGAGCGGTCCGAACTCCCGAGAATCCGTCGCGAATCCGCCGCACGATGGCGGAATCGCGTGGGTGTGGCGCGGCGTAGCCGGCGAGACTCAGGAGTTTCGTGCGGCGCCGCGGGGCGCGAGCCCGGTCAGCGACCGGTGCCGGCGTGGACCGTGGCCTCGGCGTCGCCGTCGAGACCGTACGCGGTGTGCACGAGACGGGCGGCCTCCGCGAGGTCGACGCCGCGCACCACGACCGAGATGCGGATCTCGGACGTCGAGATCATCTCGATGTTGACGCCCGCCAGGCTCAGCGCTTCGAACAGCGTCGCCGAGACGCCCGAGTGCGTGCGCATACCGGCGCCGACGACCGAGAGCTTTCCGATCTGGTCGTCGTGGACGAGGCTCTCGAAGCCGACCTCGGCCTGCTCACCGGCGAGCGCCTTGAGCGCCGTGGTGGCGTCGGTCTTGGGCAGGGTGAACGAGATGTCGGTGCGGCTGGTGGCGGCTGCCGACACGTTCTGCACGATCATGTCGACGTTGGCGCCGGACTTCGCGACGATCTTGAAGATGTCGGCGGCCTTGCCGGGCACGTCGGGTACGCCGATGACGGTGATCTTGGCCTGGCTGAGGTCGGTGGCGACGCCGGCGACGATGGGCTCTTCCATGGCTCCTCTTTCGGGGACGAGTGCGGAGGTCTTCGAGGCGTCGAGCACCCAGGTGCCCTCGTTCGAGCTGAACGTGGACCGCGCGTGGATCAGCACGCCGTGGCGCCGCGCGTACTCGACCGCGCGGATGTAGAGGACCTTCGCGCCGTTGGCGGCGAGCTCGAGCATCTCTTCGCTGCCGACGCGGTCGAGCTTGCGCGCGAGAGGCACGACGCGGGGGTCGGCGGTGAAGATGCCGTCGACGTCGCTGTAGATCTCGCAGACATCGGCCTTGAGCGCCGCGGCGAGCGCGACGGCAGTCGTGTCTGATCCGCCGCGACCGAGCGTGGTGATGTCGCGGGTGTCGCGGTTGAATCCCTGGAACCCGGCGACGATGACGATCGCCCCCTCGTCGAGCGCCTCGCGGAGTCGGACGGGCGTGACGTCGACGATACGGGCGGCGCCGTGCGTGGCATCCGTGATCATCCCCGCCTGGCTACCGGTGAACGAACGGGCCTCGAAGCCCATCGAGTGGATGGCCATGGCCAGCAGGGCCATCGAGATGCGCTCTCCGCTGGACAGCAGCATGTCGAGCTCGCGCGGCGCGGGGATCGGGGCGACCTGGCCCGCGAGGTCGAGCAGCTCGTCGGTTGTGTCGCCCATAGCGCTGACCGCGACGACGACCTCGTGGCCGGCGCGACGCGTGTCGACGATGCGCTTGGCGACCCGCTTGATGCTCTCGGCGTCGGCGACGGACGAGCCGCCGTACTTCTGGACGATCAGAGCCATGAGGAGAACTCCCGGAGGGGTCGTGCGTCGGGATGCCACGACGGGGCGCTCGTGCCGCGCCCGAGGATCATCCTAGAGGCGGGTGCATACCGCCTCTGTCATGCGCCGACGCCCGGCGAAACCGCAGGGCCCGTCGATAGGATCGAGCGCTCCCACTCCCCCGTTCCCTGGAGGCCCGCGGTTGTCCCCCACCCCGCGGCGACTGCTGTCGTCCCTGCGCCGTCTGGTGCACGTGGACGAGGCCTCGTCGCCCGACACGACGATGATCCCGGTCATCGACGAGGCGCTCTCGACGCGCATCCTCGACCTCGCCATCCGCATCGGCGAGACCATGCTCGTCGTCGGCGCTCCCGCCAACGAGGTGACCCTCACGATCGTGCGGGTATGCGCGGCCTACGGGCTCGATCCGGTGCACGTCGACGTCACCTACAACTCGATCACGATCGCCCACAGCCGCCCCGGCGCGACCCACCCGATCACCCTGCTGCGGGTGGTGCGCGGTTCGGTGCCCGACCACGCGAAGCTGCAGCGTCTGCAGGCTCTGGTGCAGGAGATCACCGGCGGTCTCGGGCTCGACGACGCGGTCGTGCGCTGCCGCGCCATCCGCCGACTGCCGTTCCGCTATCGCCCCGCGATCGTGATCGCCTCGCAGGCGTCCCTCGCGGCCGGGGTCGCGATCATGTTCGGCGCAAACTGGCTCGCCCTGGTGCTGTCGTTCATCGCCGCGGCCCTCGCGGCGTCGACGCAATACGTGATGGCGCGGGCGCGCGTGCCGTACTTCTTCGCGCAGATCGCGGGCGGGTTCGTCTTGACCGTCTTCGCTGCCCTATCCCCGTTGCTGCGCTACACGGGCCTCGACGCGGCCGCGGCGATCCGGCCGTCGGTGATCGTGGCATCCGGAATCGTCCTGATGCTCGCCGGACTCACCGTGGTGGGCGCGGCTCAGGATGCCATCGACGGCTTCGCCCTGACGGCGACCGGACGAATCCTCGAGCTCACGACGCAGACCCTCGGCGTCGTCCTCGGCATCCTCGCCGGGCTCGAGACGGTGCGCGTGATCGGCATCGGCATGTCCCCACCCTCGAACGCCCTCCCCCTCGGCCCGGTCAGCGTGCAGTTCGTCGGCGCGGCCGTCATCGCGATCGCCGTCGCCGTATACAACGGCGCCGGCGCGCGCATCGTCGTCGTCAGCGCCGCTCTCAGCCTCGTCGCCTGGGCGGGGTACGTCGCCGCCTCGGGCCTCGGCTTCGAGGTCGCCGCCGCCAGCGGCGTCGGCGCATTCGTCGGAAGCTTCGCGGGCATCGTCGTCGCCTACCGGTTGCACGTGCCCTCGGTCGCGATCACGACCGCCGCGATCCTGCCCCTCGTGCCCGGTGCGGCGGTGTTCCGCGGCCTGCTCGGAATCGTCGAGTCGGGCGACGACCCCACCGTGCTCATGACCGGAGTGACCACGCTCGCCGGGGCCGCGACCATCGGCATCGCCCTAGCGGTGGGCGCCTCGCTCGGCATCTACCTGGGCCAGCCGGTGCGCGCGACGCTGTCGGGCGTCACACGCGTGCGGGCACGAGCACGGCGGTAGTCACGGACGAGGGCCGGGATGCCACGGCCCCCGCATCGCGCGGGCACCGGGCCGTGGCATCCGGGGTTCTTAGGGACAGGAGCCGGGTTCGCTCCCCGTCGCGGTCTCGACCGCGGGCAGGTCGACGTCGACGTCGATACGGAACCTCTGGTCGGTGACGCCGACGTCGCGCACGCGGACAAAGCGGGGCAGCGCCTCGGCAAGACACACGGGAGCGGGTTGCAGGGCGGCGAGATCGACACCCGTCTTCGCCCCCATCTCTGCGGCGGACATCGTTTCGCCACCCGCCGTGACCGAGGTGATCCCCATGCTGAACCGCCCCTTGTCGAAGTGCGGCGTCATCGCGAGGCTCACCGATTGCGGAGGAGCTCCACCGGGGACGGACGCGCCGACGACCATGTCACCGCCGGAGAAATCGACCCGCATCGCACCCTGCGCCTCGGGCGGGACCAGGAGCGCCGTCGCCTGCGCGGCGGAGAGCGTCACCGCACCGGAGAGGTGGTCGGCCCTCCAGGTGCCGTCGGTGTCCTCGAGTCCTTCGAGAGTCATCATGAAGTCGGAGTTGGCCGACCCGACGGCGAAGCTGCGGACCGTGAGTCCGACACTGTCGAAGCGTCCGGCGAGTTCCTGAAGGAGCACGGAACCGGGGATGTCGACCTCGATGCGTTGACTCTCGGGAAGGGCGAACATGGTCCTCGCCTCGGCGACGATTGCCCGCTCCCGCTCGGAGCGAACGAGCCCTTCCGCCGTCGCGAAGGCGGTCGTCGCCAGGACGACGAGGACGACGGCGAGAACCGCCACACGAATCCCCAGACCGGGACGACCCTGCTCGGAAGCCTCCGGCGTCCGCACGGGAGGTAAGACCTCGGTCCGCTCATCGAAAAGGGTCATACGCCGCGTCCTATCCGAAGCGTCCGTTGACGTAGTCGTAAGTGCGCGGATCGATCGGCGAGTCGAACATCGCCGCGGTGTCGCCGTGCTCCACGATGTGGCCGGGCTGGCCCTGAGAGGCGAGGAAGAAGGCGCACTGCTGCGAGACACGCTGCGCCTGCTGCATGTTGTGCGTGACGATGACGATCGTCAGCTCTTTCTGGAGTTCGCCCATCGTCTCCTCGATCACGCGGGTCGAGGTGGGGTCGAGCGCCGAACAGGGCTCGTCCATGAGCAGGATCTTGGGGCGGATCGCGAGTGATCGAGCGATGCAGAGACGCTGTTGCTGCCCGCCGGACAGTCCCCCACCCGGTGCGCGCAGGCGGTCCTTGACCTCCTTCCACAGCCCCGCGCTCTGCAGCGACGTCTCGACGAGGTGATCCTTCTCGTCCCGCCCGGCACGGCGACCCGTGAGCTTCAGCCCCGCGATGACGTTGTCGTAGATGGACATCGCCGGGAAGGGGTTCGGCTTCTGGAAGACCATGCCGATGTGCTTGCGCGCATCGATCAACCGGTGACCGGGGTCGTAGATGTCGTCGCCGTCCAACAGCACCTCGCCGGCGAGGGCGGCCGAGGGCACCAGTTCGTGCATGCGATTGAGGATGCGCAGGAAGGTCGACTTGCCACAGCCCGAGGGACCGATGAGCGCGGTCACCTGCCCCGCGGGCATCGTGAGGGACACGTCGAGGAGGACCTGATGATCGCCGAACCAGGCCGAGATCGACCGCGCATCGAGCTCCGACAACGGGGGCCGCGCCGCCGCCTCGGCGACCAGGCGCTCCGCCTCGGCGAGGCGCTCCGGGGTGGCCGATGCGCCCCCCAGGAGCGAGACGGCGGAGGCTCGGACCGACGCGGACGACACGGTGTATCCCGCCGACGTGGTCGGAGCCGCACCCACGGGGGCGGCAACGGGCGACATCGGCGGGGCGAACGAGGGGTACGCACCGGCGTCCGGCGAGATCACGTCGGTGACCTCGTCGGCGCCCGCGGCGACCGATCGACCGAACAGACGCGTCGTGCGTCGTGCGCGGCGCGCCTGGGAGGCGACCGAACCCTCGGGCGGAAGGACGACCGTGGTCGGCACCGCCCCCATGGTCGTCTGCGTGAGCAGGTCGAGCTCGTCCGCCGAGACCACATCGGTCATGAACGGGTCCGGCGTGTGGTGCTCGAGGCTCAGCACGTCCGTGCGGAAAGAGTCCGCGGAGCCGTCCGCGACATCGGGCGCGGAGGACGAGGGATCGCCTCCGGGACCGTGCTGGTCACGAGGCTCGGGATCGATGATGGGGCACATTCGGGTTCTCCGGTCAGAGGAGGTTGGGAAGAAGACGGATGAGCTGGTCCGAGACGAAGACGCTCGCCAGCAGAAGGACGGGGGTGAAGACGACCCACGTCTTCTGCCAGCCCACACGCCGATACGCCCACACGGCGAGCAATTCGGCCACGACGAGGAACTGCAGCGCGAAGACCAGCGCCCACACCGTCGTCATGTCCGTCGCCATCGGCTTCGCCTGCGGCGGGAGAGCCATCGACGTGGTCTGACGAGCTCCCGTGGGCTGTGCGTCGCCGGTGCTCCGGGCATCCACGTACGCGACGCCCGTCGGCAGGTAGGGCGCGCCGCGGGCGGCCATGAGGATGAGCCGGCTCTCGCCCCTCACGGGGGCAGGCGGGGTCGGATCCCCGGCGTATCGGACGCCGAGGACCTCGAACGTCTGCTCGCCCTGACCCGTACGGACCGTGAACGTCTCGCCCGGCTGCAGGGTCTGCAGGCGCGCGAAAGGGCCGCCGAACGCGGCCGTGCGCCCCATGATCACGCTGACGCCGGCTTGCCCGGGCAGCACCGTGTCGCGACGATGGCCGGGTCCCTGCATGAGGACGCCGGACGTCGTGCCCTCGGACACCACCTCGTCGATGCCGAGCTGAGGGATCGACAGCAGCGCCACGGGCGCGCCGTCGACGAGCAGATGGTCCTCGAAGTCGCCCTCACTTACGGGAGCGGTGCCCTCCGCCAGCTGAGCGCGATAGGTATCCCGCAGCTGCTGCTGCGAGGCGAAGTGGCTCACGTGACTCACCACGAGGAGGTTGATCAGAAAGACCAGGACGAGCACCGCGATCGAAGCCAGCGTCCCACGGACGAAGACCTGCATCGGAGACAACGGCGCGTACCCCGGTCGCCGACGCGGTGGACGGCGCGGCGGACGCGGGGGGCGCGGGGGTGCCGATGGGAACACGGGAGAGCCGCCCCCGTCCGTCGTCCGTCGTTCCTCGAAGAGGGTCATGACGCGGCCGCCGCGGGGACCGGCGGAAGAGCCGCGCGGACGACCCGCACGATCGCGAGGGCCAAGGCGATCGCGACCGCGGCGAGCACGATCACCCACGGGAACACCAGCACGAGCGCATCGCGCGTGACCGAGGTCGCCGCCGCTGCGTCCACGGTCTCGGGCGGGGTGAAGGTGACGTGGGCCGAGACGAGCGTCCACTGTCCCGCCCCGCTCAGGGTCGCCGCGACGACCCGCGTCTCCCCCGGCTGGAGAGCGGTGATGGGAACGCCGTCACGGGCATCGAGACGGTTGGAGAAGACCGTGCCCTCCATCCAGAAATCGGCCGTGGCATCGACCGGCTTCGTCGACGAATTGCGCACGGTGAACCACATGTCCACGGTGCCGTCCGCGGGATTGATGGCCGGCATCCCGTTGCCGTTCAAACCACTGACGAAGAGCCCGCCGCCGACGCTCACCTCGTTCGCCGGGGTGGTCTGTCCGGCCGGCGTGGTCCCCGGATCCGAGGAGGTTCCGGTGCCCGTCGATCCCCCCACGCCGGTGGAGCCACCCGTGCCGCGCGAGCCACCCGTCGACGATCCGCCGGACGACGTGCCCGTGGCGGGGCCGGAACCGGTCGTCGACGAGGAGGAGGGCGAAGGCGAGGGCGTCGATCCGTCGGTGATGCTCACGGTCAGCGGGGTGCCCGAATCGGCGTCGGACGCGAAAGCGGGCACGGCGAGGCCGACCGCCGCGACGGCCGCGAGCGCCAGAGAGACCACGAGTCGCTGCGACGCGCGTCGACGGGGCGTCACGGGGCGCCCACGCGCAGGTCTGCTGCGCTGTTCGCGTCGGACGCGGCGGCGTGCTCCATGTAGTCGACCCACTGCTGCGCGAGCGCTTCGTCACGCCGGCGACGCCAGCGCAGGAGCACGAAGACGATCGCGGCGAGCGCGAGAAGGAGCAGAAGCGTCCACGGCGGAGCGAACGTGACCGCGTCGCGCGAGACCGGCGTGACCGAGAGCTGCTGCGTCATGTCCGGGGAGTCGACGAACGGACTCAGCACCGTTCGCGCATCGAGGTAGAACCACTGCCCGACTCCGCCGATGGTCGTCTCGTAGGTCGAGGTGTTGCCGGGGAGCAGAACGGGGATACTGCCGCCCTGCAGACCGGTGGCGGGAATGCCGAACCACGTGCTCGCACCGTTCGTGAGGTTGGCCGCCAACGCGACGTTGCCCGTGTTCGTGACGGTGTACCGCGCCTTCACCGACCCGCCCACGGGATTCCACCAATCGCCCTCGTGGGTCGCGTCGTAACTGGTGATTGTGAGCTGCGGCTGGAGCTCCCCGGATACGCGCGCGAAGATCGACGTCGCCACGCGGCGGTCGACGTTGACCTGCTGCCCGTTTTCGACGACGGATGCCACGAGGCCGCCGACGTGATCGCCGGGCGTCCCATCGGCGGGCACCGCGATGGTGAACGTGAGAAGGCGCACTTCGTCGGGCGCGAGCGAGAACCGGACCCGGTCGCTGCCGTCATCGAAACGCAGCCAGGCGCCGACCGAGGTGGGGGCATCAGCGGAGGCGAGCAGCGAGAAGCTACCGTCTTCGCCGTTGAAGGCGTCGGTGGCGAAGACGGTGAAGTCCTGCCGTTCCGTGCCCGTGTTGCCGACGAGCACGCGATCGGTGATGCTCTGGCCGGGGTCGGCGGTGAAGGTGAACCGGGAGCGGCCGTCGGGGCGGCCGTCCTCACCGGCGGGACGTGTCGCGACACCGACGGTGGCGGCGGACGTGGCATCGCCCTCGGCGGCCGTCGCGGGCGCCGAGGGGACGAGGAAGGCGATCGTCGCCGCAGCGACGAGAAGAGCGGCGCCCAGAGCCGGGAAGCGGCGCCGCGAGGTCGTGGAGAGCACGGTATATCTCCGCAGATGGGGGCGACGTAGGCATGTCGCGGGGGTGAACGAGGCCTGATGGGGAACGAGCCGAGACATGTCACGGCGCGGGCGCCGACGCACCGTGCGGGGAGACCGGTGACGGCCTCCCCGCACGGCGTGCAGCGGGTCTATCCGAGATCAGCTCACTTGGAGGTGAGCGTCAGCGTCAGCGTCGAGGTGTAGTCACCGGTCTGGGCGTCCTTGGGAGCCTTGAAGGTGAGGTCGGCGTCGAACAGCGCACCGGAGGTGAGCGTGGAGACCGCCGAGCTGGATGCGATCTTCGACCCCGTGGTACCGAGGGTCACGCCCGAGACGAGCGGCGTGCCGGCGTAGGCCTTGGGAGCCAGCGTGAGAGCGGTGGCCGGGATCTCGTCACCCGCGGAGTTCTTGAAGGAGCTCCACGCGGCGTCGAGGTTCCAGCCCTTGAGGACGTTGCGGTCGTCGACCACGGTGACCTTGCCGAGGGAGGCCTGGGCGGTCTTGTCGCGCGCGACGCTGCCGAAGTCGACCTTCGTGGCCTCGGCGTTGAGCGACCACAGGTCGCTCGCGGTCACGGCGGCGGTCACGTCGACCGTGTCGGTGGTGGTGTCACCGGAGGCCGAGACCTTGGTGATCGTGTCCCACGCGAGGACCGCGAATGTCGCGTCACCGGGGGCGGTGAGCGCGATGGTGTGCTCACCGGCGGGCAGCGACGAGATGTCGACGGTCGCGTTGCCGTTGGCGTCGGGCGTGACCTGGCCGAGGTTGGTCGGGTCGGACCATGCCCAGGCGACGAGCGTCTTGTTCGCGTTGGCGGAACCGGCGGGAACCGTGACCGTCTTCGCACCCTTGGCGGGGTCGGCGATGTCGACCTTGTTCGTGGCCGAGCCCTCGGGCTTGGTCGGAGCGGTCGGAGCGGGAGCCGCCACCGTGCCCGAGAAGGCCTTCTCGTTCGAACCCGCGCTGTTGGTCGCGACGATCGTGACGCTGTACGCCCCCGCGGTCGTGGGCGTGCCCGAGACGACGCCGCTGGAGGCGTCGAGCGCGAGGCCGGCGGGCAGAGCGCCACCCGACTTGACCGACCAGGTGAGGGGTGCGGTGCCGTCGGCGGTGAGCGTCTGCGAGAACGCCGTACCCACCGTCGCGGCGTTGAGCGATGCCGTGGTGATGGAGGGGGCGGTGGCGGCCGCGGCGGGCGTGGCGAAGGTCCACGTCGCCAGTTCGGGCTTGGCGTTGGCCGTGACCGAGATGTAGATGAAGTCCGTCTCGAGGACCTGGTTGCCGTTGAAGAAGGCGATACCCAGCGAGTAGTCGCCGCCCGCGTTGGCGACGGCGCCGCTGCCCGAGGGCGAGCCCGTTCCGGTGCTGGTGTTGGCGCTCGGCATCAGGTTGGGCAGCTGGATGCCGCTCGGGGTGAGGCCGAGAGGACCGTACGCGTTCCAGGCCGCCACGTTGGCCTCCTGGCCGCGGGGCGAGATGAACGTACGGACGCTCCCGCTGTTCGCGGGGACGGTGAAGAAGCTGTTGTAGTCCTCGTCACTCGGGTCCGGCGAGCCCAGGACCGAGTCGTTCCAGCCGAGGACCTTGCCAGCGGGGATCTGCGTACCGTCGAGGTCCGAGATCAGGTAGACCGGGTGAGCGGAGCCCACGGTCGGGACGACCGCCGCCGACGCCGCAGCGGCGGGGACGATCGAGAGCGCAGCGGCGGTCACGACGGCGCCGAGGCCGAGGATTCCGCGCTTCGCGAGGGTGATCTTCATGAGGAGTGTTCTTCTCTTTCTCGTGGGTGAGGATCAGTTGTTGCGGGTGAGGACGGTGCCGGTGGGAGCCGAGAAGCCGAACTTGGCCTTGACGGCCTTCGTCGTCGTCGGCGAGCCCGAGCCACCCCAGTAGGTGAGGCTCGTGGTGGACGAGGTGTTGACCAGGGCGGCGACACCCGAGTCGAACGCCGCGTTGTCGGGCGTGATCTTGGCCGTGGGGACCACGATGTAGACCGTGCGGCCCCAGTCGGCGCTGTTGTAGTAGCTGGTGCTGGGGGTGAGGTTGGGCGCGGTGCCCGTGAAAGCGGCCACACCGGAGATCGCGCCCACCGAGACACCCGAGAACGTGTTGATGCGCGAGGCGCCGTTGGACTGACCGATGTAGTTCGCGACCGAGAGCGGGATGATCTGGATCTCGTTGCTGGCGGGCGTCAGCACACGACCGTCGTTCTCGGGGATCGAGTTGCTGCGCGTGTCGACGGCGGAACCCAGCGTGGTGGTGCTGAGGCCGATCTTGCCGAGGAAGGTGGTCCACGTGCCGGAGCTGGACTGCAGACCCAGCGGCTTCAGGGTGTAGCCGGTGCCGGCGAGGACCGCGCTCGCGGACGAGCTCGAGGTCGCCGAGTAGATGCTGCTCAGCTGGTCCTTCGAGAGGTCGTTGATCGCGTCGGTCGCCGCGGTCGCGTTGGCGCTGCCGGTCGCCGCGCCGACCTTGAACGCGTAGCCGATCGCATCCTGACCGAAGGGCACGTAGGTCAGCAGGGTTCCGGTGGTGCCACCGACCGAGGAGCTGCGGGCGAAGTCGACCTGGTCCTTGACGTTGACGTTGTTGAAGGTGAACGCGGTGCCGCTCGCGCCGCCGACCGACGCGATGAGGGCGTTGCGGCCCGCGCCGGAGCCGTTCGGACGGTCGAAGACGGGGCCGAAGGCCTTCGTCTGGATGCTGCCGACGCCTCCGGCGACGCCCAGCGTGAAGGCATCCCACGACGCCAGCGACTTGCCGTTGCCCGACACCTTGACCGAGGGACCGGTGATGTTGGTCCCGTTGGCGAGGGCGCTGACGGCGTCCTGCAGGGTGTCGGAGCCGACGATCGAGTAACCGTCGGAGATCGGGTCGGCGTTGGCCGCCGACGCCATGCCAGCGCCGGCAAGGGCGACACCAACGGCCGCGCCGAACGCGACGATTCGCTTGAGCTTCATTTCTTCCTGTTCTTTTCGGGTGCAGAGGATGGGTTACTGCGAAGAAGCCGGCAGGCGCGGGCTTCAGGTGACCCGTCTTCTCAGACGGGTGATCAGGGGCACCCCGGCCGCGCTCGCCAGTCCGGCGAGCACGCTCAGGGGCAGAGCGGCACCGAGCGCGCCGCCGTCGGGGTCCTCCGGGGTCTTCGCCCCGGCGAGCGCCCCGCTGGACGCACCGGATGCCGCCGTCACCGCGGAGTCCGTCGACGAGGGCGCGGCCCCGGCCGCCGCGGCGGTGCTCGCAGCGCTCGACGACGCCGCTCCCGTGGTCACCGCCGTCTGCTGCGAGGGGATGTACGCGCCGGACGTCGACGACGACTCCCCGGTCGACGAGGGCCGCGGGCCGTTCTGCATCACGTCCGCGGCATCCCGCGCCTGCTCGATCCAGGCCGCGGGCAACGCGACGTAACCGTCGGGGAGCTCTCCGGCCGCCGTCCCGGGGGTCTGCGCCTGGGTGCCCACGGCGAAGCGGACGAGGTCCGCGTACGCCGCGCGCAGCGAGGGATCGGTGGCCGTCGGATTGGTGGCCGCGTAGACGGGCATGGTGAGCGGGTAGGCGTCACGGGAACCGGAGGCCACCGACGACTTCGGGTCGAAGGCGACGACGCGATCCCCCGCGCCCGCCGGCGTCATCACATCGGCCGCCGCACGCATCGAGGCGCTCGTGGGAGCGGCGAATCCGCCGGAGGGATTACGCAGGGATGCCGTGACCACCTGGAACCGTGCGGCGGCGGCCGCACTGGTGAGCCCGAGTAGGCGCTGGCTTCCGGGCAGCATGCGCGGGTTCTTGCCGTATTTCGGCGGGACGGTGTTCGGATCCCATTGCCCCGGTCCCTGGCCGTCTCCTCGGAGCGTCAGATACGCGATCGCGGAGAGGTCGTTGGCGTAGGGGCGCCAGGTCACGAGGTTGATGGGTGCCTGATTCTTCGGCACCACCTCGACGGGGTCGGCCTTCGGGAAGTCGTCCCGATCGAGCGAGAACGCCACCTTGCTGGGATTGATGTCGGCGTTCGTGGAGTACCACGGGTTGACGACCATGCCCCACGGGTCCGGCTTGCTGGCGAGGAAGTCCATCGCATCCTGGTCGGAGGAGATGTACTTCCACACCGCGCGAGCGGCATCCGACCGCCCCTGCGGAACGATGACGTCGGCGATCGCGGCGCCCTGGAGGTCCTGGGCCCTCCACTCGGGATCGTTGACCGCAAGGAAGTCCTCATCGCGAGTGATGTTGTACTCGTTCGTCCCCGTCAGATATCCCTGGTCGGCCCCGGTGGGAATCGACGAGCGGTAGGAGTAGCTGAGGAGCTTCGCCAGCAGACGCGGGGTGAGGTTCACGCCGCGGAATGGCGTGCGCGCCTTGTCCTTCCACTCCTGGGGGACGGTTTTGTCGTTGGGGTTCGGAAGCCTGTCGATCGCCAGCGAGATGGCCACGCCGCTCAAGGCCACGGGGGCGTACGTCAGCGGGTCCTTGCCCTCGGTCGTGAGCGCGTAGCTCGTCAGGGCGAGGGGCGCCTGCGCGTTCTTGGCGGCAGAGAGCAGGGCGTCCGACTCGGCGCTCGTGATGAGCGAGTAGACCGAACCGTTCTTCTGGTTGCAGACCGCGGGCTGCCACGAAGCGACCGCGAGTGCCGCGAGCTCGCTGCCCGCGACCT
The DNA here is from genome assembly GCF_041079455.1 of Microbacterium sp. 16-032. NCBI lineage: Bacteria > Bacillati > Actinomycetota > Actinomycetes > Micrococcales > Microbacteriaceae > Microbacterium > Microbacterium sp. 16-032. The sequence goes on along the minus strand of NZ_JBFYGQ010000004.1, from coordinate 123,327 downwards.
GTCGCTCGGCCTGTCCGATCGGGCAGCCGGCGCCGACGGGTGCGAAGTCGAGCTTCACCGAGAGCGCGTGCTGCCACGAGTCGGCGAAGAGGCCCGACTGGGTGATGTTCGTCGACCCGTTATCCGAGGTCCCGCGCGGGAGGACGACGAGCCAGCACGAAGCTCCGACGGTGGCGCCGGACGTCGTCACCGGGTTTCCGCATCCGAGTCCGTTCGACTGGACGGCCGTCTGCACCTCGAAGGTGACGGAGCCCTTCCCGTCGTCTCCCGAACCGACCCACGGGATCTCGTTGGTGGTGTACGAGGTGAAGAACTGGTTGGCGTTGACGTCGACGGCGGAGTTGATCGTCTTGCCGCCGGTCTTCGGGTCGCGCGTGATCGAGTCGACCCGGGTCCCGTCGCGAGCGATGAACGGGATCGACGTGTAGGGCGGATAGATGATCGAGCCGGGGGCGGTGAATTCCACATCTGCCGCGGGCACCTCGTCCATCGAGGAATAGTTGCGGTACGCGTCGCGGGTCGCCCCGACGCTCCCCGCCCCTCCGTACTGACACGTCGTGCGATCGGGACGCTGGGCGTTCTGCGGATCGTCGCCCCAGCACATGAACACCTGGAGGAAGTTCTCGCCACCGTTGCCCCCCGCCGACGGCGCCGTCGACTTCTTGCCTCCGGTCCAGTCGAGACGGATGCCCTGAGCGACCAGGCCCCGGGTCTGCGAGACGGAGACGGAGAGGTCGGGCAGGGGGGCCGTGTCGAGCTGAGGGTCCTGCTGCTTCGCCGTGATCGTCACCGCGGAGGAGGTTGCGGCGGTGGCGGACTGGCCGCCCGACACCACGCCTCCCGAGACCAGCGCGAAGACGGAGACGCCCGCGACCAGACCCGCCGCGAGCGGGCCGAGCGCCCGACGCACGCCTCGACCGGACTGGCCCGCGCGTCTCGGACGGCGCGTCCGTGACCGGGTCGTCGAGGCCTCGACGTCGCTGCGCTCGCGGGGGTCAGACACAGGTGAATTCCTTAAATTCTGCGGGTGACTTTCCACCCGCGATGAGCTAAAAGCGCGGAGGTGACGGTGGCATGAACGCGCCCCCAACGAGGTACCGATGCGGCGGGCTCGAGGCGCGAACGCTTCCGCCGCGGCTCCGGCGGACGCCGGCTCGGTCATCGACGGTTCGTTCGCGCGCCGGATCGTCGGATGATCACGGGCGGGATGAGGATGGCCGCGAGCATGAGCAGCCCGGCGACGAGCATGATGGACTGCGGGGTCCCCCACCCGTCATCCGCCAACGTGAACGGCGACGACACCGCTGCGTTCACGGCCGCCCCTCCCCCGGAGACCAGCACGCCGTTCGCGTCATACACGGGGGCGCCCGCCGCATCACCGGCAGCGGCTGAACCCGCGGCCGCCGCAGCCCCGCCGGCCGAGCCGCCACCCGAGGCGCCCGCCGCCGCGGCAGCGCTGTTGGCCCCACCCGAGGCCCCGCCCGCGCCCGTCGCCGGTGTGGCTTCCTGGGCACCGCCCGTTCCCTCCACGCACTGCGTGGATCCCTTCTTGTCGCAGTCGGGAGGGTTGGGAGCGGAGGCGGCGAGCTGATTGTTCGCCGGGGAGTCGCCCGGCTTGAACGTCGGGTTGTTGCACTTGTTGAAGTCGACCGGCCCCTCTGTTCCGGGGATCGACTTCAAGACGTCGGAACCCGCCTGGACGAGGTTCATCGGCAGCGGGGAATACCCGAGGGCGGAAGCCTGCTGCTGGCCCTCGCACAGCATGTAGTTCGCGAAACGACTGAGGGTCTTGCCCTTCTCGACCGTGAAGATCTTGTTCGTCTGGGTGGGGACGATCATGTACGAGTAGCTCGACATCGGATACGCCCGAGGGTCGCCGCTGTTGTACACGCCGTCCAGGTTCTGCGTGAGGTCGGGGTTGATCGCGGCGGACATCAGCGCCACGGCGACCGACTGGTATGTCGGCTCGACGTAGTACCCGGCCTTGTTGAGCACCTTCACGACGGGGAACCCGGACTTCATCGCGTACGAGTACTCGACGTAGGTGATGGCCCCCTCGCCGTAGTCCTGGCTCACGTAGCCCGCCACGCCCAAGGAGCCGTTCTGTCCCTTGAATGAGGCGTTGACCTGCGGGAACTGCGAGCGCATGCCCTGCGTCCAGATGTTGCCGAACTGCTTGGACATCCACAGGGTGAACTGCGCGCTCGTCCCGGAGCCGTCCGAACGATAGACCGGCGTGATGGTCTTATCCGGCATCGCGAGGGCGGGGTTGTCGGACTGGATCGCCGGGTCGTTCCACTTGGCGATCTGACCGCTGAAGATCTTGGCGATCACCTCGCCAGACAGTCGCAGGTTCGTGACGCGCTTGCCGCCGATCTTGAGGTTGTACATCAGCGAGGTGCCACCCGCCACGATCGGCATGTACGCGAACTTCCCCTGCAGCGGGGTCCCGTCGCTGAACGTCGTCTCCGGCGCGGAACCGTCCTCGGGGTTGTCCTGGAAGGGGATCTCACTGATGGCGAAGTCGACGGTGCTGTTGCGGAAATCCGTGCGCCCGGCGCTCGACCCCGTCCCCGAGTAGTTCACCGTCATGCCGTAGTTGCTGGCCACGTTCTTGCGCCACTGATCGAGCGCGTTCTGCGACCAGGTCGAGCCGGATCCGGAGATTGGCACGTACCCGTCGGCCTGTGCGGGCGACGGGGCCAGCGCGACGAGGGAGACGACCGCGAGCACCGCGGCGAAGCGGGCCAGGCGGGGACGGACATTCACGACGGGTTCTCCTCGGTGGATCGGTTGAAGCGTGCGGTGAGCGCGCGCAGCGAGAGGCGACGCTCGAGGTCCTTGGGCGGACGGCCCGGCGGCATGATGCGTCGTCCGGCACGCGAAGCGGCGACGGCGGACTCCCCCTCGATGCGGACAAGATCCCGAGCCGACGCAGCGGAGGCGGCACGGCGCTGACGGTCCGAGAGTTGGCCGGGCCCCCGTCCACCGATGAGGCGGGCGACGATGAACAGGGTCAGCACGAGCAGCACGAGGGTGGCGGCGGCGCCGAACCCGCGGGCGATCATGCTCGGCTCGGGGGACTTCACGAAGTCGAACACCTGTAGCGGGAGCGAGATCATCGGACCCGAGAAGGGGTTCAGGTTCATCTCCGCGGTGACGCCCGAGGTGAGCAGCACCGGAGAGGTCTCGCCGATTCCGCGGGCGGTGCCGAGGATCACGGCCGTGACGAGACCGGAGCGCGAGGTGGGCAGGACGACGCTCCACACCGTGCGCCACCGGCTCGTGCCGAGCGCGTACGACGCCTCGCGCAGGTTGTGGGGCACCAGGCGCAGCACCACGTCGGAGGCCCGGATGATGATCGGGAGCATCATCACGCTGATGGCGAGGGATGCCGCGAACCCCGAGCGCTGATTCGTGATGAGGGTCACGACGGCGGCATAGACGAACAGTCCCGCGACGATCGAGGGCAGAGCCGTCATGGCATCCGAGATGGTCCGCACGAAGCGGGCGAAGCGTCCGCCGATCTCGTTCAGGAAGACGGCCGTGGTCACCCCGAGCGGGATCGTGATCGTCAGGGCGATGCTGATCTGGATGAGCGTTCCGACGATGGCGTGCGCGATGCCGCCCATCGTCAGCGGGTCGAGGGGACCGGCGAGCTTCATCGTCTCGGTGAAGAAGTTCAGGTGGAACAGGGCCGACGAGCCCCGCACGAGGGTGAAGAACACCACGAAGGCCAGCGCCCCGAGCAGGAGCACGCCCGCGGAGTAGAACAACGCGGTCATGACCCGCTCGCTGATGGCGAGACGGTCGGCGCGCATCGCGGTCAGGACCGCGTAGATGCCGAGGAAGCCGATGAACGACAGCACCACCCACCCGACGACACCCGTCATGGGGGTGAGCCATCCGAACATCAGTGTCGAGACGGCGACGGCCGCCGCCCCGCTGCCGATGAGGTCGAAGCGGTCGCCGAAGGGAACCGTCCGCAGATCGCGTCGCTCCCCGACGGCGCCCGTGCGATGCGGAATCGACGTGCGCGAGGTGTGACGCGGAGACTCGTCTCGAGCCGTGGCCGTCGGGGCCTCGGGGGTGAGGATCGCCATCAGTTGCTCTCCGCTCCGGACCGGCTGCGCGCGACGATCGTCGACGCGGTGAAGTTGACGATCAACGTGATGATGAACAGCACGAGCCCCGCCGCCATGAGGGCGGACAGGCCGAACTGGCTCGCCTCCCCGTAACGGAGGGCGATGAGCGCGGACACCGAGTTGGTGCCGGTCTTCAGCAGCTCGGTGTTGATCGTGAAGATCGGCGAGATGATCATGACCACGGCGATGGTCTCGCCGAGGGCGCGTCCGAGGCCGAGCATGGTGCCGCCGATGATGCCGCCCCGGCCGAAGGGGAGTACGACGGCGCGGATCATCCCCCACCGGGTCGAACCGAGCGCGAGGGCACCCTCCCGCTCGCCGAGCGGCGCCTGCGAGAACGCCTCGCGCATCACCGAGGTCTGGGTCGGCACGACCATGAGCGCCACGACGATCCCCGCGATGAACGCCGAAGAGGTGTAGGCACCGGCGTCCGTCAGCCGTGCGCCGGCCTCGTCGGCGACGCGGAAGATCGGGATCCAGCCGAAGTAGGTCGAGATCCACTGGGCGACCGGGATGACGCCCGCCTGGAGGAAGAACACGCCCCACAGCCCGAACACGACACTGGGCACGGCCGCCATCAGGTCGACCATCGTGATGAGAAGGCCCCGCGCCCGTGGCGGCACGATCTCACTGATGAGCAACGCCGTCCCCATCGCCAGCGGCACAGAGATGGCCATGGCAACCAGGGCGATGGTCACCGTCCCGAACAGCACGGCGGCGACACCGAACGTGCCGGTCTCGGGCGACCATTCCTGCGTCGTGAGGAACGACGGACCCGCCACCGCGAGGGCGTCGCCGGCGCGCGCCGTGAGGAAGATCCCGACGGCGAGCATCACGGCGACGGTGATGGTTCCCGCGGCATACGCGGTGGTCCGGAACACCCGATCGGCGATAACGGGAGCGCTCTTCAACGAGCGTGGTTTCGGCTTCGCCGCGTCCGTCGTCGGCGGTAGCACCGCCGTCGTGGTGTCCGTCATGCGCCCTCCATCGATCGCGCCGGGAGTCGGCCGCGCCTCACGTCGCTCAGCCTCGAACGACGAGGGGAGGATCGCGGGGCGCCGGTCGACCGGCCGGTGTCGCGACTCGGCTCGCTTCCCGTGGAACCGGCTCGGGTCGCCGGCATTGCGAGGCTAGGAGTCAGCCGTGAACGGCACCCGGTTCGACTGTCCACGTCGGCTGGCGGGGTGGTGAACGAGAGACGCTCGAAGGTGAACGAGGGACGACGCCGGTCGAGGCGTCATCGAGGTCCGCCCGTCGGCGTGGCGGTCGGGACAGGCGTCGGCGTGGACGACGGAGACGGCGGGGCCGGCGTCGGAGTCGCCCGGGCTGCGGCCACGAGGATCGTCACGGCGCTTCCGAGACGGGCGGCGCTCCCCGCCGCGGGTTCGACGCCGACGACGGTCCCCATCGGTCGGTCGGAGGCGAAGGTCGTCTGCGCCGGGACGAACCCCGCTGCGCGCATCGACGAGGCCGCTGCCGCGGCATCCATTCCGACGACGTTCGGGACGAGATTGGATCCGGATGCCACGACCAGACGCACCGCGGAACCACGCGCCACCGCCGTCCCGGGGGCCGGGTCGGAGGAGAGCACCGTCCCCGCCGACTGGGGCGCGTCGCGCTCGGTGATGTCGCCGACGACGAACCCCGCCGCCGCGAGCGCGAGTCGCGTGTCGTCGAGGGAGCCGAAGGCGGGCACGAGCGCGGTGGCGATCGGTGCGGGCGTGCCAGGGTCGGACGCGGTCGGTTGCGGTGTCGATGTCGTCGTCGCGGTGGGCACCGGAGCCGAGGCCGCCGCGGACGGCTCGGCCGCGGGCGCCGCACGACCGGCGTTCGCCATGAGGGGGACGGCGGCCGCCGTGCCCGCCAGCAGCAGCACGATGGCCGCGATCGCTCCCCACCGGGGTCCGTGTCGCGTCGACTCGTCCACCGGCGCGGGGGCCGGTGCCGAACCGGCACCGAGAGGGGCGGCCGCCAGGACCCGTGTCGACGACACCTCGTCATCGCCGGGGACGCGCACTCGCGCGGGGGTGACCGCCTCGAGGACCGCCGCGCGCATCTCGGCGGCGTCGGCGAAGCGGCCCGCCGGCTCCTTGAGCATCGATCGCACGACGACGCGGTCGAGCGCACCGGGGACGGAGCGGACGGCCACGGACGGGACGGGAGGCGGGGCGTGCAGGTGCGCCCGGATGACGGCGGACCGGTCACTCCCCGTGAACGGGGCACGTCCCGTGAGCGCGAAGTACAGCATCCCGCCGACCTGGTACAGGTCGCCTCGCGGGCCGACGGGCTGCCCGCTCAGCTGCTCGGGCGAGGCGAACTCGGCGTTTCCGACCACTCCCGCGGTGACCGGCGACACGGAACTGCGCAGAACGTCGTCGCCGTGGGCCGTCTCTCCCGCCGCATCGGCGAGGCCGAAATCGAGGAGCGTCGATCGGGGAAGGCCGTTGTCGACGACGTGCACGAGCACGTTCGCTGGCGACACATCGCGGTGCACGAGACCGACCGCGTGAGCGGCACCCAGCGCATCGAGGATGTCCCCGGCCACCGCCGCGGCGTGGACCGCGGAGAGCGGACCGGTGGCACGGACGTGCTCAGCGAGGGTCACGCCTTCGACGATCTGCTGGGCAATCCATGCGATGGGGATGCCGTGCTCGCGGAAGGTCCCCATGTCGACGACGGCGACGATCGACGGGTGGGAGACGTGCGCCGTCCGCCTGCCCTCGCGGAGGAAGGCCTCGCGGACGGTGTCGCTCTGAGAGAGGTGGGGATGCAGCAGTTTGACGGCGACGGTCTGACCGGTCACCTCATCCCGGGCGCGGAAGACGGATGCCGTTCCCCCGGTGCCGAGGAGCCCTTCGACGCGGAACCTCCCCGCGACGAGACCGCCGGCATCGTCTACCATCAGTCGGCTCCCTCAGACCGGCCGACCGGCTGCCGCAACCCCGCGCGCCGACGAGCGATCACGCGGGCTGCGCCGACACGCGCGACCGACGTCCGGAGGCGCTGCCGATGCTGACGCCCTCGACGACGTCGGCGGACCGGAACACCGCGACGGCTGCGCGGCCGGCCGCGGACGCCTCGCCGGCGGACTCGTACCAGCGCGCGGCGGTCGCGATCGGCCGATCGCCGCGGCGCAGCACCCACGCGTGCTTGGTCGCCACGGGGCCGCGGACCGTCGACACCTGCATCTGGTCGGCGCGGGACTGCTCCACCCGGGCCGCGTCGACCGCGACGGACGGCGACGCGAAGACCGTTGCGCAGCGAGCGAGCTCGCGGTTATTCGTCGCGAGGAGCCGCCAGACGCCGAAGACCCCGATCGGGGCGAGAGCACCCGCGGCCGTGGGGCTCTCCATGAGGGCGAGCTGAGATGCCGCCAGCTCGGGGAGGAGGTACGAACGGAAGAGCAGCCACGCGCTCAGGCGCGGGTCGCGCGCCGAGCGGAAGGTGTCGAACACCACGCGCGCGTGCGCGGTCGGTCGTGTGGAGAGCGGTTCGCTCACGGAAGGCCCCTGTCTGACGGACCTCTGCGTCGGGGCTTCGGGTCCCCCACGCTGTTCCGCAGAGAAGAACGTCCTCCCCCCGCATGGCCGTGGCGCGAGCAGAGGGTGAACGAGCGGTTCACCACCCCGCAACGATTCGTCGCGAACTCATAAGCGACGTTCACCAGCCGGTTCATCCGGCATGGTGACGTCCGGCGGGTACGTCAGCGACACACGTGCGACGGAACGCGCGTCAGGAGACGCGCGCCCGAGGACGGACCCTCCGCGAACACGCCGCGGTGGTCGGCTCAGAGCGTGCGGCGCCCTTCGAAGGCGCGGCCGAGAGTCACTTCGTCGGCGTATTCGAGGTCGCCGCCGACGGGGAGACCGGATGCCAACCTCGTCACGCGGATCTCGAGGGTGTGCAGCAACCGGCTGAGGTAGGTCGCCGTCGCCTCGCCCTCGAGGTTGGGGTTCGTCGCCAGGATGACCTCTTGAACGGTGCCGTCGGCGAGCCGTTGCATGAGCTGGGTGACACGCAGGTCGTCGGGGCCGATGCCCGCGATGGGGCTGATGGCGCCGCCGAGCACGTGGTACAGCCCGCGGAACTCTCGGGTGCGCTCGATGGCCGCGACGTCTTTGGCGTCTTCGACGACGCAGATGAGCGTCGCGTTGCGGCGGGGGTCGCGACAGATCGAGCAGCGATCCTGCTCGGAGACGTTGCCGCAGATCTCGCAGAACTTCACCTTGTCGCGGATCTCGCCGAGGAGCGTCGACAGGCGCGATACGTCGAAGGACGGCGACTGGAGGATGTGGAACGCGATCCGCTGCGCAGACTTCGGGCCGATGCCGGGGAGGCGTCCGAACTCGTCGATCAGGTCTTGGACGATGCCGTCGTACATCAGTTGAACCTCGTCGGGGGCTCGTAGGGTTCGTCGCGCACGTAGGTGGCGCCGAGCATCTGGCGGACCACGGCCTCGCCGTACCGCTGGACTCCCCCGCTGAGCGGGGCCATGCGCGGGACGACCACGGGCGGGATGGGCGCCTCGACCTCGTCGACCGGGGGGATGACGTCGTCATCGTCGACCTCGTCGGGGGCGGGCACCGAGGGGGTGACCTCGCGCGGCGGCAGGACGGCGCCCTCGTGCACCGCCGCAGGAGCGACGGCCGTGGCTTCATCGGGCTCGTCGTCGACCGCGAGCGCCGTAGACGGTGCCACGGGAGCCCGGAGGGCGGTCGGCGCGGAACCGTCGGATGCGGGAATCGGGGCGACGGCCCATTCGGTGACCGACGACGAGTACGGCGCGGAGGTCTGCGAGCCACGCGGACCGGACGCCGGGGCCCCCGAGGTGGGACCGTGCGTCGGCGCCGAACCCGCCGGACCACGAGACGGCCCGCCGGGACCGGAGCCTCCGGGCCCGCCCGAACCGTCCTGCTCGAGGCGCGCGAGGTATTTGACCCGGATGCCGAGGACGGCCTGGATGGCCTGGCGGAGGTCTTCGCTCGGACCGCCCTCGGGGGTGCGCGTCTTGAAGGCCGCGAGGTCGCTGGCCGTGCGGAACGCCAGGGTGAGCACGTCGCCCTCGAAGGCGGCGACCGCGGCGGTGGAGACGACGAGCCACGACGACCGGCTCGCGACCTCGAGCTGACCGAGCACTTCGGGCCACGCGTCGCGCACGTGGCCGAGCTCGATCGGACCGACCGGGGTGGCTGGAGGCGTGGGCGCGGTCGGTTCGAGAGGAGACGCGTCGTCGGCGGGCGGGGCGTCGGCGCTGGCGGCGTCGGCGGCCGGAGCCTCGGCGAGCGGAGCGTCGGCGCTCGGAGCATCGACCGACGAAGCGTTGGCCGTCGGGCGGTCCCCAGCCTCAGCGACGGTCGGCGAGGACGCGGAAGACGGTGCATCGTCGGGAGACGACGCGCCCACCTCGGACTCCGCTGCGGTCGACGCCGACGTGGAGTCGGCGTCGCGCTCTGCGGCGGCGGTCTCGGGAGTGGGAGCCGTGTCGAAAGGATGGGCCTCGTCGGAGGAGACCGCGCGGGCACGACCAGCCGCGGAGGAACCGGTTCGCGCGGGAACAGCCGCCCCCGGCATCGACGCGCGGTCGGGCTGCTCCTGCCCCCGGCGATCTACGGCGGCGGCGGGCGCGGACATCGGCTCGTCGTCGAACGGCGGAGGAGCATCGTCGTCGGTGAACGGCGGCGGGGCGTCGTCATCGCTCGGCAGGGGCTCGGCGGACGTGTCGGGTCGGCCGGGAGCAGCGTCTCTCGAGGGCGCGACGGCGGCCGACACCGCTTCGGACGGGGCCGCATCCGGCGACGCCGCCGCGGCGGGGGCGACGGAGGGGGATGCCACCTCGGGCGCCGCGATCCGCCCCGGAGACGCCACGGTCGGCGATGCGACGGCGGCGGAACCCGAGCGAGGCGAAACGGTGGGCGAAGCGACCGTCGGCGACGCGATACCCGGAGAAGCCACACCCGGCGAGGCGACACCCGGGGAAGCCACACCCGTCGACGCGACACCGGGAGATGCCACTGGCGCGGACGCCGCGCCCGGCGCCGCGATCCCCGGCGAAGCGAACCGAGAACCACCCGGGCTCGCGACCGCGGGGGCCGCCGGAGCCGCACCCCGGGTGGCGATGTCAGCGGAGGGCGATGCCGGACGCCCCGTGGCCGGGGCGGGGGCGGACGCTCCGCCGCGTGCCGCCTCGAGGTCGTGCGCCATGGCGGGCGATGTGCCCTGGGCGACCCCGGCGTGGGTGAGCACGCGCGCAACGAGAAGCTCGAGCTGCAATCGCGGGGACGTGGCCCCGGTCATCTCGTCGAGAGCCGCGACGACCAGGTCGGCCGTGCGCGAGAGGCGCGCGGCGCCGAAGGCTGTCGCCTGGCGCGACATGCGCTCGAGTTCGTCGTCGGGCACCCCGCGCAGCACCGCCGAGGCGCCGGCACCGGTGGCGGCCACGACGATCAGGTCGCGAAGCCGCTCGAGCAGGTCGTCGACGAACCGACGCGGATCTTGACCGGTCTGAACGACCCGGTCGACCGCGGCGAAGGCTCCTCCGCCGTCGTTCGCGGCGAAGGCGTCGACGACCTCGTCGAGCAGCTCGGAGTGCGTGTAGCCGAGCAGGGCGACCGCGCGCTCGTAACGCACAAGCACGTGGCCGTCGGCGTCGGCGTCGCTGCCCGCGATGAGCTGGTCAAGCAACGAGAGGGTGTCGCGCGGCGACCCTCCGCCGGCGCGGACGACGAGGGGTAGCACGCCGGCTTCGACGCCCACGCCCTCGGTCTCGCAGAGCTCTTGGACGTACTCGAGCATCGCGGCCGGCGGCACGAGCCGGAACGGGTAGTGGTGCGTACGCGAGCGGATGGTGCCGAGCACCTTCTCGGGCTCGGTCGTGGCGAAGATGAACTTCACGTGCGCGGGCGGCTCTTCGACCAGCTTGAGCAGGGCGTTGAAGCCCTGCTGCGTGACCATGTGCGCCTCGTCGAGGATGAAGATCTTGAAGCGATCGCGCGCGGGGGCGAAGATCGCGCGCTCACGCAGGTCGCGGGCGTCGTCGACGCCGTTGTGGCTCGCCGCGTCGATCTCGACCACGTCGAGCGAGCCGCCGCCGCCGCGCCCCAGCTCGACGCAGCTGTCGCACGTTCCGCACGGGGTGTCGGTGGGGCCGGCTGCGCAGTTGAGGCAGCGGGCGAGGATGCGGGCCGACGTGGTCTTTCCGCAGCCGCGCGGACCGGAGAACAAGTACGCGTGACCCACGCGGTCGCTGCGCAGGGCGGTCATGAGCGGCTCGGTCACCTGCGACTGCCCGATCATCTCGCCGAACGCCTCGGGGCGGTAGCGGCGGTACAGGGCTGTGGTCACTCCCCCAGCCTACGGCGTACCTCCGACATCGCCTCCGCGGCCGCTCCCCGCGCGGTTCACCCTCCGCGTGGGGGGTGTATCGAGCACCGGATGCCGGATCCCCACGCCGCGACGCCGCCGCCACGCCGCTCGACGCTCGACCGACCCGCCCGCCGTCACCGGAACAGGAGACGTCTTCGGAACAGGCCGGTTCTTCTCTCGCCGCCCTGTTCTCGTCGCATCCGCCTGTTCTCATGCCATCCGCCGCGCCCCCGACGCCGGCGCCGCACCGCTCCCCCGAAACGCCGAACGCGGCGACACCCCGGAGGATGCCGCCGCGTCACGGAGAGACTCAGAAGCCGCCGTCGAGTCCGACCGCGATCGGGCCGGTGTCGTCGCCGACGATCGGGATCGCCGTGGTGACGATCGGGACCGACGCCGACAAAAGCGTCCCGTCCTCGCGCACCGATCCCTCGAGCTGCCGGATCGACGGGCGTCCCGGACGCACCGGACCCTGGCCGTGCAGCGCGACGCGCACCGTCTCGCCCGGGCTGACGGTGTAGTCCACTCCGCGCACCGCGAAGGTGACCGCTTCGCCCTCTCCCCCGGCGCGCAGGGTCAGCGCCGACGCGGTGAGGGTGATGTCGAGACGCGTGCCGTGCCAGTGCAGCACGTACGACAGCTCGGGCCAGTCGGCGGGCAGACGCGGGTCGAAGGTGAGCAGACCGAAGTGGTCGCGCATGCCGCCGAAACCACTCACGAGGGCCGTCCAGACGCCACCGGCCGAGGCGACGTGCACCCCGTCGGAGGCGTTGTGGTGCAGGTCGCCGAGGTCGACGAACGCCGCCTGACGGAAGTACTCCAGCGCGAGGTCCTGGTAGCCCACCTCGGCCGCGAGGATCGACTGCACGACCGCCGACAGCGTCGAATCGCCCGTGGTCAGCGGGTCGTAGTACTCGAAGTCGGCGAGCTTCTCGGCATCCGTGAAGTGGTTTCCCTGCAGGAACAGCGCGAGCACCACATCGGCCTGCTTGAGCACCTGGTACCGGTAGATCACCAGCGGGTGGAAGTGCAGCAGGAGCGGGCGCTGATCGGGCGGGGTGTTCTCGAGGTCCCAGATCTCGCGCTCGAGGAAGACGGCGTCCTGAGGATGGATGCCGAGGGCCTCGCTGAACGGGATGTGCATGGCCTCGGCGGCTTTGTCCCAGCGCTCGGGCTCGGAGGGGTCGAGGTTCATGCGGTCGGCCATCTGGGCGTACGCCTCGGGGCTGTTCTCGGCGAGATCGCGCACGGTGCGCGCCGCGAAGCGCAGGTTGAAGCGCGCCATGACGTTCGTGAAGAGGTTGTCGTTCACGACGGTCGTGTACTCGTCGGGCCCGGTGACGCCGTGGATGTGGAACGAGTCGTGCTCGCCCTCGTCGGCCGCGTCGCTCGAACGCCAGAACCCGAGCGTCGACCACAGGCGCGCGGTGTCGACGGCGATGTCCACCCCCTCGCGGGCGAGGAACTCCTCGTCTCCCGTCGCGCGGACGTACTTGGCCAGGGCGAAGGCGACGTCGGCGTTGATGTGGTACTGCGCGGTGCCGGCGGCGTAGTACGCGGAGGCCTCTTCGCCGTTGATGGTGCGCCAGGGGAACAGCGCCCCGGCCTCGTTGAGCTGGTGCGCACGCTTCCGCGCGGCGGGGAGCATGAGATAGCGCATGCGCAGCGCGTTGCGCGCCCAGAGCGGCGATGTGTACGCCAGGAACGGGAGGACGTAGACCTCGGTGTCCCAGAAGTAGTGGCCGCTGTAGCCGGATCCGGTGACGCCCTTGGCGGGAACGCCCTGTCCGTCGGCGCGGGCCGCGGCCTGCGCGAGCTGGAACAGACACCAGCGGGTGGCCTGCTGCAGGTCGCCGTGACCGCCGATGCGCACGTCGGAGCGGTCCCAGAAGTCGGCGTACCAGGCGATCTGCTTCTCGACGAGCTTGTCGATGCCCGTCTCGACAGCGCGGTCGAGCGTACGACGGCAGCGGTCGAGAAGCTCACCCGTGGGGACACCCCGTGAGGTGTGGTAGCTCAGGAGCTTGGTGATCGTGGTCGGGACGCCGGCCCGGGCATGGACGCGATAGACGTTCTTGGCGATGTCGGGCTCGATGAGCTGTCGCGAGGTGTACTCGTTCTCGGTCTCGACGAGGTGGTCGGCGATGACCGCCAGGGTCATGTTCGACTCGCTGACCTCGTAGCTGAGCGCCGAGCGGTTGCCGTCCTGCCAGTACTCGCGCGGCTGCAGCACGCGGTCGCTGAGCTTCTCGGTCTTCCGCGGGTCGAAACCGGACTGCTTGGATGCCATCGGCGAGCCGCCGTAGATGCCCTCGCCGTCCTGCCGGTTCAACAGCTGGCTGCTGACGGTGACGGGAGCGTCGGCGTCGAGCACCGTGACGGTCAAGCGGAGCACCGCGAGGTGCTTCTCGTCGAAGGACACGAAGCGTTCGTCCTCGATGCGGACGCGCTTGCCCGAGGGGGTGACCCACAGGATGTTGCGGCGCAGGATCCCCTGGCGCATATCGAGCACGCGCTCGTACTCGCGGACGTCGGCGACATCGAGCGAGAGCGGCTCGTCGTCGACGTAGACGCGCATGACCTTGGCATCCGGAGCGTTGATGATCGTCTGCCCGACCTCGGCGAAGCCGTAGGCCTGCTCGGCGTGACGGATGGGGAACGTCTCGTGGAAGCCGTTGATGAACGTGCCCTGTTCGAGGGCGAACCGCCCCTCGATCGAGTTGCCGCGCAGGCCGAGGTAGCCGTTGCCGACGGCGAAGAGGGTCTCGGTGACCCCCACGTCGTCGATCGAGTACTCGGTCTCGACGAGGCGCCATTCGTCGACGGGGAAGCGATCGCGATCGATCATCGGGGGCGTGCCTTCCGGTGGCAGGGTCGAACGTCGACGCGAGACGGCGGGGGGCCGCTCGCGCGGGTGGTGCGCGGTGTCGCCGTGCGGGACAGCGCGGGGGTGTCGCGGGTGGTGACGGCTCAGTCTACGAACGCGGCGAGGTCGTCGACGACCACGGTGGCCCCGGCGGAGCGGAGGTCGTCGGCTCCGACGCCCCGGTCGACCCCCACGACGACGCCGTAGCCGGCGGCGACGGCGGATTGCACGCCGCTCAGCGCGTCTTCGACGGCTACGGACCGCGCGGGGTCGACGCCGAGCAGCCGAGCCGCTTCGGCGAAGACATCGGGGGCGGGCTTCGACGAGAGGTGATCGCGCTCGGCGATGACACCGTCCATCACGACGGGGAAGCGGTCGCGGATGCCCGCGGCTTCGAGGACCTCGACGGCGTTCTTCGAGCTCGAGACCACTGCGATGGGGGTCCCCGCCGCCTGGAGCACGTCGAGGAGCGCGACCGACCCCGGGTAGGGGGCAATTCCCTCGCGACGGAGGATCTCGGAGAAGACGACATTCTTTCGGTTGCCGACCCCGCACACGGTGTCTTCGGACGGATCGTCGGAGGGGTCGCCCCACGGCACCTCGACGTCGCGGCTGCGCAACAGACTCGCGACCCCGTCGTACCGCTTCTTGCCGTCGACGTACTCGAAGTAGTCGCGATCGGTGTAGGCCGGCTCGATCTTCCACGCCGCGAAGAGCTCGTCGAACATGGTCTTCCAGGCCCTCATGTGCACCTCGGCCGTGGGTGTGAGCACGCCGTCGAGATCGAAGAGCACACCCTCGAATGCGGTGAGGTCAGGCAGGTCGGGGCTGTCGGTCACGGCGGGCTCCAGGTCGGGATGCGGTGCGTGGGCGGCGGGGCCGCGGCGCTCTCAGGGTAGCGGGCGGGCCCCACCGGGGCGGGTCGTGGCGTCGGTTCATTCAACCCGGTAGAGGGTCGATGGGGGTCAGTTTGCGACGGACAGCGTCTGCCGAGCGATCTCCAGCTCCTCATCGGTGGGTACGACGAGCACCTCGACGCGCGAGGAGTCGGTGGAGATGCGCCGGATGCCGCGACCGCGCGTCGCATTGCGCTCGGCGTCGATCTCGACCCCGGCGAATCCGAGCGTCGCCATGGCTTCGGCGCGCACGGCGGCGGCGTTCTCGCCCACTCCCGCGGTGAACGAGATCACGTCGACCCCGTTCAATTGGGCGAGGTAGGCGCCCGCGTACGCGCGCAGGCGGTGGATGTAGACGTCGAAGGCGAGGCGCGCCGCAGGGTCTCCCGCCTCGCGTCGCTGCTGGATGTCGCGCATGTCGGACACCCCCGCGATGCCGAGCAGGCCCGAGCGCTTGTTGAGGAGCGTGTCGAGGTCGGCGGTCGACATGTCGGCGCGCCGCGCGAGCTGCAGCAGCACCGCCGGGTCGAGGTCGCCCGAGCGTGTGCCCATGACGAGCCCCTCGAGCGGGGTGAGACCCATCGACGTGTCGACCGAGCGGCCGCCCTCGATCGCGGCGACCGAGGCGCCGTTGCCGAGGTGGAACACGATCTGCTTCAGCTCGGCGAGCGGGCGCCCCACGAAGGCGGCCGCGGCCTCGCTGACGAACTTGTGGCTGGTGCCGTGGAAACCGTACCGGCGGATGCGGTGAGCCTCGGCGACCTCGCGGTCGATCGCGTAGGTATACGCCTCGGGGGCGAGCGATTGGTGGAAGGCGGTGTCGAACACGGCCACGTGCGGGACGTCGGGGAACGCCTTCTTCGCCGCGACAATCCCGGCGAGGTTCGCGGGGTTGTGAAGCGGCGCCAGCACCGAAAGCTCGTCGATGTTGATCTCGACGAGGGGGGTCACCACGGTGGGCGCGAAGAACCGCGCACCTCCGTGCACGACGCGGTGACCGACCGCGACGGGGGCGTACTCGTCGAGCGAAGGCCCGTGCGCGGCGAAGGCGTCGAGCATGACCGCGAAGCCCGCGGTGTGGTCGGGGATCTCGCGCTCGATCGTGTACGTGGCATCCGTCACCGTGGGTGCCGGAGCCTCGGGGGCGGCGAGAGCGGCCGCCGTGACCGTGTGGGTCGCAACGCCCGTGCCCTCGCCGATGCGCTCGACGAGACCGGATGCCAGCACGCGCTCGTGCGCCATGTCGAGCAACTGGTACTTGAACGACGACGAACCGCTGTTGACGACGAGGACGACGCTCACTGGGTGCCCCCCTGGGCCTGGATCGCGGTGATGGCGATGGTGTTGACGATGTCGTCGACGAGGGCGCCGCGCGAGAGGTCGTTGATGGGTTTGTTCAGGCCCTGCAGCACGGGGCCGATGGCCACCGCGCCGGCCGAGCGCTGCACGGCCTTGTAGGTGTTGTTGCCCGTGTTGAGGTCGGGGAAGACGAACACCGTCGCCCGACCGGCGACCTCGGAGTCGGGCATCTTGGCCCGCGCGACGGCGGCGTCGGCCGCGGCGTCGTACTGGATCGGCCCCTCGACGAGCAGCTCGGGCGCGCGCTCGCGCACCAGGGCGGTCGCGGTGCGGACCTTCTCGACGTCTGCTCCCGTGCCCGACTCCCCCGTCGAGTACGACAGCATGGCCACGCGCGGCGCGATGCCGAACTGCTCGGCGGTCGCGGCGGAAGACACCGCGATGTCGGCAAGCTGCTCGCTCGTGGGGTCGGGGATGACGGCGCAGTCGCCGTACACGAGCACGCGATCGGCGAGGGCCATGAGGAACACGCTCGAGACGACCGAGACGCCGGGGGCGGTCTTGATGATCTCGAACGCCGGGCGGATCGTGTGCGCCGTGGTGTGGGCGGCTCCGGAGACCATGCCGTCGGCGAGGCCGAGGTGCACCATGAGCGTGCCGAAGTACGACACGTCGGTCACGGTGTCGGCGGCCTGGGCATAGGTGACGCCCTTATGGGCGCGGAGCCGCGTGTACTCGGTTGCGAACTTGTCGACGTGCACGGCGTCGAAGGGACTGAGCACCTCGGCGTCGCGGATGTCGATGCCGAGCTCGATCGCGCGCCCGCGCACCTCGATCGGTTCGCCGAGGATCGTGAGGTCGGCGATGCCGCGCGAAAGCACGGTGGCGGCGGCGCGCAGGACGCGGTCGTCGTTGCCCTCGGGCAGCACGATGCGGCGCTTGTCGCTGCGGGCGCGGTCGACGAGGCCGTACTCGAACATGAGCGGGGTGACGACGCTCGGGCGGGCGACGCCCAACTCGCGCGTGAGCAGCTCGGTGTCGACGTGGCGCTCGAAGAGCGCGAGCGCGGTGTCGTACCGGTGCTGCGAGTCGGCGGCGAGGCGACCGCGCGTGTTCATGATGCGCACCGCGGTGTCGTAGGTGCCGAGGTCGGTCGCGATGATCGGCAGGGGCGAGCCGAGGCCGTCGATCAGGCGCACGATCGCGTCGGGCAGCTCGAACCCGCCGTTGAGCACGATGCCCGCGAGCGAGGGGAACGTGCCCGAGGCGTTGGCCAGCAGGGCGGCGATCAACACCTCGCTGCGGTCGGCCGGGATGACCACGACCGCCGACTCCTTGAGTCGCGGCAGCACGTTGACCATCGACATGCCGGCGACGACGACGTCGAGGACCTCGCGGGTCAACAGAGCCGGGTCGCCCTTGATCAGCTCGCCCTCGACCGAGCGCAGCACGCCGCGCACCGAAGGGGCGATGAGGAAGCGGTCTTCGGGGAGGGCCCACACGGGCACGCTGCGACGCTCGGCCGGAGCCCCGACCGGAACCGCGTCGACGACCTGACGCACGGATGCCGTGATCTCGTCGAGGTGGTCGGGATCGGCGCGGTTGGCGATCACGGCGAACAGCGCGGCCCGCTCGTGCTGCAGCTCGGAGACGGCGAGCGAGGCGATCTGCCCGACCTCGTTCGGGGTGCGCGCGACCGACATGCCCAGCGTCTCGCTGTGACCCTGCTGCGCGCGACCGCCGAGCACGAGCAGCACGGGGGCGCCGAGGTTCGCCGCGATGCGGGCGTTGTAGGCGAGCTCTGCGGGGCTGCCGACGTCGGTGTAGTCGCTACCGATGATGACGACCGCGTCGCACTGGGCCTCGACGGCCTTGTAGCGCTCGACGATGCGGGCCAGCGCGGCATCGGCGTCGTCGCGCACGTCGTCGTAGGTCACGCCCACGCAGTCGTCGTAGGCGAGGTCGACGCTGTCGTGATCGAGCAGCATCTCGAGCACGTAGTCGCGCTCGGCGGTGGAGCGCGCGATGGGCCGGAACACCCCCGCGCGCGGGGTGACGCGGCTCAGGGCGTCGAGCACGCCCAGAGCCACGGAGGACTTGCCCGAATGACCTTCGGCCGACGTGATGTAGATGCTCTGCGTCACGGAGCCAGCCTATTGCGGGCCTCCGACACCGCCGCGGGGTTGCTTCGGCGTCGAGTGATCAGGAGCGGTGCGCGGACAGGATGCGCGCACCGGCCGAGCGGAGGTCCCCGGCGAGCGCCGCGTCGGGGTCGAGGTCGGCGATGATCCCGGAAACCCCGTCGAGCGGGAGGATGCCGAAGCGCGACGCCGTCCCGAGCTTCTCCTCACTCGCGAGGACGAACGTCTCGGCCGCGCGGGCCGCGAGCGCGCGCTTCATGGCCGCCTCCTCGGCATCCCCCGTCGACAGTCCCGTTTCGGGGTGAACCCCCGTCACACCCAGGAAGAAGAGGTCGGCGCTGACGCTCTGCGCTGCTTCCATCGCCGCGGCTCCGCAGGCGACCGCCGAATGCTTGTAGAGGCGCCCACCGAGCACGATGACCTCGGCGTCGTGATCGAGGAGCGCGGCGGCGATCGTCGGCGAGTGCGTGATGATCGCGCCGCCGAAGGAGCGTGGCAGCAGGTCGACCATCGCCAGGGTCGTCGTGCCCCCGTCGAGCAGGACGGTGGAGCCGGGCTCGATGAGGGCGACCGCGGCGGCGGCCACGCGCTCTTTACTCCCCCGAGCGACCTCGCGACGGGCGGAGTAGTCGGCGACGGCCGGCGACGCCGGGAGCGCCCCGCCGTAGACGCGGACCGCGAGGCCCGCGGCATCCAATTCTCGAAGATCTCGGCGGATGCTGTCTTCGGAGAGTCCCCACTCGACGGCGATGTCCTTCACGACGAGACGCCCGTCGCGCCGGAGCCGGTCGAGAAGGGCGTCTTTGCGGGCGGCGGCGAGCATGGTTCACATTGTTGCACGTTTCTGCACTATCGTTCCGAATCATGAACGACGCGCGCCCCGGCACCACCGTCCCCGATCACCGCGGTCGCACAGGGCTGCACCTCACGGGTCTCGCCCTCGACCGCAACCCGCGGGTGGAGGTCACCGACGTCGACCTCCTCGCGGCCGGCTGGCACGTGCTGCGGGCGACGACGTTCCGCTACCGCGGAGACGACGGCGAGTGGACGACCCTCACGCGCGAGACCTACGACCGCGGCAACGGGGCGACGATCCTGCTCTACGACCCCGACCGGCGCACCGTTCTGCTCACCCGGCAGTTCCGCTACCCCGCCTACGTCAACGACCACCCCGACGGCATGCTCATCGAGACCGCCGCAGGCCTGCTCGACGACGACGATCCGATCACCGCGATCTGCCGCGAGGCCGAGGAGGAGACGCGGGTGCGGGTCGACGAGGTGCAGCACGTGTTCGACGTCTACATGAGCCCGGGATCGGTCACCGAGCGGCTGCACTTCTTCGCCGCGGCCTACGACGGCGCCCAACGCGAGGGCGACCGCGGGGGCCTTGCCGAAGAGAACGAAGAGATCGAGATCGTCGAGTACGACATCGACGTCGCGCTGGCGAAGATCCGCGACGGATCGATCCAGGATGCCAAGACCATCATGCTGCTGCAGTGGGCGGTGCTCGACGGGCCCTTCGCCCGGTACTGAGGCACGGCATCCGAGATCGGGCTCCGGGCTCCGGTTTCCGGGCAAAGAAAAGACCCTCCGCGCACCCGGTAGAGCCTGGTTACCCTTGCTACGTTTCCGTCCTGGGGGAGTTGGCCGGGATACCGCCACGCGGAGAGCCGAGTACAGCCTACCCGACGCGAACGGGCGCTCGTGGTCACCGGCGCCGCGCGGGCACTGCTGTCAGCGCGGCCGCACGACCACCGGAAACCCCGCGAACCGCAGCCGCACGGCCTCGTCGGGTTCGCGACGATCGGAGGCGTCGTGCTGCACCGCGACGATCATCCCGTCGGCCAGACGCACCGAGGTGCGCCGGAGCGATCCGAGGAAGCTAGACGCCACCACCGTGGCATCCACTCCCCCGGAATCGAGCGTGAACGCGACGTCCTCGGGGCGGACGTACACCGAGACGTCCCCCTCGACGGGTGGACCCAGCACGGGCAGGACCCGCCCGCAGACCTCGACCTCGGCGCCGCGGGCGACGCCCTCGAGGACGTTGCTGAGACCCACGAAATCGGCGACGAAGGGCGAGACCGGACGACGATAGAGCTCCTCGGGCGTGCCGATCTGCTCGATGACGCCGTCGTGCATGACGGCGACACGATCGGCGACGGCGAGAGCCTCTTCCTGATCGTGCGTGACGAACACCGTCGTGATGCCGAGATCGCGCTGGATGCGACGGATCTGCTCGCGGAGCTTCACGCGCACCTTCGCATCGAGAGCCGACAACGGCTCATCGAGGAGCAGCACGCGGGGCCGGGTGACCAGCGCGCGGGCGAGGGCGACGCGCTGCTGCTGACCGCCCGAGAGCTCGTGCGCGTAGCGACCGCCGCGGTCGCCGAGGCCGACCATGTCGAGTGCCTCCTGCACGCG
Organism: Microbacterium sp. 16-032; assembly: GCF_041079455.1. Lineage (NCBI taxonomy): Bacteria > Bacillati > Actinomycetota > Actinomycetes > Micrococcales > Microbacteriaceae > Microbacterium > Microbacterium sp. 16-032. The sequence goes on along the minus strand of NZ_JBFYGQ010000004.1, from coordinate 102,194 downwards.
CACCGCCCGACGCGCCGCGTCGACCTTGCGCATCCGCAGGCCGAACTCGACGTTCTGCGCCGCGGTGAGGTGCGGGAAGAGGGAGTACGACTGAAACACCATCCCGATGTCGCGCTTGTCGACGGGCACGCGCGACACGTCGGTGCCGTCGATCGAGATGGTTCCCGCGTCGATCCGGTCCAACCCCGAGAGGGCGCGGAGCAGCGTCGTCTTTCCGCAGCCCGAGGGACCGAGGAGGGCGACGAACTCCCCCGGACGCACGTCGAGGCTCACTCCGCGCAGTGCCACGTGGGGCCCGAAGGACTTGTGGATGCCGGCGAGCGAGACCGCGGTCCCGGTGACGATCAGCGGGCCGGTGAGGGGCGCAGCGGTGGGAGGGGGGACGTTCATGAGGTTCTCCGGGAGGGTCGGAAGGAGCCGAGGCGGCCGATGACCAGCAGCAGCACGAACACGAAGACGAGGGCGGCGAGAGAGAAGATCGCAGCGACGTAGGGGTCGCTCTGCTGCAACAGGAAGAGGGCGGTCTGAAAGGTCGTGCGCGACAGGAACGATGCGATCGTGAACTCGCCCAGCACCACCGCGACCGTCAGCAGGCACGCCGACAGGATGCCGCGGCGAAGGTTCGGGAGGATGACGCGGAACACGGTCGGGACGGCCCCCGCTCCCAGCGACCGCGCCGCCTCGCCCAGGACGACCACGTCGAGGGCGGCGATGTTCGCCTGGATCGGTCGGTAGGCGTACGGCAGCACGATGACGCCGATCGCGAACGCCAGGGTCCACGCGGCACTGCCGAACGCCCCCGAGACCACCTTGTAGACCGGCACGAAGCCGACCACCAGCACCACCGTGGGCACGGTCAACGGCAACAGACACACGAACTCCACCACGCGGCGCATCGCCGGGTAGCGCATCTCGACCAGCAGAACAGTGGGCACGAGGACGAGCAGCACGATCGCGACGGTCACGACGCAGATGCCCAGCGAGTTGCTCAGCCCGCGGAACAGGCCGTCGTAGGCGAGCTCCTGCGCCGGATCGACGATCGCCGCGTAGTGCACGAGCGTCAGGGCACCGGGGTCACCCGAGACGCGGAACGTGAACAGCAGCAGGGCGACCAGCGGCAGCGCGAACGCGGCGGCGGCGACCACGAGAACAGCCACGGCGCCCGAGCGGCCGAGGGCCGCGCCCACCGGCCGGCTCACCGCCGCCACCGCCGCGCGCGACGATCGAGGACCGCGTAGCCGGTTATGACGACCGCCATCACCACGACCATGCCCAGCGCCAGGACACCGGCGGTGTTCGCCAGACCGGGGATGGTCTCGCTCGTCACCTGCTGTTTGATCGCGAGCGGCACGATGCCGCCCTGATCGATGAGGGCCGCCGCCGTGGCGAAGGACGAGAACGCGCTCGCGAACACGAGGATCGTCGACCCGCCGAACGCCGGCGCGAGGAGGGGGGCGGCGATACGCGTCCAGTAGACCCGTCGCGGAGCGCCCAGCGTCGCCGCCGCTTCCGCCCACTGCGACTGCAACCCCGTCAGGGCGGGGAGGAAGGTGAGCACCATCAGGGGCACCGAGAAGTAGACGTACGGGAAGACGAGCCCGCCGACCTGATAGAGCAGAGGACCGTTCGGGGTCAGCGAGTTCAGGTCGAGACCGAGACTCTGCTTGAGCCACACCGTGAGCACACCCTGCGCGCCCATCAGGGCGATGAACGCGAAGGCGAGCATGATCCCGCCGAACTGCGCGAGAGCGCTGCACGCCGAATCGGCGGCGGAGCGCACCCACCCCTCGGGGTCCATCCCCGCGAGGGCCACGCAGATGATCGCCCCGAGCACGGCCGAGATCGCCGCGACCACGGCCGAGAGCCACAGGGAGTTGACGAAGGTGGTGACGATGAAGGGCGAGACGAAGGCCGAGAAGTTCGACAGGGTGAACTCCCCCTTCGCGGTGAAGAACCCGCTCGCCACGGCGTAGACGGTGGGGATGGCGAGGAACAGCAGAACGTAGACGGCGAAGGGCGAGAAGCCCCACCAGCCCAGGCTCCGGCGTCGGAGAAGTCCAACGCCGGAGCGGGGGGTGGCCGTCGCGATCCGAGCGGAGGCGGCGGTCATGGGGCGATCAGCCGATCGCTGCCGACCAGGTCGACCCGAGCACCTTCGCGGCGGCGGCCGCCTGGTCGCTCGTGAGCTGCACGAATTGCGCCGGCGGCTCGCCGACCTTCTGCAGCACCGACTGATCGACCGTGCCGTTGGCCATCATCGCCTTCAGCGTCGAGGGGTACGCCCCCGAGGCCAGGTAGAGGTTCTGCACCTCGGGGCTGTAGAGGTACTCCTCCCACAGGCGCGCGGCGGCGGGGTGCGGGGCGTCGACGTTGACGGCCTGGTTGTAGTAGCTGCCCAGCGCGACGCCGGGGAGCACGACCGTCTTCCAGTTCGGGTTGCCTGACGAGCCGCCGTCCGGGCCCCACGCGAGGTTGTTGTAGCTCCACTGGATCACCACGGGGGTCTCGCCCGAGGCGACGGTCGCCTGCGTCGGCAGGACCGACAGCATGTTGCCCGCCTTCTTCAGCTTCGAGAAGAAGTCGACGCCGGCGCTGATGTCGTTCACGCTGCCGCCGCTCTGCAGAGCCGCCCAGTAGACGGCGCTCGCGGCCTCGTTGGCCTGCGTCGGGTCGCCCTTGATGGCGACCTTGCCCTGGAACTCGGGCGAGAGCAGGTCGGCGACCGAGGTGGGAGGGGTGGTGATGACCGAGGAGTCGTAGCCGATCGACATCAGTCCCGTGTAGTCGTAGAACCAGGAACCGTTCGGGTCCTTGAAGTCGTCGGGGATGTCGCCCCAGTTCGACACCGTGTACGGCGTGACCAGGTCGAGGTTCTGGCTCAGCACGGCGGTGCCGATGTCGAAGACGTCGGGAGCGGTGTCCTGACCCTTCTGCGACTGGGCCGCTGCGACCTCGTCGGCGCTGGAGCCGTTGGGGTTCTGCGAGTCGATCTGGATGTCGGGGTACTTCGCTTGAAAGCCCGCGATGATCTTGCCGTAGTTGGCCCACGACGGCGGAAGGGTGATGACGTTCAGCTTGCCCTCGGCGTTGGCGGCGGCGACGAGGCCGTCCATTCCGCCGAAGTCGGCGGCGCTGGTGGCCTTCTGCTTCTGTTCGAGCGTCATCGAACCGGTGGCGGCGTCGGAGGCGCCGGAGCACGCCGAGAGCGTCACGGCGACGGCGGCGACGGCCGCGGTCGCGACGACGGCGCGCACGAGGCGGCGTGCCGTCACGGGGGTGGAGGAGGGCATGGGAGTCCTTTCGGGCGGGTACTCGAGTGGAGAGGGAGAGGCAGCGAAGGAGGAGTCAGAGGATGCCGTGGCGCTCGAGGGCGTCACGGGCGAAGCCGAGAGCGGTGGTCATGCCGATGCCGCTGGTCACGGACGCGATCACGAGACCCGGCCGCGGCGAGACCAGCAGGTACGGCGAGACCTCGCTCGCGGCGTAGACGCCGCGCCAGCGTCGGCGGACGCGGAGGGAGTCGACGCCGAACAGTCGGCGGAACCGCTCGAGGAGCAGTTCGTCGAGGGTCTCGTCGTCGAACGGGTCGAGGGTGCGCTCGTAGTGGTGGGTGTCCCCAATGACCACGCGTCCGCCGGGACGTTGGGTGGCCATGAGATTGACGACGTGGGTCACCAGCTCGGGGTCGGTCGCGCCGAGTTCGGCGCGAACGCCGTCGGCGGCGGCGGTCTCGGCGAAACCGCCGTAGCGCAGCAGCGAGGTGCCGGTGAAGAGTGCGGGGTCGAGGGGCGTCGCGTGCGGGGCATCGATCTCGAGCATCCGCAGGCGGCAGCGGCGCACCGCGCCCTCGCCCGCGATGTCGGGGAACAGGCGGTCGACGTCGTGACCGACGCACACCGCGACGGCGGTGGCGGGGAACCAACCGGCGGCCGTCCGCACGCCGTCCTCCCGCAGATCCACCACGTTCTCGCCGAATCGGATGTCGACGCCAAGCTCCCGCAGATGCCCGATGAGGGCGGGGATCACCGTCGGCGCGTCCACGCGCAGGTCGCGGGCGAGGAATGCTCCCCCCACCGCGTCCGGCGCCGCCCATCCCAGGCGCGCGGCCACGTCGCGGGGTCGCAGGATCTCGGCCTCGCCGGGGCGCGCCGCAGCGAACTCGTCGAGCACCGCCATCTCGGCATCCGTGCGGGCGACCACGACCGTTCCGCTCTCGCGCACCTCGATGCCGGCGCTCGCCGGGAGCGTCAGCCAGGCGTCGCGGGCGACCTCGGCGTACTGCCGCGCCAGCCCGGCCTGAGCGCTCGTGCAGATGTGACCGAAGTTGCGCACGCTCGCGCCGACGGGGCGATCGTCGCGGTCCAGGACGATCACCGACAGACCGGAGCGGACCGCGTGCCACGCGTGAGCGAGGCCGACGATGCCCGCACCGACGACGACGAGATCGACGGGGGACGCAGACGGGGTGTTCACGCCGACGAGTCTTACCCGTCGACGGGGTCGAATCCGCTCGCTCGCGGCACTTGTCATGCGATGTTCACCCGACGAAGACGTCGCCTATAGAGGGGTCTGTCGAAGGTGAACGGCGACCGAACACTGCCTATGCGGGTGGCATGCCGCTCACTTGTGTTGACAAGCTGATCCCATGCTCCTCCACGAAACCGTTCACTCGTCGCTGCGCGAGCGCATCGTCAGCGGAACCCTGGCGGTGGGCACGCCTCTGCCCTCGACAGCGGAACTGTGCGTGGAGTTCGGCGCGTCCCGGGGCCCGGTGCGACAGGCCCTCGCAGCTCTCGCCGCCGAGGGCCTCATCGCGACCGGTCAGGGCCGCGTGCCCACCGTCGCGCGCGCCCCGCTCGCCCAGGACATCGACGACTTCTTCTCGTTCTCGGCGTGGGTGTCCTCGCTCGGGCGCACCCCGGGCCAGCGCACGCTCGAGATCGCCGTCCGTCGTCCCTCCGACGCCGTCGCCGCCGCTCTCGACCTGGACGACGACGCGCGGGCCGTCGAGCTCGTGCGCGTCCGGTCGATCGACGGCGAACCGGTCATGATCGAGCGCACCGCCTTCGTCGAGCCGGTGGGCCGACTGCTGTTCGACCTGGACCCCGACGCGGGCTCGATCTTCGCCGGGCTCCTCGCCCGGGGCGTGGCGCTCGATCAGGGCGAGCACACCATCGACGCGGTCGCCGCCGATGAGACGGATGCCGCAGAGCTCGGTGTCGAGCCCGGTTCCCCGCTCCTGCGGGTGAGACGGGTCACGCGGTCGGACGACGGCGAGGCGCTCGAGGTCTCGGACGACCGGTACCGCCCCGATCGCGCCGCCCTCATCATCCACAACTCCCGCTCGCGGGGTCCCGCCGGACCCCACGCCTCGCGCAGTATGACTCCGGAAGGTTCTCGATGACCGTCTCGCTCCTCTCCCTCGACATGGCCGGCACGACGATCGACGAGGGCGGCGTCGTCTACGAGCTGCTCTCGCGGTGCGTGGCCGACGAGCTCGGCTCCCCCGTCCCCGCCGACGTCCTCGCGCCCTGGACGGGAACCGACAAGACCGAGGCCATCCGCGGGCTGCTGACCACCCTCGGGGGCGATCCCGCGCGCACCGAGGCCGTCTACGCGGGCTTCGCCGCGCAGCTCGACGAGGCGTACGCGGCCGCGACGCCGACACTGTTCCCGGGAGTCCGCGAGGCGATCGCCTCGCTCCGCGCCGCCGGGGTCAAGGTCGCCCTGCAGACCGGGTACACCCGAGAGGTGGCCGAGGGGCTGCTCGCGAGAGTGGGTTGGGAGGTGGGGATCGACGTCGACGCCCTCGCGACGTCCGAGCTCGTGACGGCGTCGCGACCGGCCCCGTACCTCGTCTTCCGCACCATGGAGCTCACCGGCACCCGCTCGGTCGCCGAGGTGCTCGTCGCGGGAGACACCCCCAACGACCTCGCGGCCGGAACCGCCGCCGGCGCCCGTTTCGTCGTCGGCGTGCGGACGGGGGCCGGGTCCGCTGCCGACCTCGGCCGATCGCGGCACACCCACCTTCTGGACGGCGTCGCCGACATCCCCGCGCTGCTGGATGCCGCGGGCGAGCTTCCGGCCACATGAGCCCCGCGCGCAAACTGCTCCTCGTCGGCATCGACGGGCTCCGGGTCGACGACGCCCTCGGCTCCCCCGCCGCGGCCCCGCGGCTCGCCGCGTTCGCCGCGGGCGGTCGGCTGCTTCCCCTGACGATGGAGGTGCCCACCGTCTCGGGGCCGGGGTGGTCGTCGCTGCTGACGGGCACGCGCCACACCGAGCACGGCGTCATCGACAACCTCTTCACCGGGCATCGACTGCGTCGCCACCTCGATCTGCTCGCTCGCGCAGCGGTGGACCGCCCCACGGCCACCACCTTCGCCGCCGTCGATTGGCCACCGCTCGTCGATCCGGCGGGGCCCGGTCCGATCATCGCCCCGAACCCCGACCGCGAACGCACGGGGCTGCACACGGTCGTCCTCCGCGACGGCGAGACCCACGGATACGGACCGACGGATGCCGAGATCGCCGCCGCCGCGCGGGCGCACCTGCGTGCCGTGGGCCCGGACGTGTCGTTCGTGTACCTCGGTGAGGTCGACGAGGCGGGTCACCGCTTCGGGGGAATCGCTGCGGAGTACACCGCCGCGATCCGCCGGGTCGATGCGCTCCTGGGCGGGATCCTGGACACCGTGGCGGAGCGCGCCGCCGCGCACGGGGAGGATTGGCTCGTCGCCGTCACCACTGACCACGGGCACCTCGACTCCGGCGGTCACGGCGGGGACGCGGCGGTCGAACGTCGTTCGTTCCTCGCGCTCGGCCGTGTGGGCGGGGACGCTCCCCTGCCCCACCCCGAGGGGATCGAGCCCTGGCAGGTCATGGACCTGCTGCGGGCGGATCTCGTTCGTTCCTGAGGCGGCCAGGGTCGAGAACGACGGGACGGCCGGGGCGTTCGCGCCCCGGCCGTCCTCTCCTCCAGCGTGTCAGCGCGACAGACGCAGCGTCACCAGGTGGAACGGGCGCAGCTCTAGATCGACGATCCCGCCCTGCACGGCGGTCACCGCCGCGGCCTCCAGGTCGCGCTCCAGGAGATCGGTCTCGCTCACGCGAGTGACGTCGAAGCCGGCCTCGAGCCGGGCCTGCGTGCGCTCCCCCAGCGCTTCGTAGAGACGTACGACGACGTCTCCCGACCCGTCCTGGGCGAGCTTGACGGCCTCGACGACGACACCGGGGGCATCGATAGACACCAGGGGCGCCACGCTCTCGCGCGCGGCATCCGTCACGACCCGCATGGGAAGGTTCGTGCGGTAACCCTCCGCGACAGCGTCGAGCACGTCGGCCCCCACGACGATGCCCACCTCGAGGTGATGCGCGCCCTGGTCCTGCCCGGGGTCGGGGAAGATCGCCGAGCGGATGAGAGAGAGGCGCACGAGCGAGAAAGTGCCCCCGCCGTCCCGCTCGTGACGGGTGATGTCGTGTCCGTAGGTCGAATCGTTGGTCACGGCGACACCGAAGTCCGGTTCGGCGACGCGCACCCAGCGGTGCGCGGCGGTCTCGAAGCGGGCGGCGTCCCACGAGGTGTTCGTGTGCGTCGGGCGCGTGATGTGACCGAACTGGATCTCGGATGCTGCGCGGTCGGTGTGGACGTCCACGGGGATGCCGAGCTTGAGCAGCTTCTGCTGTTCGTGCCAATCGATGTCGAGCGAGAGACGCACCGTGCGGGAACCCGCGGCGAGCGCAATGCGCTCCACGATCGTCGAGTCGCCGACCGTACGCTCCACGACGACCGCGTCACCTTCGGCGCGCACCGCGTCGGCGCCGTCGAGGGCGGTGGCGTGCCGGCGGTAGGTCTCGTCGATGTCCCACGCGTCCCACTGCGTGGGGGTGTCGCGGAAGATCTCGAACAGCCCCGCGACCTGTCCCGCGGGAACGACCTCGCGGCCGGTCACCACGTCGACGAGCGAGATGAGCAGCCCCCGGGCATCGATCACGGCGTGGATGATGCCGTTGTCGAGCACGAATCCGTCACCCTCGGCGCGCGGGGTCACGTCGCGAAGGCTCGGCGCCGCTGCGATGCCCAGGGCCGGGGAGCCCGCTCGGGAATGAGGCGTGGCGTTGGCGAGCAGGGTACGGTCGCCCTCGCCGACGAGCGCGCGCAGGCTGTCGGTGATGATCTGCTCGAGCTCGGTCGCGATCGCTTCGTAGTTGCGCTCGGCATCGCGGTGGACCCAGGCGATCGAGGTGCCGGGCAGGATGTCGTGGAACTGCTGCAGCAGCACGAGGCGCCAGAGGCGCCGCAACGCCTCGGCCGGGTACGTCGCACCCACCCGCACCGCGGCGGTCGCCGACCACAGCTCCGCCTCGCGCAGCAGGTGCTCACTGCGGCGGTTGCCCTGCTTGGTGCGCAGCTGGCTGGTGTAGGTGCCGCGGTGGAACTCGAGGTACAGCTCCCCCGCCCACACGGCCGGGTCGGCGTACTCGGCCTCGGCCGTCTCGAAGAACTCCCGCGGGGTCGAGTGCTTCACGATCGGGGCGCCCTCGAGCGAGCCCGTGCGCGCGATCGTCGCGGTCATCTCGCGGGTGGGGCCGCCGCCGCCGTCGCCGAAGCCGTAGGGAAGGAGCGAGGTGCGCGCCCGGCCCTTGTCGGCGAAATTGCGCTCGGCGTGCGCGAGGTCGGCCGCTGTGACCTCGGAGTTGTACTTGTCCACGGGCGGGAAGTGGGTGAAGATGCGCGAGCCGTCGATGCCCTCCCACCGGAAGGTGTGGTGCGGGATGCGGTTCGTCTCGTTCCACGAGATCTTCTGCGTGAGGAACCAGCGGGCTCCCGCGGCCTTCATGATCTGCGGCAGGGCGCCGCTGTATCCGAAGGAGTCGGGCAGCCACACCTCTTCGGTGTCGATGCCGAACTCCTCGAGGAAGAAAGTCTTGCCCTCGACGAACTGGCGGGCCATCGCCTCGCCGCCGACCATGTTGGTGTCGGACTCGACCCACATGCCGCCCACCGGCACGAAGCGTCCCTCGGCGACGCGCGCCTTGAGTCGCTCCCACAGCGCCGGGTAGTGCTCCTTCATCCACGCGAACTGCTGCGCCGACGAACTGGCGAAGACGAACCCGGGGTCTTCGTCCATCAGCGAGAGCACGTTGCTGAAGGTGCGCGACACCTTGCGGGCGGTCTCGCGCACCGGCCAGAGCCACGCCGAGTCGATGTGGGCGTGGCCCACCGCGTGAAGGACATGGGCGCTGGATGCCGCGGGCGCGGCGAGCAGCGGAGCGAGCACGTCGCGACCGGCCTGTGCGGTCCCGGCGACGTCGTGGGGATCGACCGCGTCGATCGCGGCATCCATCCCCTCGAGGAGGGTCGCGCGGCGCGCCGAGGTCGCGTCGAGCTCGGCCAGCAGACCGTGGAGCAGGCGGAAGTCCTGCAGGAGTTCCCACACCGCGATATCGCGGAGTCCGATCGACATCTCGCGCAAGACGTAGAGGGGGGCGTCGCCCGCCGTCGCGGGGTCGCCGACCGGGGTCGGCTCGAACGTGAAGAGGCTCCCCACGTCGGGGTTCGACGCGGCCTCGACGAGGACGTCGATCCGGCCGTCGGCGTCGATCGCGGCGGCGGTGGCGTTGTTGAACGGCGAGATGCCCTTGATCGGGGCCCCGTCGCGGTTCCAGATCAGCGCCTCGCACTGGAAACCGCTCTGCCCGGCCGTGAACCCGAGGTCGACGACGAATTCGGCGACGGTGCCCGCGGGAAGGACCCCCGAGTCGTCGCGCCACGCGGCGGGGGTCTCTCCCGACACGGCGAACCAGGTCGTCCCCCATGCCCGGCCCCACGGCGTTCCGATCGCGAAGGGGCGGTATTCGGCATCCCGAGCCTCGTCGAAGGTGACCGGCTCGCCGGGGGCCTCCCACGCCGAGATCTCGAGGGGCTGACGGTCGCGGTAGACGGCGGGGGCGAGACGCTCGCGGACGAAGCGTTCGATACGCATCTCGATGAGCGCGGTGCGGTCGTGCATGAAGTGGGTTCCTTGTCTGGGGGGACGGGTCAGCCCTTGACCGCGCCGGCGAGAGCCGACGGGCCGCCGAGTCCGCGCTGCACGAGGACGTACAGGCCGAGCACCGGAAGGGAGTAGACGATCGAGTAGGCCGCGAGCTGGCCGTAGGCCACGGCTCCGAACGACCCGAAGAAGTTGAAGATGCTGACGGCGGCCGGCTGGTAGTCGGGGCTGAGCAGCAGCACGAAGGGGACGAAGAAGTTCCCCCACGCCTGGATGAAGGTGAAGATGAACACCACCGCGATGCCCGGGCGCATGAGGGGCAGCACGATCTGCACGAGCGTGCGCATCGACCCCGCGCCGTCCATCCAGGCCGCGTGCTCGAGCTCGACGGGAACCCCGTCCATGAAGTTCTTCATCATCCAGATCGCGATCGGCAGGGCGCTCGCGGTGAGGAAGAGGATCGTGCCGCCGATCGAGTCGATCAGGTTGAGTTGGACGAACAGGCTGTAGACGGGCACCATGATCGCCGTGATCGGAAGGCACGTGCCGAACAGCACCGCGTAGAGGAAGGGCTTGCCGACGCGCATCTTGTACCGCGAGAGCGGGTAGGCCGCCAGCGAGGCGAGCACGACCGTGGCGATCGAGGTGCCCCCGGCCAGAAGCACGCTGTTCCACAGGGGCTGGAAGAGCAGGTCGGGCTTCATCACGGCCGCGAAGTTGTCGAGGGTGACGACCTCGGGCATCTTGATCGCCAGCGTGGGCTGCGCGTCGAGCGAGGCCGTGACGAGCCACACGAGCGGGACCACGAACAGGATGCCGACCACGATCAGGAGCGTGTTGGCGACGACGCGAAGGGCGCGCGTGCGCGGCGACGACAGCGACGCCTTCTTGCGCGCGGGGGCGCGGCGGGCCGAGCGGACGCGCGCTCCGGTCACCTCGGGGAGGGTGGCGGTGGTCATGACGAGACCTCCTCGCGCAGAGCGCGGACGTAGAAGAACGAGAAGATCGCGCCGATGAGCAGCATGATCGTGGCGATCGCGGTGCCGTAGCCGAGCTCGCCGAACTTCAGACCCTGCTGGTAGGCGAGGATCGGCAGCGTCGTGCTCTTGGTGCCGGGGCCACCGCCGGTCATGACGAAGATCAGCGTGAAGACCGACAGGGTCTGCAGCGTCACGATCATCGAGTTCGTGCCGATGGTCGAGCGGATCATGGGGATCGTGATGAGGAAGAGGCGCTTGATGCCGCTCGCCCCGTCGACCTCGGCCGCCTCGGTGATCTCGGGCGGCACGTCGGCGAGGGCCGCCGAGTAGACCATCATCGAGAACGCCGTCCCGCGCCAGATGTTGGCGAAGATGACCATGAGCACCGGCATCGTGAAGAGCCAGCTGACGGGGTCGAGACCGAAGAAGCCGAGGATCACGTTCAGGGTTCCGTTGTCGCGGAAGAACGCGTACGCGGCGAAGGCCGCGACGATCTCGGGCAGAACCCACGCGGTGACGACGATCGTGCCGACCACCGCGGTGACGACGCGGTTGCCCGAGCGCATCATGAGAGCCAGGGCCAGCCCCAGGATGTTCTGACCGATCACGGCCGAGAAGAACACGAACACGATCGTGTTGACGACCGCCACGGGGAAGTCGGGGGCCTTGAAGAGCTGGGTGTAGTTGTCGAAGCCGATGAACTGGCTCGCGACGGCGGTCGAGCCCGACAGGGTCGCATTGGTGAGCGAGCCCCACAGCGACACGAGGATCGGTCCGAGCAGGAACACCGCGAGCAGCAGCGCTGCGGGAAGGAGCGGGAGCGCCCGGGCCGAGGACCGGAGGCCGCGCGTGGTGGCGCGCGACCTCCGGTCGGTTCCGGTCGCCCCGGTCTGAGCCAGGGCGGTCACGATCAGCCCTGCTGGGTGTTGTCTTGACCGACGATGCCGATGACGGCCTGGTCGTAGGCTGCGGCGGCGTCGTCGACGCTGGACTGCCCGGTCATGACCGCTTCCATCGCGACCTGGATCTGGTTCGAGATCTTGTCGTAGTCCTCCGTCGCCGGGCGGAAGTGCGTCGTGTCGACGAAGCTCGAGAAGGTTTTGAAGCTCGGGTTCGCGTCGAGGTACTCGGTGGACTGCGCCACGTCGGCGCGGACGGCGATCTGGCTGTTGTTGATGTCGTAGGACGTGGCGTTGTCCTTGTTCACCGCGGTGGAGAGGAAGTCCCAGGCGGCGTCGGCGTTCTTGGTGTTCTTGCCGATGGCGAGCGTCCACCCGCCCGACATGCTCGTGGTGCCGGGCGCCTGGCCGTTCTGGGTGGGCATCGCGGCGATGCCGAGCGTGTCGCTCCACGCGGGCCACGGGGCGGTGCCGCCATCGACCCACGCTGCCGACTGCCACGAGCCGTCGAGGGCGATCGCGAGCTTGCCCTTCGGCAGCCAGTCGGCGGTCACGCTGGTGAAGATGTTGGGGTCGAGCGCCTGCTGGAGCGAGGGTCCGAGGCCGCCCTGGTAGACGTCGGAGACGAACGTCAGCGAGTCCTTGAAGCCTTGGCTGCCGACGACCCACTTCTTCGAGGAGGTGTCGTAGAGGGTGTCCTCGGTGCCGTAGAGGAGCATTTCCAGCCCCTGCATGGATGCCGCTTCACCGGCCGTCTTGCCCGAGTACACGTTCATCGGGATGACGTCGGGATCGGCCGCCTTGACCTTCTCGGCCGCCGAGAGCACGTCGGCCCAGGTCTTGGGCTGCCACGGGACGGAGATGCCCGCCTTGGCGAAGATCTGCTTGTTGTACCAGAGGCCGCGGGTGTCGGTTCCGAGCGAGACGCCGTAGGTCTTGCCGTCGGGGCCGAGGCCGGCCTGCTTGGCGCCGTCGGCGAACTGCGACCAGTCGCTCCACTTCGCGAGGTAGTCGTCGAGGGGCAGCAGATAGCCTGCCGCGGCGTCGGACTGGATCTTGAAGGTGTCTTCGTACTGGACGTCGGGGGCGGTGCTGGCCGACTTGTTCATCAGCGCGAGCTTCGTGTAGTAGTCGGCGCCCTCGGCCTGGATCGGCACGAGCTCGACGGTCATGCCGGGGTGCGCGGCCTCGTACTGCGACTTCGCGGTCTCCATCAGCGTCTGCATCTGGTTGAAGGTCGCCGTGGTCTGGTACGCGACGCGGATGGTCTTCGCGTCGCCGGCGTCTCCGCTGCCCGCGGAACAACCGGCCAGGGCCGCGGTCAGGGCGGTGGCGGTCAGAAGACCGGTCACCATCGTCAGTTTCTTCATGAAAGCTCCCTTGCTCGGGTGGAGACACCACGTCGCCAGAACCTTTTATAAATCAAATGGACTAACTCGGCAAGTCCGAACGGCGCAGCCCATGTAACGATCGGGAAACGCGCGGCTCCGCGCGCCGGGGGTCGGGCTCAGAGGGCGATCATCATGCGCGTCGGCCGTGCCGCGAAGGCGCCGTCGAGCATGAGGCAGGCGGCCCCCACGGCCGCGACGTCGGTTCCGACCCGCGAGCGACGCACGACGATCTCGCGCGTCGCGGTCGAGGCCGCGTCGACGGCGACGCGCTCGGCGACGACATCGCCCAGCACCCCCGCCAGGCGCTCCCACACGGGGCCGCCGAGGACGACCTCGTCGACGTCGATCAGGTTGTTGGTCACGACCAGCGCGCGCGCGATCCGCTCCCCCGCCCGCCGCAGCACCGCGGCCGGCACCTCCTCGCCCTCACGGGCGTCGCGCACGAGCCGGTCCAGGTCGGGGCGCGTGTCGCCGGCCGCCGCGGGAGCGTACCCGGCCTCGGCCAGCAGCACGCGCGGCTCGATCGACACCCCGAGGCACCCGCGAGCGCCGCACGCGCAGGGCGGACCATCGGGATCGACGATCACGTGGGCGATGCCACCGGCGTTGCCGGTGCGTCCGCGCACCGGCGCACCCGCGATCGCGAGCCCCACACCGACGCCCGCGCCGTAGTACAGGAACATCGCGTCCCCGAGGGCGTCGGAGCGGTCGAACCACATCTCCCCTACCATCGCGGCCGTCACGTCCTTCTCGACGATCACCGGCAGGCCCGTGACGGCGCCGAGGTCTTCGCGCACGTTCACGTTGTGCCACTCCGGCAGCAGGGGCGGATCGAGAAGGCGGCCGCCGCGCGCGTCGAAGGGACCCGGGGCTGCCACACCGACCCCGAGGACGAGCTCGCGGGGGATGCCGGCGCGCTCGACGATCGCGTCGACAGCGGCACCCACGGCATCCACCAGTCCGGCGGGAGTCGACACCGCCGGGCGGGCGATCTCGTCGTGCGCGATGACCTCACCCGCCATGTCGACCACCACGACCGTGTCGACCACCGGGTCGAGGTGCACCCCGACCGCGAACCGCGAGCGCGGCTCGAGCTTGAGCAGCGTGCGGGGCTTGCCGGGACCCGAGATGACCTTGCCGGCCTCGACGATCAGCCCTTCGTCGGCCAGGCGACGGGTCACGTTGCTGAGCGTCTGGGCGCTGAGACCCGTGCGCGCCGACAGTTCGACCCGGCTGAGCCCCTCGGGCGAGCGGCGGATGTGATCCAGCACGAGAGCCTGGTTGTACTCCCCGACGGCGGGCAGGTTGGATCCCGTACGCATGACCCCTGCCCTCGTTCGCCGGTCCGCGGCGCGGGCCCTCTCGTCCAGATTACGCCCGCCCATCAGCGCGCCACCCTCTGCGGAATCCGTCAGGACTGCAGCGCCAACGCCGCCGCCCCGAGCAGCGGACCGTCTCCGTCGAGGCCCGAGCCGACGATGCGGCAGCGCCGCGCGTACGCGTGCAGCGAGGCGGCCTGGGCGGCCGCACGCACCTGGTCGACGTAGTCGGGCGCGACCTGCGAGAAGCCCCCGGCGATGGCCACGGCCTCGAGATCGCACAGGGTGGCCGCCGCGGCGATGGCCTGTCCCACCGCGGTCGCCGATCGCGTCACAGCGGCGATCGCGATGGCATCCCCCGCCGCGTGGGAGGCGGCGAGATCGAGACCGGTCTCGCCCTGCCAGCCCTGCGTCTTCGCCCAGGCGACGGTGCCCGGCCCCGCGGCCACGGCTTCGAGGGTGGCCGCGACGACCTCGTCGCCCTCGATGGTGCGGACGAAGGTCTGCCCCAGATGACCCGCGTTGCCGCTGGCGCCGCTGACGGGGCGACCGCCCAGCACGAGGCCGCCGCCCACTCCCGTCGACACGACGATCGCCATCGCGTCGTCGCAGCCGACCAGAGCACCGCGCCAGTGCTCGGCGAGGGCGATGCACGTGCCGTCGAGGGCCAGGTGGATCGGGCCGTCCACGAGTCCCGCGAGTACCTCGTCGATGGGCAGACCCGCCGCGAGGGGCAGGTTGAGGGGCGACACCGACCGCGAGGGCAGGTCGACCGGGCCCGCGCTGCCCACGCCGATGGCGGTCACCGTGACCCCGGGGACCGCGGCCAGCGCTGCGGCGGCGGCCTCGCGCACGTGGCGGGCGATCGTGTCGCGGTCGTTCTCGCGACCGGTGGGGCGTCGGGTCACGCTCGCGCGGACCACCTCGCCCGAGGCCGAGACCAGGGCCGCGTCGACCTTCGTTCCGCCGATGTCGACGGCGAGCACGTGGGGGGCGGCGGGCAGGGACGGGGTGGTGTGCGACATGCGCGGGCTCCTCGGGTGGACCAACGCTCCCCGATCCTAGGGGCGCTCCGCTCTCGCCGAGTGCCGCCTGTGCACCCGCGGTATTCCGACCCCGGCTGCCGCGACGCGGGTTACGATCGGGTCACGGCGGCGACGACGCGCCTCCGCCTCCGCGACACAAGGGATGCCATGGACGAGACGGTCACGCCCGAGGCGACCACGCGGCTGCGCCGCGCCGACACCGCCGGCGGCCCCGCCCGCCCCGGGGTCGACACCGCTCTCGACGCAGAGACTTTCGCCCGCCTGACCGGGGAGATCCTGGCATCCGTCTCGAAGGTGATCGACGGTAAGCCCGAGGCCGTCCGCAGCGCCCTGATCGCGTTGCTGGCCGAGGGGCACCTGCTCATCGAAGACGTCCCGGGCGTCGGCAAGACGATGCTCGCCCGGGCGCTCGCCGCCACGGTCGACGCCGACGTCCGTCGCATCCAGTTCACCCCCGATCTTCTGCCCGGCGACATCACCGGCGTGTCGGTGTTCAATCCGGTGCAGCGGCAGTTCGAGTTCACCCCCGGCGCGGTGTTCGCCCACATCGTCATCGCCGACGAGATCAACCGCTCCTCCCCCAAGACGCAGTCGTCGCTGCTCGAGGCCATGGAGGAACGCCAGGTCACCGTCGACGGGCGCACGCACGTCCTGCCCTCGCCGTTCCTCGTGGTGGCCACGCAGAACCCGTTCGAGATGGAGGGCACGTACGTTCTCCCCGAGGCGCAGCGCGACCGCTTCCTGCTGCGGATCTCGATGGGATACCCGGATGCCGCGGCCGAGGCCCTCATGCTCCGTCAGCGCGACGCGGTGAACCCCCTCGACGGGTTGACGCCGGTCGTCACCGCTCGCCAGGTGACCGCGATGATCGCCTGGGCCCGGGGCGTCCACGTGGCCCCCGCGCTCGAGGAGTACGTCGTCGCCCTCGCGCAGGCGACGCGCAGCCATCCCGACATCCGCCTGGGCGCGAGCCCCCGAGCGACCCTGCAGCTCGTCCGCGCCGCGAAGGTCCGCGCCGCCCTCGACGGTCGCGCCTACGTGATCCCCGACGACATCACCGCTCTGCTGTCGCCGGTGTTCGCCCACCGCTTGATCGCCAACCGGTCCGCCGCGGGCGGCCGCGCCGGAGCCGCGGTCGTCGCCGACGCCCTGGACCGGATCGCGACGAGCGTGCGCGTCCCCCTCGCCCCCCGGCCGTGAGCGCCGGCGTGAAGCGCCTGTGGCCCTTCACCCTCCGGGGCACGGGGGCGGTCCTCCTCGCCGTCGCGGGGTTCGTCATCGCGCAACGCGCCGGCATCCCGGAGTTGCTGTACTTCGCGACCCTGCTCGTCGCGCTCCTGGCGGCATCCGCCATCGCTCTGCTGCTGACGCGCGGGACGGGGTCGGTGTCGCGCGTCGTGACTCCCGAGACCCCCGAGGTCGGGGGCTCGGCGACGGTCGTGGTCCGCGCGGGCCTCTCGAGCGCCCTCCCCACCGGTCCGGGCCGGTGGAGCGACACTCTTCCCGCGGGCCTGACCGGACGCGCCGAGGGGGCCTCGGCTCCCCTCGCCTCCACGTTGGCGGGCGGTGCCGGCACGGTCGAGGTGCGCTACGACGTGGTCGGCGCGTCGCGCGGCATCCATTCGATCGGTCCGCTCGAGGTGACCACGACCGACCCGTTCGGTCTGGTGCGTCGGCGACTCGCCCTCGGCCGCACGACCGCGGTGACGGTGGCCCCGGCGATCGTGGATCTCACGCCCCTGCCCTCCGCCTCGGGTGAGGCCGGCGGCACGCGACAGACCGCGGCGCTGCAGCTCGGCCAGGGCGCCGACAACCTCGTCGCGCGCCCCTACGCTCCGGGCGATTCGATGCGGCGCATCCACTGGCGGGCGACCGCGCATCGGGACACCCTCATGGTGCGTCAGGAGGAGCAGGAATCCTCTCCCGCCGCCACGGTCGTCATTGACCGTGCGCTCTCGCGGTGGTCGTCGCAGGCCGCGCACGCCCCCGGGAGCGACCCCGCGTTCGAGACGGCGGTGACCGCGTGCGTGTCGGCCATCGCCCATCTCGTGCACGAGGGCTACACGGTCGACGTCGTCGACAGCGACGGCACGCTCCTCACCGATCCCGTCGAGGGCGGGGACGACGTCGAGGCGCGAGCGGCCGCCGCCGGGTTCGCGAGCCTGCGCGCCCGCGCCGACGACCCCTCCCACCGCGTCGTGCCGGCGACCGTGTCCGCCCTGCTCGGTCCGGTCGTGGTGATCACCGGAATCCTGTCGCCCGAGGACCGCGCGACGCTGGGCGCGGCGGGCCTGCACTCGGCTCTTCCCGTCCTGATCGTCGTGGCCGAGCACACGAACCTCGACGCCCTCCAGGTCGCCGGCTGGCGCGCGACGCACCTGCTCCCGGCCGGGGACGTGGCCCTGGCGTGGGACGACGCGATGGAACAGGGGTACGCCCGTGTCGGCCGCTGATCTCACCGTGCTGCGCTCCCCCCGTCGGCGCCGCGACGCCACCCTGCTGACCGTCGGCCTGTTCGCCGCGATCGCCGCGGCGATGCTGCCGGTCTTCTCGGTCATCGCCCCGGGCGCGTGGGTCGCGGGAGCCGTCCTCGTGGCCGGGGGCGCTCTCGGCGCGGGGCTGATCGTGCGCCTCTCGCGCCTGCCCGCGGTGCTCGCCAGCGTGGCCGAGCTCGTCGTCTGGATCGTCCTGCTCACGGCGATCTTCGGGCGGACGACGGCGATCCTGCTGGTGATCCCCACTCCGTCGACCTTCGCCGCGGTTCCGGGTCTGATCGCTCAGGCCTCGGCCGAGATCCGCGACGGCGTCGCCCCCGTGCCCCCGGACGAGGGCCTGGCGTTCCTGCTGGTCGCGGCGATCGGCGCGCTCGCGATCGTGCTCGACCACGTCGTCCTGACGGCCCGGATGCCGTTGCTCGCCGGGGTCGGACTGGTCGCCGTCTCGCTCATCCCGACGATCGCGATCCCCTCCGACGTCGACATCGCGAGCTTCGTGCTGCTCGCAGCGGCGCTGTTGTTCCTGCTGCGGATCGACACGCGCGCGCGAACCGCGGCCCCGCCCCGACGCGACGGACGCTCGCCCGATCCGTCGCCCCGCCGCCTGTTCGGGGTGTCGGCGACGGCCCTGGGGGTCGCGGCGGTGGCCGTGATCGTCGCCGTGGTGGCCACTCCCCTGCTGCCCCAACCGGGTCTGCGGTTCGCCAGCGGCGGCACGGGCGGGCTGGGAACCACCATCAACCCCAACCTCGAACTCGGAAACGATCTGCGCCAGCCCCGCGACGTCGAGGTGCTCACGGTCCGCACCACGGGTCCGACGGCCCCGTACCTGCGCGCGGTCACGCTCTCGCGCTTCGACGGCGCCGTGTGGCAGCCCGACAGCTTCGACACCGTCGCGGTCCCCCCGAGCGGCGCCGTGTTCGACCGGGTCGGCGTCGACGGCGACATCACCCTCGCCGACTGGACGACCACCGTCACCGTCGATCAGCTCGACAGCCCGTGGCTGCCGGTGCCCTATCCGGCCTCGACGGTCACGGGCCTCAACGGCGACTGGCTCGGCATGCCGCAGAACCGCACGGTCGTCACGCGCGCGGGGTCGACGCGAGAGCAGGTCTACGAGGTGCAGGCGAACGTTCCGCGCCCCACCCTCGAGCAGATCCGTTCCAAGACGGTGGGCGGCACGGATCTCGATCCCGCCCTGACCGCTCTTCCCGCCGACGTGCCGGCCGTCATCGGCGACACCGCCCGCGAGGTGACCGCCAACGCTCAGACGCCGTACGACAAGCTCGTGACGCTGCAGAACTGGTTCCGCAGCAGTCAGTTCCGCTACTCCCTCGATGCCCCGGTCGACGCCGGATTCGACGGGGCGGGCCTCGACGCGGTGGCGCAGTTCCTGCAGGTGCGCGCCGGATACTGCGTGCACTACGCGTCGGCCTTCGCGGTCATGGCGCGAACCCTCGGCATCCCGGCGCGCATCGTCATCGGATATCTCCCCGGCACCGCCTCGAGCCTTCCCCAGCAGGGCGGCACGGAGTACACGGTTACCTCGAGCCAGCTGCACTCGTGGCCCGAGGTGTACTTCGAGGGCATCGGGTGGGTGCCGTTCGAGCCGACGAACAGCCTCGGCGTTCCGACGAACTTCGCCTCGGGCTCGACGGGCGGTAACAACACGGCCCCGAACACCCCGAGCCAGGATGCCGAGACCCCGGCCGACCAGCCCTCGACGGCCCCCTCGACGGCGGCTGAGAACGACCCCGGGGCGCAGACCACCGGCGGCGGCTCGGTGACCGCGCGTCAGAGCACGGCGTGGGTCGCCCCGGTCCTCGGGGTCCTCGCACTGCTGCTGCTCGCCGGGGTCCCGGCCGCGGCCCGGATGGTGCTGCGTCGTCGACGCCTCGCCGCCGCGCGGGCGGGCGATCCGGTGGCGGCGTGGACGGCGATGCGGGAGGACGCGGTGGATCTCGGCATCCCGGTCTCGTCCGCTCTGTCTCCGCGCGCCTTCGCGGCTCGGCTCGTCGAGGAGCAGGGCGCGCCGGCCGAGGACGTCGATCTCCTGCGTGACGCGGTCGAACGGGTGAGCTACGCGGGCGACAGCCTCGACCCCGCTCGGGGACCCGCCCTCGTCTCCGCCGTCGCGGGCGTGCGCGGGGCTCTCGACGCGAGAGCGACGCCGCTGCGGCGGGTGCTCGCGCGGGCGTACCCTCGCTCGCTCGTCGTGCGGCCCGGCGCCGTCGGCGCGGTCGAGCGCGAGAGCGTGTCGCGGTAGTCGCCGCGTGAAAGGCGAAGAGCGCCACCCTCTCGGGTGACGCTCTTCGTGTGGCGGAAGTGACAGGATTTGAACCTGCGAGGCGAGTTACCCCGCCTACATGGATTCCAGCCATGCTCCTTAGGCCGCTCGGACACACTTCCAAGGGACGATCCTACACGGCGCTCCGGCCCCGCTCGAATCGGTGCCGGGTCGCCGCATCCCCGCAGGTACCGCGAGACTGCATCTCGCTGACAAGCCGGTTGCAGGCTGCGCCCCTTTCGTCAACGAGGTGCAGTCTCAGCGGGATTCGGCCCGGGTCAGAGCACGCTCTTCGGCAGGCGGTGAAGGGTCACCGCCCCCACGGCGCGGAACGGATGCAGCGGGTCAGGCGCCTCCGAACCCGTCGGTCCGCCCAGTTCGCTGTGCACGAGGGCGCTCATGACCGCGTACGCGTCCATCCGGTCCCACCCGCGCGCGTCCACGAGATCGTCGAAGACGTCTTCGTAGCCGCGTCGGACGCTCTCCTGCACCGGGTCGCCGAGGCCGACGAAGATCCACTCCTCGTCGGTCTCGACGCGGGGCGCGCGCAGATCGGCATCCGGGATCACCTCGATCGAGACCACCGCGACCCCCGCCGCTTCGATCGCGACGAACGACGACTCGCCTCGGGCCATCACGGCGTGGATGTCGCCGATCGAGAGGAGGGCTCCCTCGACCTCGACGGGCAGGTAGACGGTGGCACCCGGGGCGACGTCGGTGAGGTCCATGTTGCCGCCGAGGGCGGTCGTCGGCATGACCGTCGAGTTCGCCCCGGAGGCGGGCGCTGTGCCGATGCACCCGATCATCGGGCGGGCGGGCACCACGTGCCGATCGGTGAGGTGCACGCCCTCGGCGTCGATCGGGATGCGCCGGCTGACGACGTGATCCGGCATGCGGTGCTGCAGCGCCCCGGCGCCGGGGAGGCTCTGCGACCACCCGTACGCGCCGAGGCGGATCTCGTGGACGTGCACCGCGAGGGCGTCGCCGGGCTTCGCCCCCTCGACGTACACGGGGCCGGTCACCGGGTTGATGGGGGCCTTCAGCGCCCCGAGGTCGCCGTGCTCGTGCAGCTCGGCGTACACCGCGTCGTCGGTCTCGAACGCGATCCTCTCGCCGGTGCCGGGCCGAATGCGCAGCGCCGGGGGCACCGACGCGTCGTAACCCGGGCGACCGTGCTCCTTGCCGAGCCAGTGCTCCTGGGTCATCGGGAGGCGACCTCTCCGCCGCCCTCGCCGGCGGTCGCCGTCGCGTGCTCGGGCAGGGGGCCGGTGGCCCCGCCGTTCTTACGGGCGAAGATCAGGTAGACGATCCCGCCGACGACCAGCCACAGGATGCCGCCGATCTTGGCGGTCATGTCGGCGTTGAGCAGCACGTATCCGATGATCAGGAAGCCGACCAGGGGCACCACGAGGTGCAGCAGGTAGTTCTTCGACTTCTTCTTGCCGAGGTAGTACGCCGCGACCGACACGTGCAGCAGCATGAAGCCGAGCAGGGCGCCGAAGTTCACCAGCGACGAGATGACGGCGATCTGGCCGACGAAGAACAGCACCAGCACGAGCGAGATCGCGCTCACCAGCAGGATCGCCGCCATCGGCACCTGGCGCGAGGTGACCTTCGAGAGGAAGGCGGGAAGGCGCCGGTCGCGGCTCATCGAGTAGAGCAGGCGCGAGGTCGCCGCCTGGGCCGCGACCGCGTTGGCGATACCCACCGCGATGACGTTGACCGCGAGGAAGGCTGTCGCCCACCCGCTGCCGGCGGCCTTGGCCACGAGCACGAAGAACGCGTTGTTGACCTCGTCGTCACCGAAGGCGATCGTGCCGTTCGCGAGAGCGCTGGCGAACCAGGTCTGGGCGATGAAGAGCACCGCGACCACGAGCAGGGCGATGATCATGGCGCGACCGCCCGACTTCCGGTCACCGGTGGACTCCTCGGCCATCGTGGAGATGCCGTCGAAGCCGAGGAAGCTCAGCACTGCGATCGAGAGGGCGGTGGCGATGAGCGCGGGGTTGACCTTCTCGGCATCCCACAGCGGAGCCATCGTGAACTCGGCGCCCGGGATCGTGCCGGACGACAGGGCGACCATGGCGATCACGACGAAGATCACCACGAAGGCGAGCTGGATGGCGAGCATGACGCGGTTGGCGATTTTGATCGAGCCGATGCCGAGCACGTTGATGACGGTGTTGATGACGACGAAAGCCACGGCCCAGATCCACTGCGGCACGTCGGGGAAGATGCCCGCCATCGACGAGGCGGCGAAGACGTAGAGCAACGTGGGGACGAGCAGGTAGTCGAGCAGGATCGCCCAGCCGGCGAAGAAGCCGACCGTGGGGTGCAGGCCGCGACCGACGTACGAGAACACGGAGCCGGCGATCGGGAACGCCTTCGACATCTGCGCGTAGGCGAGGGCGGTGAAGATCATCGCGATCACGCCGGTGAGGTACACCAGCGGAACCATGCCGCTCGCGGCGTTGAACACGACGCCGAAGATCGCCCACGGGGCGATGGGCACCATGAAGACGAGACCGTAGACCACGAGGTCGAAGGTGGACATGGAGCGCTTGAGCTCCTGCTTGTAGCCGAACGACTCCAGCGACTGCTGGGCCTCGGGGGCGGGGTGCGACATCGGGTCTCCTGGTTCGGGTGGGGTGGGGGCGGGTGTCAGGGAAGGGGCGCGAGGAAGTCGGCGATGACCGCGCGGAAGGCGTCGGGCATCTCGAGGTGGGTGCAGTGGCTCGCTCCGGCGAACACGTGGGAACGGGCGCCGGGGATGTGCGCGACGAAGGGCTCCCACGTCTCGGGGGTGGCCTCGTCGAACTCGCCCGCGACCACCAGGGTGGGCACGGCGACCTGGGGCAGGCGGTCGATGATCGTCCAGTCACGGCCCGTCCCGACGACGTGGAACTCGTTCGGGCCGTTCATCGTGAAGTAGACCGTGGGGTCGGCGAGCATCTGCTGCTCGCTGTCGACGAAGTCCTGCGGCATCGGCGTGACGCGGCACACGTGACGCTCGTAGAAGACGCGCGTGGCCTCGGCGTACTCGGGGTCGTCGAGGGTGCCGGCGGCCTCGTGCCGGTCGAGGGCCTCGCGGGCCTCATCGGGGAGTTCGGCGCGCAGTCGCGCCGCTCCCGCGAGCCAGAGGGCCATGGATGCCGGGGAGTTGCAGATCTCGAGGCTCCGCAGCCCCGCGGGCTGACGCACGGCGATCTCGGCGCCGAGCATGCCACCCCACGACTGACCGAGCACGTGGTACTCGTCGAAGCCGAGGGCCTCGCGCAGGTTGTGGAACTCGTCGACGAAGAGCTGCGGCACCCACTGCGAAGCCGGGGCGTCGGGGTGGTGCGAGCTCTTGCCGCACCCGATCTGGTCGTAGTGCACGACCGTGCGCCCGGTCAGATCGGCGAGGGCGTCGAGGTTCGAGACGTAGTTGTGCGCCATCCCCGGCCCGCCGTGCAGCACGAACAGGGGCGCCGCGCCGGTGGGCTCGGACGGTTCGGTCAGACGGGCCCAGGTGTAGCCGTCACGGAAGGGGACGGTGATCTCGCGTTGCATGGAGTCATCGTGGACCCCTTAAAGGTGCGTTGGCAAACCTTTTCTGCGGAATTAACATGGGAGAAACGACGGGAGCCCATGGCCGACACCGACGACGCCTCCCTGGTGGAGCGCGTGACCGAGCGACTGATCACCGCCGTGGCGGTGGGAGAGTTCCTCCCGGGCACCCGTCTTCCCGCCGAGCGCGACCTCTCGCCCCTCCTGGGCGTCGGGCGGACGACGGTGCGCGCGGCCCTCGACGACCTGTCGACCCGGGGCCTGATCGAGCGCCGTCGCGGCCGGGGCGGGGGCACCTTCGTCGCCGAGGACTGGCCCGCGTCGATCGTGGTCGGTGTCGACCGGTGGTTCGAGGAGCGCTGGAGCGACCTCGTCGACGCGTGCACCGCGAGCTCGATGCTGCACTCCTCGCTCGCGCGCCTGGCCGCCGAGCGGCGCACCGACGCCGACATCACCGCGATGCGGGGCCGCCTCGACGACTTCCACGCCGCGGAGTCGGGCGACCCGAAGCAGCGCGCCGACAGTCTGCTGCACCTCGCCATCATCGACGCCGCGCACAACACCGCACTTCGCGACATCCTCCTCGAGCACGAGCGGCACCTCTCGCTCTCGGCCCCGGCCCACCCGTGGGGCGATCGCGGAAGCCACCGCCGCATGGAGACCCGCGCCGCGCGCGAGCACGACGCGATCGTCGACGCGATCGTGCAGGCCACCCCCGACGAGGCCGCCGAGCTCGCCCGCCGACACGTGCAAATCGACCTCGAGCTGTTCACCGAGGCGCGGGAGTTCGCCCGCCGCCGTGCGGCCGAGGCCGCGACCGGCTGAGCCTCAGCCGCGCAGGCGCTCCTCGAGACCCGCGCGCACGGCCGGCCATTCGTCACGCAGGACCGAGAAGTACAGCGTGTCCGAGACGCTCCCGTCGGGGGCGATGCGGTGCTGTCGCAGGCGCCCCTCGCGCGTCGCGCCGAGGCGCTCGATGGCCCGCGCACTGCGCTCGTTGCGCGCGTCGCAGCGCAGCGCCACGCGATTGACCCCCCACCCCTCGAACGCGTGCGCGAGCAGCAGCAGCTTCGCGGCGGGGTTGGTGCGACCGCCCTGGAAAGACCGGCCATACCAGGTCGTGCCGATCTCGACCCGCCCCTGCGCGGGCACGTACTCGTAGAACGTCGTGGCGCCGCGGACCTGGCCGGTCTCGGCATCCCGCACCGTGAAGGCGTACAAACCCGGGGTCGCGTTCTGCTGCTCGACGCGCGCGGCGTAGGCCTCGACCGAGTCCGCCCAGGGCGTGGTCATGCGACTCCACAGCTCGGCGTCGGTCAGCGGCCAGGCCTCGGCCGCGTCGGCGGCTCGAGCAGGAGACATCCGGATGCCGTGACCCTCGAGCGTGATCTCGTGCGCGGTCACCGTGCCTCCAACTGGGCGATGAACTCGTCGGCCGCGGCGACCTTGCGGCGGAGGTCTTCTCGCCGCTGGTGCGCTTCGTCGCGGATGTCGGCGAGCTGCGCGCGGAGTGCGTCGTCGGAGGGGTCCGCCTCGAGACCGTCGACCACGGCCAGCAGCTCACCCATCTGCTCGAGGGAGTAGCCGAGCGGCTTCATGCGGCGGATAAGGAGCAGTCGCGACTCGTCGTCGGCCGTGTAGAGACGGAAGCCGCCCTCGCTGCGGGCCGAGGGACGCAGCAGACCGATCTCGTCGTAGTGACGAAGCGTCCGGATCGACAGCCCCGTCCGCTCGGCGAGCTCGCCGATCTGCATCGGTCGCACCTCGGTCATCGCATCCCCGATCCCGCAACCCTCTCGTTACGGTAGAGTCTCCTTCGTCGCGATCGCGACCCCCCTATTCTTCCCCGCGCCGACGCGGGTCCCCTCCCCTACCTCCTGGAGACTCTCCATGACCTCTGCCATCGCGCGCCCGCGCACCGAGCCCACCGTCCTGCAGGCCCTTCGCTCCCCCCGCCTGCTGACCCGCGAGGTGCTCGCCGGCCTCGTCGTCGCCATCGCCCTCATCCCCGAGGCGATCGCGTTCTCGATCATCGCCGGCGTCGACCCGCGACTCGGCCTGTTCTCGTCCTTCGTCATGGCGGTCGCCATGGCGTTCCTCGGCGGACGCCCCGCGATGATCTCGGCCGCGACCGGCGCGATCGCTCTCGTCATCGCCCCCGTCGCCCGCGAGCACGGGGTCGACTACCTGCTCGCGACGGTGATCCTCGGCGGCATCCTGCAGGTGATCCTCGGCCTGCTCGGGGTGGCCAAGCTCATGCGCTTCATTCCGCGCAGCGTCATGGTGGGCTTCGTCAACGCGCTCGCGATCCTCATCTTCACGGCGCAGGTGCCGCAGCTGATCGGCGTGCCGTGGGCCGTCTACCCGATCGCCGCGGCGGGCCTCGCGATCATGTACCTCCTGCCTCGCGTCACCAAGGTCGTGCCCGCCCCGCTCGTGGCGATCGTGCTGCTGACCGGCGCCGCGGTCGTCTTCGGCATCTCGGTCCCCACGGTCGGCGACCAGGGCGCGCTGCCCGAGAGCCTGCCCGCCCTTCTGATGCCGAATGTCCCGCTGACCGGCGAGACGCTCGCCATCATCCTGCCCTTCGCCGTCGCCATGGCGATCGTCGGCCTGCTCGAATCGCTCATGACCGCCGCCCTCGTGGACGACATCACCGACACCCCCTCGTCGAAGACGCGCGAGTCGCTCGGACAGGGCGCCGCGAACGTGCTGTCGGGTCTGTTCGGCGGAATGGGCGGCTGCGCGATGATCGGCCAGACGATGATCAACGTGAAGGCGTCGGGGGCGCGCACCCGTATCTCGACCTTCCTGGCCGGCGTCTTCCTGCTCGTGCTCGTGCTCGCCTTCGGCGATGTCGTCGCCGTCATCCCGATGGCGGTGCTGGTCGCCGTGATGATCGTGGTGTCGATCGCGACCTTCGACTGGCACAGCATCCGCCCCTCGACTCTTCGTCGGATGCCGCTGAGCGAGACGATCGTGATGATCCTCACGGTCGCGATCACGGTGTGGACGCACAACCTCGCGATCGGCGTGGGCGTGGGCGTGGTCGCCGCCGCCGTCCTGTTCGCCCGCCGGGTCGCCAGCGTCACCTCCGTGACGCGCGAGGTGGAGGGCGACACCGCCCGCTACACCGTGGAGGGCGAGCTGTTCTTCGCCTCGAGCAACGACCTGACGACGAAGTTCGCGTACCACGACGATCCGCGGCACGTGGTCATCGACCTCTCGCACTCGCACGTGTGGGATGCCTCGACGGTCGCCGCCCTCGACGCGGTGCAGACGAAGTACGCCCACCTCGGCACGACGGTCGAGATTGCGGGCATGAACGCCACCGCCGCCCGGTTGCACGCACGCCTGAGCGGAGGGCTCGGCGCCGGGCACTGACCGCGGGAGCCGCCCGAAATCTCGGCTCTACGACCTCAGCGTGGTCGACGGCGTCTCGCCGAACTCTCCGCGGTACATCGCGGCGAAGCGTCCGAGATTCGAGAACCCCCAGCGCGCCGCGATCGCCGCCACCGTCTCGACGGAGGGATCCGCGCTGCGCAGCTCCGCACGCGCGGCATCGAGCCGGACGCGGCGCAGGTACTGCATCGGCGTACGGCCGGTGGCCGCGCGGAAGGCGTACTGCAGACCGCGCGGCGACAAGCGCGCCGCCTGGGCGATGTCCGACAGCACGACCGGCTCGGCCGCGTGGGCCTCGACGTACGCCTTGGCCCGGCGCACCGGCGCGGGCAGGGGGCGCGACGGGCGGCCCGCGGCCAGCGCCTCGGTGAAGGTCGTGGGGAACGCCAGCAGGGACGCCTCCAGAAGCAGGGTGCGGGCCTGCTGCTCGATGATCATGGTGCGCTCGGGCGAGCGCAGCAGGATGTCGCGCGCGTACTCCCAGGTGCGCGACCAGTACCGCAGACGCTGCTCGCTCACCGGCGCGTAACCGGTGGGCCGGACCCTCAGGGTGTCATCGCCGGACATGCGGCGCGCGGCCTCGTCGAACTCGGTCCGCGCGAACGAGACGGCCGTGCCCGCGATACGACCCGTGAACGCGATCTCGAGAGGGCGATCCACCACCATGAACGGCACGGCCGTGTCGATCCGTTCGCGGCGGTACGTGCCCGACACCCGCGGGCCGGCGAT
Organism: Microbacterium sp. 16-032; assembly: GCF_041079455.1. Lineage (NCBI taxonomy): Bacteria > Bacillati > Actinomycetota > Actinomycetes > Micrococcales > Microbacteriaceae > Microbacterium > Microbacterium sp. 16-032. The sequence goes on along the minus strand of NZ_JBFYGQ010000004.1, from coordinate 74,105 downwards.
GCGCCCCACCACGACCTGATCGAGCGGGTCGGACTCGACGAGCATCGTCGACCCGATCGTGTAGTCGCAGAAAGCGAAACCGGGCTCGGATGCCGCGTGCCAGGCGAGCGCCGGCTGGATTACCTCGGCGCGCGAGATGCGCGCGCCGGGAACCACGGTCTGCCAGAGGTGCTCCACCGTCTCGGCGTCGCGGGTTTCGATGTTGGTGTGCTCCACGCCTTGTTTCCTAAATAGTCCGAGGATGTGCGGCAAGACCATTGCGCCCAGTGGCGGGGGCCACTATGGGAACGCTCTCACGCCCTGCAGGTTCCGGAGACCGCGGCGTCGTGGATGCCCCCCATCCGCTTTCCACGCTATCGCTCATAGGAAAAACAATGCGCAATTCGGCGCATTCGGCCCCGAGGCGCGAATCGACATCCCTAATGCGAAAAATGGACGGCGTCCACATTGACCGCGAGCACGGACGCGGGCGAGCATTCCCCCGCGGCGCGCGTGCCGCACACCGACCGCTCCTCGTTCCCCGGCGGGTGGTCGTCCGGCGCCTCGGGGCGGAGCTCGTGACCCCGCTCCGAGGCGCGGGTCAGCGCCCCATAATGGGAGGGGCCGCCATCCGGCGTCAGCCTGTCGAAGGGATCCTCATGCCGTTTCGGACGATGACCACGCTGCAGGCCTGGGTCGACGACTTCCGGGCCCTCGGCTACGACGACGCGTCGATCCTGCGCGTGATCCCCCAGGACAGCGAGGACGGCGCCGACGCCGGACTCATCGCCGCTCAGCTGAAGAGCGTGTCGACGACGTTCTTCGTCGCGCCGGGGCCGGAGCAGAATTCGACCGAGTGGGCGGTCACCTTCGAACCGCGCGAAGATGCCGCGCCGCTGCCCGCGGGCCGCGTCATGGCCCTGTCCGGCGAACTGGCGACGCTCTCAGCCCTCTGCTCGTTCCTGCAGGCTCGTTCGGAAGCGTTCCTCGCGAACACCTGAGCACGATTCACGCCGCGACCGACCCCGCCGGGGGACCTCAGCCGCCGGCGTGCGCCGTGATGTGCGTGAGCAACCGCGCGACGCGTCGTGCTTCTTCGGGATCGAGTTCGGCGACCGCCTCTTCCACCGCCGCGTCGAACGCGCGCAGCTGCGACCACGGCGGAGTGTCGAGATCGACGATCGCGGTGATGTGGTTGACGCGACGGTCCTCGGCGTCGAGGTCGCGGCGCACGGCTCCGCGCTGCACGAGCCGGTCGATGAGCGTGGTCACGCCGGCCGACGTGATGCCGAGATGGTCGCGGACGTGCGTGGGCCGGGCTCCGGGGTTCTCCGCGACGAAAAGCAGGGCGCGCGCGTCGAGCTCGTTCAGAGACAGCTCACGACGGGCCTCCGCGGCGGCGACGCGACGCGCTTCTCCGTAGGAGAGAAGGGCGCGACCGAGCTCCGACCCCGGCGAGGGGGGAAGCGAAGTATCGGGGGACGAGTGCACGACCCATGATCGTACTCATTCCTGCCCAGCGCGCGCGCAGCTTGCACGGAGCGCCCCCGCGTGTTCCACGGGCCCCCGCCCGGGTGAACCGGGGGCCAAACGCACCCGGTGACGCCTGTCAAGCCGGTCTCGGCCCCCGCCACCGCGGTCTATGACGGAGGAAGAGCCGTCGGGAGACGGCCGGACCCCGTCGGGAGACGGGAATGAGGAGAACACCATGATCTACGGACAGCAGAGCGCACGACAGACGGGCTCGGTGTGGAGTATCGCCATGACGGCCGCCATGGGCAACGGCATCGGCCCGCGCTCGATCGAGGAGACACCCGCGCCGCGCTCGGCGAAGCGGTGGCCCTGGTCGCGTACGGCCCCGGCCGGCGAACCGATGGTCGTCGCGCCCCGCGCCTAATCACCCACCCCTTCACCCGGCGCGTCGGCTTCTTCCCCCGGAAGTCGGCGCGTCGGCTCGTGTCCGGGCGTTCACGCGATGGTCTCCGCCGTGTAACCCACCGCACGGGGTCGAGGCCTCAGCATGGGACGACCGCATCCGCGGTGGTGGATCCCGGCTGGAAAGCGACCCCGATGACCCGACCCGTGCGCGTGCTCTCGCTCTACGAAGGCTTCTTCGCCGGAGGGGCGAGGATCCTGCATTCCGACGTCGTGGCGGGCCTCGCCTCCGACGGATCGCAAGAGCATCGCGTGCTGTCGCTCACCTCGGCCGCGCGCCGCGACGCTTCTCTTCAGTTCGCGCGCGACGACACCCGCTTCCGCCGCCTGCAGGACCGCGGGGTTCGCATCGACACCTTCGACCGTGTCGCGGGCGATCGACCGCTGGCTCCCGAGGAGTTCTCGCGGGTCGAACTGGAGCACGCCGCGCGACTGTTCGACGAGGCCGATGTCATCCTCTCGCTCAAGGAGCAGCCGCTGAGCCTCGTGGTCGCGCTCGAGCGCGCCGGGCTGCTGCCCGACCGACCTGTCGCGGCCTGTCTGCACCGCTCCGACCCCACCCATTCCGGTCCCGCACTGGGCTGGTTGGTCGAGGCCGCCGATTCCGGCGCGGTGAGCGCGACGATCTCGTGCGCCGAATCCACCTCCCGCGCCTACGCGCGCGCCGGCGTCTCCGCCGGTGAGGCGTGGGTCATCGACAACGGCATCGACACCCGCCGCTTCCGCCCCGGCACGCGCGCCGAGCGCCGACGGATCCGCGGGGGTCTCGACATCCCGGACTCCGCCCCCGTCGTCCTGCTGGCGGCGCGCTTCGACGCCATGAAGGACCCGGGGCTGTTCCTCCGCGCCGTCGCGGCTCACGCGCGGACCGCGCCGGGCACGCACTACGTGGTGTGCGGGTCGGGTATGACCCGCACCAACCCCGCGTTCGTCTCGCTGCTGGCCGACAGCGGTGTCGACGACGGGGTGGCCCTGCACGCCCTCGGGCTTCGCGAGGACATGCCGGAGCTGTACCGGATCGCCGACGTCGTCGCGCTGACCAGCGCCTTCGGTGAGGCGTCTCCGCTGTGCCTCGTCGAGGGAGCGGCATCCGGAGCCGTCCCGGTGACCACGGACGTCGGAGACGCGGCGCGCCTGGTGGAGGGGTTCGGGCTCGTGACCGCGCGCGAGGTCGACGCGATCGTCGAGGCGTGGGGAGACGCCCTCGCCCTCGGCCCGGCGTTGCGGGCAGCCGCTCTCGCGGCCCGGGGGCGGATGGACCGGGGACGCATGATCGCCGACTACCGGACGACCGTCGAGGGCCTGCTCGTCTCGCGCATGCTCGCGGCCTGAGACCCGCCACTGTAGACGGCGGGTCGACACGACGCCATCCCCGCCGAGGAGCGGAAGAACCGTGTCTACAGTGAGTCATGACCGCCCGCATCCTCTCGATCGGCACGGCCCTGCCCGACACTCGTGTCGACCAGTCGACCCTGCGTGACCTGTTCGCCGCACAGCCCGGATTCGACCGCAAGGCCCAGCGTCTGGTGGGCGCCGCGTTCGATGCGGCGGCCATCGACACCCGCCACGTGGTGCTCCCGCAGCTCGCGGGCGGTGAGGGCGGAGCGCTCGGGGTCCTCGACGGCGACACCCTGCTCATGCCCCCGACCGGAGCGCGCAACGACGAGTACCGCCGCACCGCTCCGCCCCTGTCCGCGGAAGCCTCACGGGCCGCGATCGCCGGGTCGGGACGGACTCCGGATGCCATCACCCACGTCGTGACCGTCTCGTGCACCGGCATGTTCGCGCCCGGACCCGACTATCACCTGGTCCGCGATCTCGGCCTCTCCCCCACCGTCGAGCGCTACCACCTCGGCTTCATCGGCTGCGCGGCGGCGATCCCGGCCCTGCGCCTCGCGGCGCGCATCGTCGGCGACGACCCCGACGCGGTCGTCCTCGTGTCGTGCACCGAACTGTGCTCGCTGCACTGGCAGACCTCGTCCCACCCCGACCAGATCGTCGCCGCCTCGGTGTTCGCCGACGGGGCGGGGGCCGCGGTCGTGGCATCCGGAGACCCCTCCCGGGCGGGCTTCGACCTCGACGGTTTCGCGACGCACGTGACCGACGAGGGCGAGAAGGACATGGCGTGGACCGTCGGCGACTCGGGGTTCGAGATGACGCTGACCCCCGAGGTTCCGCGCATCATCGGCCGCGAGATCTCGGCGATCGCCGCCGACGTGATCGGCGACCTCGACGAGGTCGACGCGTGGGCGGTGCATCCCGGCGGGCGCAGCATCCTCGACCGGGTGGAGAACGCCCTGTCGCTGGATGCCACGGCCCTGGCCCCTTCGCGGGAGGTGCTGCGTCAGCACGGCAACATGTCGAGCGCGACGCTGCTGTTCATCCTGCGCGACCTGCTCGCGGACTCCGCGCGTGGCGACGGAGACCGCGTCGCGGCTCTCGCGTTCGGCCCGGGGCTCACGGTGGAGGCGGCACGTCTGACGCTGCGCCGCCCGGCGGCGTGACGGGGTTGTCTCAGCGCGACGTCGCGCTGACCGAGCTGATGGACGACCCCGACTGCGATCCCCGGGCGCTGGCGGCGACCTACCGCCGATTCGACCTCGTGAACCGCCTGGTCTCGGCCTGGGGGCACGTCTACCGCACGCGGGTGCGCCCCGAGCTGCGCGCGCTCGGTCGCCCCGCGCGCATCCTCGACCTGGGGTGCGGTGGAGGGGACGTGCTCGTGCGGCTGGCGGGTTTGGCCGCGCGCGACGGCTTCACGGTGAAGTGCGTCGGAGCCGACCCCGATCCGCGCGCGATCTCAGCCGCTCGCGACCGCGGCCGCCTCGGGGTGCGCTTCGTCGCGCAGGACTCGACGGCCCTGCTCGCCGCCGGGGAGCGTTTCGATCTCGTCATCTCGAACCACGTGCTGCACCACCTCGACGCGGCGGCGCTGGCGAGTTTCACCGGCGACTCGCTCGCCCTGTCGACCGGCACCGTCCTGCACGCCGACATCGCCCGCGGGCGTCTGGCGTACGCCCTGTACGCCGTCGGCATCGCGCCGCTGTCGGCGGGCACGTTCCTGCGCGTCGACGGCCTCCGTTCGATCCGCCGCAGCTATCGCGCGCCCGAACTCGCCGCGGCTCTCGGCTCGCCCTGGCGCGTGGAGACCCCGGCGCCGTTCCGGGTGCTCGCGATCGCCCGCGGGGAGGCCGGGAATGACTGAGGTCCTCGTCGTCGGCGCCGGCCCCGTGGGACTGGCGTTGGCCGCCGACCTGCGTGCGCGCGGCGTCGACGTCGCCCTCGTCGAGCGCCGCACCGAGGTCGGCGCGGGAACGCGGGCGATCGGCATCCACTCCCCCGCCCTCGCCCTGCTCGAGGCCTCGGGCGCCACGGACGGGATCCTCGACCGCGCGGAGCGGATCGCCCGCGGAGAGGCGCGGGCCGGCGGACGCTTGCTCGCCGCGATCCGCTTCGACCGCCTGCGGGCGCGGCATCCGTACGTCGCGGCGCTGCCGCAGTCCGACACGATCGAGGTGCTGACGGCCCTGGCCCCGCCGGTGCGGCGCGGCGTGACCGTGGAGTCCCTGCGACAGGACGACGACGGCGTGCGGGTTGGGGTCGCGGGCGGCGGCGAGCTGCGCGCGAAGGTCGTGGTCGTGGCCTCCGGATGGGCGGGACGCTCGCTGGTGTACCGCGACGGGGCCGTGCGCACCCACCACTACCCCGACCGCTACGTCATGGCCGACGTCACCGCGCCGGGCGGACCGATCGCGCGCGTGCACCTCGAGCGCGACGGCGTGGTCGAATCGTTCCCCCTCCCCGGCGGGCGCCGACGGCTCGTCGCCTGGGCGGGTCGGGAAGAGGTTCCAGATGCCGCGGGCTTCCTCCACGACGCCGTGGCTCGACGCACGGGGCTCGAGGTCGACACCGCGGGCGCCTCGACCTTCGGCGTCCGGCGGGCGGTGGCTCCCGCACTGCGTCGGGGCCGGGTGATCGTCGTCGGCGACGCCGCGCACGAGGTGAGCCCGATCGGCGGACAGGGCATGAACCTCGGACTGCTCGACGCGCTCACCCTCGCGCCGCTGCTTGCCCCGTGGGTCCGCGCGGGCGACGAGGCGGGCCTGGACCGTTGGGAGCGCGACCGGCTCGCGTCCGCCCGCCACGCCGCGCGCCTGGCGTTCCTCAACACCCTGCTCGGTCGGGCCGCCGCCCCCGTCGCGCACGCAGTGCGTACCGCGGCGCTGCGCGCGGGCCTGCGTGGACCGGGCGGGGCGCTGTTCACCCGGGCGTACGCGATGCGGTTCGACCGGGCGGCACCCGGGACCTGAGCCGCCGGGCGGGGAAGACATGGTCGGGGGAAGACGTGCACAGCGGCGGATGCCGTGCGCGGCACGCCGCCGAAGACGCCGTTGCCGCGGCGTGCCGGGGTCGGCGCCCGCCGTTGGACGCGGCCGACGATCAACCGGCCTCATCCGCGACGTCGATCGGCCGAGTCTCAGGCGGCCACGAGCTGGGCGGCCAGCACCAGGGCGGCGAGCATCGTGAGTTGGAAAACCGCGCGCCCGGGAGGGCGCACAAACACCAGCACCGCGGCGCCGACGGCGAGCGCGAGCACGGCGACGAAGAAGGCGACGCCGAGGGCCGTGGCATCCGTCCCGAAGAAGACGGCGAGCGCCCCGGCGGCGATCCCCACCGCCGCGAGCACCACGGAACGGCGCGCGCCCAGTCGATGCGGCAGGCCCCACACCCCCGTGCGGCGGTCGTCGTCGAGATCGCGGACGACGTTGGTCAGGTGGACGGCGGCACCGAGGGCCGCCCCCGCCAGCGACGCCCACCACGCCGCGAGCATCGGCGGCGAAAGGGACAGGGTCGCGAACGAGGGGAAGAGTCCGAAGCTCAGCACGAAGGGCGCAATCGAGACGGGCGTCGACTTGAGCCCCGCGTTATAGGCCCAGGCCGAGGCGAGAGCGACGGCGTGAGCAGCGACGAGGCCTGGTCCGAGCGGCAGCGACAGCACGACGGCGAGGATCGCGGATGCCACGGCCACCGCGAGCGCGCGCTCCGGGGTGACCGCTCCCCCGGCGATGGGCTTGTCGGTGCGTCCGACCGCGGCGTCGCGGGCACCGTCGATCGCGTCGTTCGAGAGACCGACCGAGACCTGACCGGCGAAGACCGCGGCGACCAGCACCGCGAGGCGCCACGGCTCGACGCCCGCCGCGATGCCGAGGGCGAGCGACAGGACGGTCACGACGAGCGTGGGCCCGGGGTGGGTCGCGCCCCACAGGGCCCGCAGGGGCGACCTCGGGGTCACGCTATCCGTCACGCGTCCGACGCTACCGCGCGGCGGCGGTTCGCCGGCCTCCGTCGTGCATAGCGGCGGAGATCTTTCACGACGCGCCGCGGACCGGCATCCGGGGACGGCGTGTCGACCGCGCGGCCCGCCGTCGTGCACGCGCCGGTGGCTGCCGCCGTCCGTCAACCCCCGCGGCATCCGACCCGTCGCCGCCTACCGTCGCGAGAGCCGGGGCAGCAGCGTTCCGCACAAGCCTCGAGGAGCCCGATGCCCCAGGTCGTCGTCATCACCGGAGGATCCCGAGGGATCGGCCGCGCCACCGCCCTGCGCTTCGCCCGAGCGGGGGCGCGTCTCGTGCTGGTGGCCCGAGACGATGAGGCGCTCGCGTCGGCCGCGGCGGAGTGCCGAGCCCGCGGCGCCGAGGTGCAGACGGCGTCGATTGACCTCGCCCGCGCCGATGGCCCCCGGCGCGCTGTGGACCTCGCTCTGATGCGGTTCGGGCGGATCGACGTGTGGGTCGCCTCCGCCTCCGTCTTCTCGTACGGCTCGGTCGAGGACACCCCCGACGAGGTGCGCGACCGCGTCATCGAGACGAACCTCACCGGGCACATGCGCGCGGCCCGCGCCGTCATCCCCCATTTCCGCGCGGCGGGCCGGGGCACGATCGTCTTCGTCGGCTCCCTGTACTCGCAGGTGGCGGGCCCGTACGTCTCGTCCTACGTCGCCGCCAAGCACGGACTGCTCGGGTTCACGCGGTCGCTGCGGCAGGAGATGCTCGCGCATCGCGGCATCCGGGTGAAGATCGTGCTCCCGGCGAGCATCGACACGCCCATCTACCAGCGCGCCGCCAACTCGACGGGGCGCACGCCCTTCCCGCTCCCGCCGGTGGTGTCGGCCGACCGCGTCGCCCGGGCCATCGTGCGGGTGGCGCGCGGACCCCGACACGAGGTCGGGGTGGGAGCCGCGCAGTTCGTGACCCGCCCCCTGCAGTTCTTCGCTCCGCGCGTGTACGACCGCTTCATCCGTGCGCTGCAGCAGGCCCTGGGGCTGCGCCGTCGCCCCGCCGCAGCGACCACCGGAGCGGTGCTCACCCCGCAGCACGACCCCGGCGCGGTGAGCGGGGGCTGGTCGCGCATCCCGCTTCGCCGCCCGCGCTGACCAGACCGGGAAGGACCCCGGAGGCCATGGGGCATCCGGAGTCCCGTGGACAGCTTCAGGCTGCGGTCTCGAAGCCCTCTCGCTGCGTGTTCTCGTCGGCGACGCGGACGCCCCAGCGGTAGGCGAGCTTGCCGCCGAGCCAGCCCGAGACGCTCAGGCCCGCCGCGGCGATCGCGCTGAGCAGGAACGCCACCACCGGCACGCGCCCGAGGTCGAGCAGTCGCACGACCAGCCCGATCGAGAACAGGACCATCGCCGTGACGTTCAGCACGAGATGCGCGAGCGCGGTGCGGTGAGCGGGGGTGCCCTTCGGGATGCGCGACATGTCGAGCAGCCCGAGCACCGAGGCGCCCACGGCTCCCCCGAGCCCGATGGCGATGAGCCAGCGCGAGCCCTGCGCGAATCCACGCGGATCGTCGGCGGCCAGGCCGAGCAGATCGAACACCAGGCTCGACGACCAGGCCCCGATAGGGATGGTCACCGCCACCGGGTGGAACGGGTGCCCGTACGGCCCCGCCACGATCGCCCGGGGCACCTTGGCCGCTCGCATCGCGGGTAAGCTCGCCCCGCTCCGCGGCGCCGAGACCGTCGAGGGCCCCGGCGTCGCGGCATCCGTCCCGCTCATTCCTTGTGCAGCGCGTCCTGCGCGCGCCCGGCGAGCTTCTCGACCGTGTTCGGCAGCTCGGTCGTCCCGTAGAACCGCACGTCGGGCTTGGTGGGCGGGGGCATGGGCACGCCCGCGGGGGGCTCGGGCAGGTAGGTGAACTCGCCCTTGCCGTCGGGCGTCGGGCCCGAGGCCCACGTGCCGTCGCCGGCCTGGGCACCGTCGCTGAAGTTGATGTACTGGTACGCCACGTCGCGGTCCTCCTTGTCGAGAGGGAAGTTGCTGGGCACGGGGAGCTTCTCGTAGCCCTCGGCCTGCAACTCGGCGGCGGCCGCTGCCCACTGGTTCTGGTGCATGGTGTCGCGCGCCAGCAGGAACGCGAGCAGATCCTTCACGCCGTGGTCGTCGGTCTGGTGATAGAGCCGCGCGACCTGCACACGGCCCTGCATCTCGGCGTTCGCGTTCGCGGTGAAGTCGGCGAGCAGATTGCCGCTCGCGGTGATGAAGCTCCCCTGCCACGGGTTGCCGTTGGAATCGACGGGGCGCGCGCCGGCGCCCGCGACGATCCCGTGCTGGATGTCAGTGCCGCCGATCACGGCCGCCACGGTCGGGTCGTCTTGCACGGCCTCCTCGGTGATGCCGAGCGGCGACTTCTCAAGCAGCTGGGCGATCATGATCGCGAGCATCTCGACGTGGCCCATCTCCTCCGCGCCGATGCCGAACACCAGGTCGCGGTACTTGCCGGGCATGTGCATGTTCCAGGCCTGGAACTGGTACTGCATCGCGACGGAGATCTCGCCGTACTGCCCGCCGAGCACCTCCTGGAGTTTGCGGGCGTAGACCGCGTCGGGCTTGTCGGGGGTGGCGGAGTGCTGCAGTTCTTGCCGGTGGAAGTACATGTCTCTCCTCACGGCGCCGGGGGGATGGCCGGGTGACCGGTGGCGCGTGAGTGCTACGAAACGTCTGTTTCCGCCCTTCACGCGCGGGGGTTGTGGGGCGCCGCGGCGTGGGCCACAATGGCGCGCCCGAGTCTTGGCACTCTCATGGGGTGAGTGCTAATCTGAATGCAGTTGAGCCGTATCGACTCAACTTCACAGAACATCCGGGATGCCGAGTCCCGACCGATCGAAAAGGAGAACGACCATGGCCACCTACGACCCCTTCCGCGACCTCGACCGCCTCGCGTCGACGCTCCTCGACGCCCGCCGCGGCGGTGGTCCGCGACGGATGCCGATGGATCTCTACCGCGACGGCGACCACTACGTGCTGGCCGCAGACCTGCCCGGTGTCGACCCCGGCTCGGTCGACATCGACGTCGACGGCCAGCTGCTCACCATTCGCGCCGAGCGCACCCTCGGCTCGGGTGAGGGCGTCAAGTGGATCACGCGTGAGCGCGAGACGGCGTCGTTCGTCCGCCAGCTCAACCTCGGCCAGGGCATCGACACCGACGGCATCAGCGCGTCGTACCGCAACGGCGTGCTGAGCGTGACGATCCCCGTCAGCGAGAAGGCGAAGCCCCGCCGCATCGCCGTCTCGACCGACGAGCGCGACGGCGTCATCGAGGCGCACGAGAGCACGCCTCAGCTGATCGAGCAGTAACGGCGCGACCTCGAGGGGCGGTCCTGCGGGGCCGCCCCTTTCGCGCGCCTGGGCGCGATGACGACGTCGCTTGTCAAGGGTCTGGCCTTTGCGCCCGCGCGATCGGAGAGTGCCGCAGTGCCCTGCCCGTCCGTCGCCGCGTGCGCGAGGGACACAGCGAAGCCCCGGGCGTCGCGAACGGGCCCGGGGCATTCGAAGGTGGGTCAGAGGTCTTCGGGAGCGAGATCGCCCTGGCCTTCTTCGCCGAGTTCGACCACGCCCGGGTCCATGCCCTGGGAGTCGGTGCCGGTGGACTCGGGGTGGATGTCCTCGAGCGGGATGTCGCTGTCATCGGCGGGGATCTCCGCCGGGTCGGCGCCCGTCGCGGTCGCCGGGTTGATGTCGTCGGGGTCGGCGCCCTCGTCGAGGGCCGTCGTGGCGTCCCACTCCGCCTGCGCGGGGTCGAGCGTCGGGTCGGGCTCGATCGAGGTGTCGCCGTCGCGCAGGGGCTGCACGCCCGCGATACCCACGTCGGCGGCCGGGGTCGTCGCGTCGGGGGTCGGGTCGATCGAAGCGTCGCTCATGGGGGGTCCTTTCGTGGGACGCACGTCACCGCCGGGATCAGCGGTCCCCTCATCAAACGGGGCGCACCGCCCGCGACCCCGCCCCTTGACACGCACGTCCCCGCCTCCGTACGGGGAAGAGACGGGATGCCGCCCCTCGCCGCGGCGGAAGGAACACCATGGCTGACAGGCTGACGGTCCGCTCGCACGGGATCGACGACGTGGAGCGCGTCTGGCAGCGCTTCGTGCCGAGCGCACGACTGGAGCGCGTGGACCCGCAGCGGGTGTCGTTCTCGTGGAACTCCGTCGAACTCCCCGGGTTCTCGGTCGTGGCCTACGAGCTGGCTGCCTCTGTCCACTCTTCCGTCCGGATGGACGAGCAGATCATGGCGTGCCGGATGATCGGCGACGACATCCGCGTCGAGGCCGAGGGGCGCTCGCTCGATCCGCGCCGCCCGTGGCTGGCGGCCGACGGAGGCGCGGAAGCGCACTGGAGCGGAGCCGCCCGCGTGCGCGCTCTGGTGTTCGATCGCAGCGACGCCGAGCGCCTCGCTCGCATCGTCTCGGGCGACGACCGCCTCGTGTTGCGGCGCCTCAACCCGGCCGCACGCGACCGCGCCGCCGCGACGCAGTGGGAGCGCAGCTTCGCTCACGTCTCCGCCTCGCTCGAGGCCGCGCACGACGACCCGATCCTCTCGGCCGAGTTGCAGCGTCACGCGCTCCTGACGACCCTGTCGACGTTCCACACCCCCTACGTCGACGCCCTGCAACGCTCGCACCAGCGCAGGGCCGCCCCGCGCACCGTGCGCCGCGCGATCGCCCACATCGAGGCGCACGCGAAGGAACCCCTCACGCTCGAGGACATCGCCGTGGCATCCGGGATCTCCTCCCGCGGACTCCAGCACGCGTTCCGCCGCGCGCTCGACACGACGCCGATGGAGTATCTGCGCCTGGTCCGCGTCGTCGGCGCGCACGAGGAGTTGCGCGCGGGCGTCCCGGTATCGGTCGCCGAGGTGGCCCGGCGGTGGGGCTTCTCGAGCGCCTCGCGCTTCGCGCGCTATCACCGCGAGCACTACGGGCAGAACCCCGCGCAGGTCGCGCGCATGTTCTGATGCCGTAACGCCTTCGGTCTCGTCGTTGCGCGCGGCGTGCCGGGCCGTGCCCGATCGCACACAGCGAATGCACAGTGAAAAGCGGAGCGGGCACGGTGCCCGCGAGAGGACCACGTTGGGCAAGTTCATCTACGAGAGCGGCGTTCGCAACGAATTCGAAGACCGTCTCCTCGCACACCTGCAGGTCGTCGTCGGCAACAAGCTGCGACGGGGCGAACCGTTCTACTTCGTGTGGAAGGACGACATCAGCACGGGAGGCGGCCGCACCTCGGTGTGGGTCCACCCGCGCTCGAACCTGGTCTTCAAGTTCAACGGAGGACGCCCGCCGACCCTGAACCGCGCGTGGCTCGAGGCCCTCATGTCGACGGCGAACTCGCCCACCGGGCTCTACGTCGTGCCCGAGCCCGCCGAAGACGCCGCCCCACCGGAGTCCTTCGCCTGACACGTCGGCCGCGGACCGCGGGTGTCAAGGCGCTGGCCGTAAGCCGCTCGAGGCCCCACCGTGAGGGAGACGAGAGGATCCCCCATGACCGACTCCCCGCGCATCGTCGTGATCGGCGGCGGAAACGCCGGCCTGTCCGTCGCCGGGCGCCTGCACCGCGCGCGCCTCGGCGAGATCACCGTGATCGAGCCGCGCACGACCCACGTCTTCGCCCCTCTCCAATCGCACATCGCCGGAGGCGCCGCGCGCGCGTCCGAAGCCGCGCGGCCGCAGGCCGACGTCATCCCTCCGGGGGTGCGGTGGCTGCGCGATGAGGCCTTCACGGTGGATGCCGACGCCCGGCGCGTGCACCTCGTCTCGGGCGGGCGGATCGACTACGACCAGCTCGTCGTCTGTGCGGGAATGCGCATGGCCTGGGAACAGATCCCCGGTCTCCCCGAGGCCATGGCCGCCCCCACCGGAATCTCGAACTACGACTACCGGCTCGCCGCGAAGGCCTCCCCCGTGCTGCGCGACCTGCGCTCCGGGACGGTCGTCTTCACGCAGCCACCCGAACCCGCCTCCTGCGGAGCGGCCGCGCAGAAGCCCATGTACCTCGCGTGCGACTGGTGGCGGGCAATCGGGGTGCGCGACGACATCCGCGTCGTGTTCGTCTGCCCCGACCCCGTCCCCTTCGGGGTCCCGGCGATCGACGACGAGCTTCGCCGCAAGCTCGACGAGTACGGCATCGAGGTGCGGTACAGCCAGGATCTTCGACGGGTGGATGCCGACTCCCGCACGCTCGTCATCGGCCGGGGCGACACCGAGGAGACGATGGCGTACGACGTCCTGCACGCGGTCCCCCCGCAGCGGGCGCCGGAGTGGATCGCGGGCAGCGGGCTGGCGGCATCCGACGATCCGCATGGCTTCGTCGATGTGGATCCCGAGACCTTCCAGCACGTGCGCCACCCGCAGATCTGGGCTGTGGGCGACGCAGCGACCGTCGCGACCCGACGCTCGGGAGGGGCGATCAGACAGCAGGCGAAGGCGCTCGTGAAGAACATGAAAGCCGCGATGGCGGGGCGTACGCCCTCCGCGAAATACAACGGTTACAGCGTCGTCCCCTTCACCGTCTCGCGCGGCACCGTCGTGTTCGCAGAATTCGACCGGAGGGGCCGACTGCAGCCGACGGTGCCGTTCTGGCGCTCGCTCTACCGCGAGCGGCGACTGTCGTGGCTTGCGGATCGGCGCATCCTGCCGTGGGTGTACTGGCACCTGATCCTGCGCGGCCGCGCCTGACGCCGCGGCGGGAGCAGACGGCACGCACGCGTATAGGCCACGAGGGCCGATCCCTCAACCCCCGGGCCTCGAGACCGGCGACGAACGAAGACTGGGGGCAGCCCCGGAAACCACACGAAAAGAGGACACCATGGCACAGGTCATCGAAACCATCGACGTCAACGTTCCCGTCCGCGTCGCGTACAACCAGTGGACGCAGTTCGAGGAGTTCCCGCACTTCATGAGCTTCGTGGAGTCGATCACGCAGAAGAACGAGACCCTCACGCACTGGAAGGTCAAGATCGCCGGTGCCGAGCGCGAGTTCGACGCCGAGATCACCGAGCAGCACCCCGACGAGCGCGTCGCCTGGAACAGCGTGGGCGGCGACGAGAACCACGCCGGCGTCGTCACCTTCCACCGCCTGTCCGACGACGAGACGCGCGTCACGGTCCAGATCGACTGGGCGCCCTCCGGCGTTCTCGAGAAGCTCGGTGCCGCCTTCGGTGCCGACGACCACTCCGTGAAGAAGGACCTCGAGAACTTCAAGAAGTACATCGAGTCGCGCGGTGCCGAGTCCGGCGCCTGGCGCGGCGACGTCAGCTGACGTCGACCGATGAGAGAAGCCGGGCCCGTCCGTGAGGACAGGCCCGGCTTTCGTCATGAGCGGGTCACCACTGGGGGTGGATCTCCGCCCGCAGTCGTCGGTCGTACACGTCGCGCACGAGCGCGTCGAACGCCTCGACATCGAACCCGCCGTCGAGCAGATCCGCCGCGCGAGCGTTCGCGGCCGCCTGGTCGGTGGAGCGGGCACCCGGGATCACCGAGGTGATCCCCTCGCGCGACGCGATCCACGCCAGCGTGGCGGCCGGAAGCGTCACCCCCTCGGGCAGCGACGCCTTGAGCTCGTCGGCCGCGGCCACTCCCTCGTCGAAGGGGACGCCCGAGAACGTCTCGCCCTTGTCGAAGGCCTCGCCGTTGCGGTTGTACGTGCGGTGGTCGTTCTCATCGAACGTCGTGGAGCGCGTGTATTTGCCCGACAGCAGCCCGCTGGCGAGCGGGACACGGGCGAAGACCGCGACGTTCTTCTCGGCCGCGAGCGGGAGAACCTCGTCGAGGGGCTTGAGCCGGAACGGGTTGAAGATGATCTGCAGGTTCGTCAGGTTCGGGCGACGAAGCGCCGACAGGGCCTGGTCCATCGTCTCGACCGAGGCGCCGTAGGCGGCGATCACGCCCTCCGACACCAGACGGTCGAGGGCGTCCCACGTCGCGTCGTCGTCGATGACCGCCGACGGCGGGCAGTGCAGCTGCACCAGGTCGAGCGTCTCGGTGTCGAGCAGGCGCCGCGAGCGATCGAGCCAGACGCGGAAGTTCTCCATGACGTAGTTCTCGGGCACCTGGTCTTCGCGGCGCCCCATCTTGGTCGCGACGGTGATGTCATCGGCATCCCGTCCCTTCAGGAACGTCCCGATGATCTGCTCCGACCGACCGTCGCCGTAGACGTCGGCGGTGTCGAAGAGAGTGACGCCGGCGTCGGCCGAGGCGGCCAGGACGGCGCGTGCGTCGTCTTCGGACACGTCGCCCCAATCGGCGCCGAGCTGCCAGGTTCCGAGACCGATCGCCGAGACCTGACGGCCGGTGCGGGAGAGAGGGCGCTGCTGCATTGCGGTTTCCTTTCGAAGCGTGGTTCGAGCCTAGCCAGCCCCTCCGACGCCCGGGCCGGCATGCGTCCACCGAGTCACCGCCATCCGCGCGAGCGCAACCCCGGCCCCTCGCGACCCGGACGCACCTAGCGTGGCGGCACACCCACGGAAGGAACACCATGGACACTCCCGCCGACCGACTCCCCGGAGCCGACGAAGAGAACCTCGTCCCCGAATCCGACGGCCTCGCCGCCGACGTGCCCGCCGGCGCCGCCGGCGCGGACTCGGGTGCCGTGGACGCCGCCCGCATCGATCCGGACGACGAAGCACGCCTCCAGGGCATCTCCAGCCAGAACGACCTCCCCGGTGTCGGCACGCGCGCCGCTGACGGCCTGACCGAGCGCGGAACCGACGACGCCCGCGGCGAGGGCGGCTCGACGTCGCGCCACACCGAGGACACCGGTCGCTCCAACCGCGAGCCTGACGACGGCACGAGCCGCACCCCCGCCTCCCCGGCCCCGGCCGCCGACGGCGGTGAGCCGCACGTCGACGACGACGACCCCATCGCGGCGTTCCAGCCCGGTGTCGGCCGCGACTCCGCCGCCTCCAGCAAGATCGCGCAGAACCTGCCCGATCCCGACGACGCCTGACCGGGAGCGTCGCCGCCCTCGGTCCCGTGTCGGGGCGGAGGGCGGCCGCGCGGTCAGTGGGCGAGACGCAGAGCGTCCTCGGCGAGGTGGAAGAAGTCGCTCATCGCGCCGGCGACGGCCTGCGGGTCCTCGTCCGCCATCAGCAGCACCACCGTCGCCTCCGTCGCGTCGTCACGCACGAACCAGCTGCCGCTCAGCACGCCGCGGCTCGACCCGCCCTTGAAGGCGACGTACGGCCACGACCCCACGTCGAGGCCCTGCCCGGGGTTCTCGCTCAGGATGCCGAGCACCTCGGCATCCTGCGTCTGCTGCAGCGAGCGATGCACGGCGGCGACGTCCCTCGCACCGGCGAACCAGTCGAACCCGTCCTGCCACTGCGCCGTCGTGACCGCGGCCCCGTCGACCGCCAGGGGCGCCGCGGCGATCCGGTCGAGCAGGGCGCGTCGTCCGGCCTCGTCGGCCCCCGCCCACTCGGCGCGCACCGCGGGGTCGCCCCAGCCGAGCGTGAACAGCTCCTTCGTCGAGAGGAACGGCGACAGCGACGCCGGGTCGCTGTGCTCCGATCGCACGACCGCCGCCTCCACCCGCTCGCGACCGAGGCGCGTGATGAGCAAGTCGGTGGCGGTGTTGTCGCTGATGCGGATCATCGCCGAGGCCGCGTCGCGCACCGACACCTCCGTCCCGGTGGGGGCGTCCTGCAGCTCACCGGACGGCAGGCTGCGGTCGACGTCGCGGAGCACGAGGGTCTCGTCCCACGTCAGGTCGCCCGAGGCGACGGCATCCGACACCGCGAGAAGGACGTAGAGCTTGAAGACCGAGGCCAGCGGCGCCGACCGATCGGGGTCGAGGGCGAGGGCTTCTTCGTCTCCGCGGAGCACGAGGGCGCTGACCTGACCCGGGAGCGCGGCCAGACGCTGCTCCACCTCGCCGAGAGAGGTCGACGGCGTCCACGGCTTCGCCACCGGGCCGAAGACCATCCCCGTGATGCGGTTCGCCCCGTCGATCGTGAGCGACAGGTCGAAGGGGTCGCCCAGCGCGCCGGCGAGCGTGGCCACGGCCTGCGTCTCGGTGCCCTGGTACGCCGTGACGGTGAAGGGGGCGGCGGGGCGCAGTTGCCGGTTGACGAGCTCGGCGACCTGTTCTGCCGGAACCTGAGCGAGGAAATTCTCGTGCAGCACGCGCGACCACTCCCCCGCCGTGGTGTCGGCCTCGCGCTCCAGGATGTCGATGATCCACGTCACCCGCTCCCCGACCGGGGTGTGGGGGATGTCGACGGATGCCGCGGGGCTCGAGCGCGTCTCCGGCGCGGCGCTCGCGCAGGCGGTGAGCGCCGCGACGGCGACGAATGAGAGGGCGGCGGCGAGGCGACGGGCGAGTGTCACGGTGAATCCTTCCGGGGGGGGATTCCCACGCTACGCACGCCGCCCCCTCGTCACCTCCCTCGCGCGGCGGATCTTCGTCCCCGCCACCCGAGGACCGCGTCGATCACCACGAACACCGCGAGGGTGTAGCCGACCAGCGGCAGAACGAGACCGATCGCGACCGCCGCGACGACGACCGCCCCGGTCCCCCACCAGGGCGCGTGACGCAGCACTCCGCGGGCCGGCGCCGCGGCGGTACCCCCGGTCGGGCGGCGCTTCCACCACATCGCGTAGCCGAGCACGACGAGCGCGGCGATGCCGACCGCGAGCAGGAACAGCACGAGCTGGTTCGCCAGGCCGAACATCGTCCCCATGTGCAGGTCGACCCCCCAGCGCGAGAGCTTGGCCAGGAGCGGGAAGTCGGCGAAGTCGACCCGGTCGGTCACCCGCATGGTCGCGGCGTCGATCGCCACGGCATCCACCTCGGTCGGGAAACTGCGATGGATCTCCTGCACCACCCAGGCCTTCCCCTCGGTCGCGGGCGGGCGGATCTCGAGATCGCCCGAGTTCACGTTCACCCCGCGCGCCACGGCCCAGACCGCGTCGAAGGTCGCCGGGTCGGAGGCCGGCCCGGTCGCGGAGTGTCCTCCGTGGTGCGAGTGCTCGCCCCCGGTCGGAGCCGCCCCGTCGATGGTGGTCGTGAGGGCGGGCGTCCCCTCGCCGACGAGGGTCCGCAGGTCGGAGACGTGGGCGCCCGCGAACGTCGACCACGTGATGCCGGTCGCCGAGAGGAACAGGGCCCCGACGACGACCCAGATCCCGACCGCGGAGTGCCAGCCCGACAGGCGCCGGTACCCCGTGTGCCGGCGATTCGGTCGCAGCAGATCGCGACGCCCGCGACGGCTGCGCACGAAGCGCCCGATCCACAGTCCGAGCCCCGCGAGAGCGACGATCCCGAGCCAGGATGCCGCGAGCTCGCTGTACCAGCGTCCGACATCGCCGAGATGCAGCGAGCGGTGCAGATCGCTGATCCAGTGCCGGAGCGGGAGGGCCCCGCTCGTCCCGTACGCGGGGAGGTCGCCGCGGATCGCCGTGGTGGCGGGATCGACGAAGATCGCTCGCGTCGTGCTCTCGGGCAGGGTGTCGTCGGCGAACATCACGCGCGTGGTGGCCCCCGGCTCGGGAGCCGGTCGGACGGCGACGGGGGTCGCCCCGCCCCCGACGTAGCTCTCGGCCGCTCGCACCTGATCGGCCAGCGGAACGGCGGGCGCGGTCGATTCCGCGGTGAGCTCGTGCGGGTACAGGACGTTCTCGAGCGTGGGGGTGATCGCGTACAGCGCGCCGCTCAGGGCTGCGACGAGCAGGAACGGCCCCACGAGCAGCCCCGCGAAGAAGTGCAGGCGTCGGAGGAGGGCGGTGAACCACCCCCGAGAAGCGGCCCTCGGGGAGGGCTCGGGAGGGGATGCCACGGCCGGGCCGGAACCGGCGGCGGTCATGCGGCGCTCAGCGTGGGCGTCGGGGTGGAAATCCGCGCCGACGCGGGGGCGGCGACGGGGTGGAGAGGACAGGGGAACATCGGGAGTCGCTTTCCGAGCGCGGACGCGCTCGTGGGTCGTCGCCCGGCATTGCCCCCTCGAGGCGAGGGCCGGCGTGCGGGCGGAGAAGAGGGGGGCGGGCGCGGCGGGGCGCGCCGACGATCGCGCCGCCGTCGAGGCGAGGCCCGACGCGGCGGTCGACCGCTCCGTCATCTCAGCGACGGGCGGAGCGGGACTTAGGATGCCGCGAGAGGCGGACCGCGCCGCTGCGCGGCCGAGACGACCAGAGCCGAGGTGGGCCGCACCGCGGCGACCACGACGGCCGCCGTGCGGCGCACCGACGGTGCCGTCGGCAGACCTGCCAGGATCCGGACCCGGGCGCGGAGCCAGGCGACGCTTCGCTCCGCGAGCACGCGCAGGGCCACGAGGGTCCGCTCGCCCCGGTGGAGGGCGACCGTCGTGGCGAGGGCTGCCACGGCATGGCCCAGCCACATCGCGGCATCCGGGGTCATCGCCGGCAGGGCCGACCCGCCCGTCAGAACCGGCAGGGCCGAACGGTGGACGTGCGCCGCCGCGGCGAGGTCGTAGCTGCCGAGGACGAAGAGCGAGTGGAAGAGCACCTGACTGACCGCGACGGCCACCGCGAGGCGCCACGTCGAGAGGCGGCGGCCGGCCAGCGCCGTGCACACCACGAACGACAGGGCGAGCGGGACGACGACGCCGAACACACCGGGGATCTCTCCCCCGCCGCTGACGTGCGAGAGCAGGGCGACGAACGTGGCGACGGATGCCGCAGCACCGCCGCGACGGACGCGTGTCGCCCTGGCCTGTCGTCGCATGGGATTCATCATGTCAGGCGAGCGCTCGCGCGTCGGACGGGTGCTGAGGCGTCACCGCCCGAACACGAGATACGCCCCGCCGGCCAGGACGACGAAGAGACCACCGACGACCGCGAAGTAGGTCGCCGTCGCGTGCCGAGTGGTCTGCGCCACCTGCTCCCGCATCGGGAGCGCCGCAAACGGCCCCGGCCCCGGGAGGCTCCCGGCCGCAGCGCTCAGCGAGACGTCCAGCGCATCGAGGATCCCGAACACCCGCCGCCACACCAGCGGATCGGGCACCGACAGACGCCCGGGGCGGTAAAGGAACAGCCACCCCTCGGCGATCTCGAGATCGAGCGGCAGTCCGTCCTGATCGAGGAGGTCGACGATGTGTTCGGTGACGACCGCCTGCGCCCACTCCGCGTTCTCGGGCGCGACGTGCAGGGCGGCCCGTTCGGGTTGGCCCGAGACGGACCGCGGGGCGAGACCGGGCAACGCGGGAAGGGGCCGGACCGCCCGCGCGCTGCGCGTCTCGACGACGAGACCGGGGGTCGCTCGCGGCAGACGCACGGCCGCGTAGCCCCACTCCGCGCTCATCTGGTTCATCTGCACCGAGTACGTGTACGCGCTGTTGCCGACCTCGAGCCCCGCGGAGCCGGGGAGGCGCACGACGTCTCCCGCGCGCTGGGTGAAGCGCGACCGCCCCGCGGCATCCCGGAACACCACCCCGGGGAGGGGCTGCGCGGTGACGAGGGGGTGGTGCTGCCAGCCGTTCGCGGCCGCGAACGCCGAGGTGCCGGACGCACCGGCGGTCAGGGCGTCGTACGCCACGTTCGTCGGCACGGGGATCCAGAGGGCATCGGCGGTCACGGACCCATCCTGCCCGGCGCATCGGGGCGCCGCGACGCCCCCTAGGCTGAACCCACCGTGCCCAGGAGGATGCCGTGACCCCACCCCGTGTCGTGATCGCCGGCGCGAGCGGCTTCGTCGGTCACGCTCTCACGGGCGCCTTCCGCGCCGACGGCTACGAGGTCGCCACGGTCGGACGCTCCGGGGACGCGGTCTGGGGCGATGCCCCGGGGATCGCCCGGCTGGTCGATGGCGCCGACGTGCTGATCAACCTCGCCGGAAAGATCGTGTCGTGCCGGTACACCGACGCGAACCGTGACGAGATCCTCCGCTCACGGGTCGACACCACCCGCGAGCTGCACGACGCCGTCGCCGGGGCGCAGCGCCCTCCCCGCGTCTGGATGAACGCGTCGACGGCGACGATCTACCGCCACGAGACGGCGCACGGCAACGACGAGATCGACGGCGTCGTCGGCGACGGCTTCTCGGTCGACGTAGCGACCGCGTGGGAGCGCGCGCTTTTCGCGGGAGACCTCCCCCGCACACGCCGTGTGGCTCTGCGCATGGCCATCGTGTTCGGCGACGGGCCCGCGACGCGGGTGCTGTTGGCCCTGCCGCGGCTCGGGCTCGGCGGGACGCAGATCGACAGCTGGTGGTTCCCGCACCGCCGCTACCGCGGCATCGGCGCTCACCCGACGGGCCCCGTCCTGTCGCGGTGGTACCGGACCTCGGGCCGGCAGCGCTTCAGCTGGATCCACATCGACGATGTCGTGGCATCCGTCCGCTTCATCCGCGATCGAGACGACCTCGACGGGCCCGTCAACCTCTCCGCCCCCGGCGTCACCGACAACCGCACCCTCATGCGCGAGCTTCGCCGCGTCGCCCGAGCGCCCTTCGGTCTCCCCGCCTTCCGGTGGATGCTCGATCCGGCGATGGCCGTCCTGCGGAACGAGCCCGAACTCGTCCTCAAGAGCCGGTGGGCGGTTCCCCGCAAGCTGACGGAGGCGGGATTCGCTTTCGGGTATCCCGAGATCGGCCCGGCTCTCGACGCCGTCGCCGCCGAGCGCCCCGCGCGGGCGCGCGACCTCTTCACCGCCTGACACGCGCACGCGCGATGCCCCCGCCCGATGCGATCACCGGGCGGGGGCCTCAGGCGCACGGTCGCGCGCTCGGCGGTCAGACCTTCCGTCGGACGAAGCGCAGGACGGCGGCGATGATCCCCACGATCAGGATGATGAGGCCGATCCAGAGCAGGAACTTGACGGCTTCGACGAAGAGGCCGAAGAACAAGAGCACGAGGCCCACGATGACGAGGATGATGGCGAGAGCTGGCATACCTCCACTCTCCGTGTGACAGCGCGAACGCACAGCCGCCTTGACACGGAGAGCGGATGACGGGATGCCGCGTGTCAAGACCGCGGCGGGCTCGGCATGCGAGGTCTAGCGTCGGGGTCACCAACGATCTCAGGAGGCGGCAATGACCGAGCGCGACGTCAACGGACACGACTCAGGACACGGCACCGGTCCCGGTGAGGGCGAGTACACCGACGTGCAGCTGCCGGACGGCACCGCTGATCGCGGAAGCGCCGACCTCCCCGGCGAGTACGTCGACCGTGAAAACGTCGACGGCAGCGAATCACGGCCCCGCACCGACGACGCCGGCGCCTACACCGACGTCGAGCAGCCCGGCGGGCACGAGTCGCGCGAGAACCTCGACGACCCCGGCGAGTACACCGATCGCGATCGCTGAGCCCTCAGCGGCGCAGCGTCGTCTCGGGCTCCGCGCGGTACACCGCCCGGTACGCGGCGACGAACGACGCGGCGTCGGCAAAACCCCATCGCGCGGCCGTCGCCTCGACAGTGGTCGTCGCGGGGTCGGCCTCGACGAGGTCGGCGTGCGCGGCGCTGAGGCGCGCGAGCCCGAGGTAGCCCTCGGGGGTCGCCGAGATCTGGCCGTTGGCGGCGAAGGCGCGTCGCAGTCCCGACACCGACGTCCCCGCCGCCCGCGCGGCGTCGTCGATCGTGACCGGCAGCGAGGCGTGATCGTCGATCCACGCCGCGGCACTCGAGTAGATGGACGCCTGCTCCAGGGCCGATGCGCGTCTCTCACGCGGGTCGCCCACGAGCGCGAACGCCTCCAGCGCGGCCACCGCGAGCGTTCGGCCGAGGTGGGCGCGCACGAGCGGCTCCGACATCACGGGGATCTGCGTGAGGGCCCACTGCTGCGTCGCCAGCCAGTAGTCGCGCAGTCGCCGCGACACGGGACCGGCCGCGGCGAAGCGGACGCGCAGCGACTCATCGCCGTACACGGTTCGCGCCGTCCGGGTGAGCCACTCGGCGTCGAAGGCCACCACGTCCACGCGGGTGTGGTCGGCTCGGGCGATCAGGTCGTCACCCGGCTGCAGGACGCCGGGTTCGATGCTGTACTCCCCCTGCTCCTGCCCGATCCGCCACGCGTACCCCGGCGTGGACGAGCAGATGTAGAACCGGTCGGACTCGTGGGCGATGTCGACCCGGGCGCGCCACTCGAGGCGCCGCAGGGCGAAGGACCCGTCGCCGACCGAGTGCTCGGAGTACGCCGCATCGTCGGCCTGCAGATCGACGTGACCGTACTGCGAACGCAGCCAGGCGTCGGTGGCGGCGATGTCGTCGGTGTGGACGCGCTCGTTGAAGAAGTCGTTCATGTGCGGGGCGGCCGAACGCCCGAAAGACACGGCAGCACTGCCCATGATAGTTAACTCCACCCTCTGAGAAACCCCGAAAGGATCCCGATGGCCGACTCGCCCACCATCCGCCCCATCGACACCGACGACGCCGGCGAGGTGCTGACGATCCAGCGCGCCGCCTTCGCGAGCGAAGCCCTCATCTACGGCGACCCCGACATGCCCCCGCTCACGCAGACCCTCGAGGAGCTGCGCGCCGAGCTGGTGGAGAACCTGGGGTGCGTCGCCGTCACGGACCACCGCATCGTCGGAGCGGTGCGCGCGCGCCGCGCCGGCGAGCTGTTGCTCATCGGTCGCCTGGCCATCGCCCCGGATCAGCAGGGCGAGGGCCTCGGGACCCTGCTCCTCGCCGCCGTCGAGGAGCGGGGGTGTGAGGCCGGAGCCACCGAGGCGGAGCTGTTCACCGGCGCGCTGAGCGAGGCCAACCAGCGCCTGTACGAGCGCGAGGGCTACCACCGCTCCGAAGAGACCGCGGACGGCGAGATCTTCTACCGCAAGTCGCTCACCGACTGACGATGATGCCGGATGCCGCGAAGGCCGCCGCCCCGATCGGGACGACGGCCTTCGCGCAGGTGAGGCTTACGGCGTGGGCATGCCGCCGTTGACGTTGAGCGTCTCGCCGATGACGTAGCTGGACTCCGCCGAGGCGAGGTACACGTACGCCGGGGCGAGCTCGGCGGGCTGACCCATGCGGCCGAGGGGGGTCTCTTCGCCGAACTCGTCGACCTTCTCGTCGGGCTGGCCGTCGGTGACCTGCAGCGGCGTCCAGATGGGGCCGGGTGCCACCGCGTTCACGCGGATGCCCTTCGGCGCGAGCTGCTGGCCGAGGGCCTTCGTGAAGGTGTTGATCGTCGCCTTCGTCGAGGCGTAGTCCACGAGGATCGGTGCCGGCGAGTAGGCCTGGATCGAGGTCGTGTTGATGATCGTCGAGCCGGGCTGCAGGTGCGGCACGGCCTCTTTGCAGATCCAGAACATCGCGTAGACGTTGGTCTTGAACGTGTCGTCGAACTGCTCGTCGGTCAGGGTCGTGACGTCCTCGTTGAAGATCTGCTTTCCGCCGTTGTTGACGACGATGTCGAGGCCGCCGAGGCCATCGACCGCTTCCTTCACCAGAGTGCGGGCGTACTCGCGCTCGCGCAGGTCGCCGGGGATCTGCACGACCGTGGCGCCCGCCTCGCGGAGGATCCCGGCGATGCGATCGGCATCCTCCTTCTCCTGCGGCAGGTACGACATGGCGACCGAGGCGCCCTCACGGGCGAAGGCGATCGCGGTGGCGGCGCCGATGCCCGAGTCGGCACCGGTGATGAGGGCCTTGCGCCCCTTCAGCCGCTCGGTGCCGACGTAGGTGTCCTCGCCCAGCTTCGCCTTGGGCGTCAGCTCGGCGTCGAGGCCGGGCTCTTTCTGGTCCTGCGACTGCGGGTCGATGTCGGCGTACAGCTTCGACGGATCGGTGAACGTGTACTGCGTGCTCATGGCGAGTCCTTTCGTGGGGGATGGATGCCGGGACGAGGCGCCCCGGCGGAGGTTCAGCGGTCGCCGAGTTCGGCGTCGTCGACGACCTCGCGGATGACGAGCGCGGCGTTGATGAGGGCGAGGTGGCTGAGCGCCTGAGGCAGATTGCCCCAGAAGGCCCCGTCGTCCTCGGCGATCATCTCGGAGTAGATCCCGACGTCGTTGCCCTGGGCGACGAGAGCGTCCATCGCCTCGATGGCCTCGGCGTGCCGGCCGACGCAGGCCAGGGCGGTCGCCCGCCAGAAGGCGCACGCGACGAAGGTGTGCTCCTCCTGGTCCATACCGGTGTAGCGGTAGACGAGGTGGTTCTCCGTGGTGAGACGCTCGGTGATGGCATCCACCGTCCTCGACATCCGCTCGCCGCGGTCGAACCCGGTGGGCGCGTGCAGCAGCACCGAGGCGTCGAGATCCTCGCTGCCGGGCGCGAGGGTGTACGCCTGGAGGTCTTCCGACCAGCACCGCTCGTCGACCCAGCGGTGGATGCGGTCGCGCTCGGCACGCCAGCGGTCGCCGTTGTCGGGGATGTGCCCGCCCGCTGCCAGCCACTGCGCGTCGTCGAGCGCCTTCCAGCAGCCCATCTTCGACGAGGTGTAGTGCCGCAACTCCGGGAGCTCCCACATGCCGGAGTCCTCGCGACGCCACAGATCACACGTGCGGTCGGCGACGTCGGCGAGCAGTCGCCCGGTCTGGATGTCGAGGCGGTTGCCGGCCTCGACGTAGGTGCGGCAGAGGGCGATGAGGTCGCCGTAGACGCCGAGCTGCAGCTGGCCCTGCGCGGGGTTGCCGGTGACGACCGGCTGGTTGCCGTTCCACCCCGGCACCTGATGCTTCTCGAGCCCGATCTCCGCGTCGCCGTCGAGGGTGTACATGACCTGCACCTCGGGGCCGTTCTTGCGGATCGTGCGCAGCAGCCACGAGATCGCGGCGTGCGTCTCCTCGCGCAGGCCGAAACCGACCCACGCGTGCGCGGTATAGGCGAGGTCGCGCACCCAGGCGTAGCGGTAGTCCCAATTCTTGCCGCCGCGCGGGTTCTCGGGCAGCGATGTCGTCGCCGCGGCGGCGATCGCGCCGGTGGGGCTGAAGAGCAGGAGCTTCAGGGCGAGGGCGCTGCGCTGCACGTCGTCGGCCCAGGGGCCCTCGTACGAGAACTCGTCGGACCACATCTCCCACCCGCCGATCGTGCGGTCGATGCCGCGGTCGACGTTCTTCGCGTCGGGGATGCGCAGGGGCTCCCCCTCGGTGGCCGCGATCACGAGCAGGTGCCGCGAGCCCTTCGTGGCGGTGAACCCTCCGTCGATGCTCTCGTTCCCGGCATCCGGCTCTCCGTGCACACCGTGCTCGTGGCCCGTCACCGCGAGCGAGACGTGCCCGATGCGCATGATCGAGAAGCCGTCGATGCGCTCGGTCCACGGCGCTGCCGACCGCAGCATGGTGCCCGGCTGCACGCACCAGGCGAATTCGACCTCGCCCTTCACGCCGTCGACGCGGCGCGCGAGCTCGGCCCAGGGCAGTCGGCCGGCGATGCCGGTCACCATGGCGTCCGTCAACGTCGCGACCCCGGAGGGCGTGGTGAAGGTGGTCTCGAGGACGTTCGTGCGCGGGATGTACCGGCGGGTGACCTCGTACTCCTCGACGGGAGCCAGCTGGATGCAGCCCCCCGCGGACTCATCGACGAGACGCGCGAACACGGGACGTGAGTGGATGTTCGGCAACGGAAGCCAGTCGACGCCCCCGTCGAGCCCGATGAGGGCGACAGTGCGTCCGTCGCCGATCGCGGCGTAGTCGCGCAGCGGGCGGGACGGAGCGGGCGGAGTGAGAGGCACGTCTTCACGCTAGGAACGGCCCCGAGCAGCGGGGGCGGGGTTGCCCGACTGATGCCGAGCGGCTACGGCCGCGTCATCCCTGAGTCGCATCGAGATTCTGAACATGTCGTCGAATGACGACAACCTCGACACAGCCAGGCCTGTTCACGTCGCTACGAGCTGTTCGACCTCGGGCCACGACCGTGGCGCATCTCCGACGTACCACGCCTGTTCTAGACAAGTCACGTACCCGCCAGCGATCCAGACGAGGATCTCTCCGACATGCTCCCCGGAACCATCGATCACGAAGGTGCGAATGCTCAATGGACCATCTGATCCACTCAGCCGCGGGGCGGAACGTGGTACATACAGGTCTAACATCGTCGTCGATTCGTTGAGCTCTTTCGCAGCGGCAGCTTGCGCCATGAGGGCACTCGACCGCTGAGGGTCTCCTTTCGCAATCGCCATCAGCACTTTCTGGTACTGCTTCATTTTCGACGCCCTCTGTTTTGTGGGATGACCATGAAGCTCATCGCAAGGTAAAAAACTGGATGACGGCGACCACCCACCGCCCACCCGACAGCCCGCACACTGACCTGACCCGCGTTCCGGCTTCCCCCGGCATAGGTGCCTCGACAGCCCCAGCTCATTGGCTCACAGCCCCGCACCGTGCTGAGATGCTGTGCGGAGCTTCGGACTGAATGTTTGGCTTGCTACGATCTGCGGCTGACGTCGAGCTTTTCGAACACCCTCGCGTGAATGTCAGCTCAAGCGTTCCAGGAGTTCGCGCGCACGTTCGCATACAGTTGCCGCCAGATCGAATGATCGTTGCCAGGGCCGCTCGGGCGAAGCGGGCTAAGAAAGTCCTCGAAAGTCATTGACTTGAGGACCTGAGATTCGAGGTCAAGCGGGAACCTCGACCAGATGAGCACTACGTCCCAATCGCGGTCGCCATAGAGGCACCACGACTCCGAGTCGCCGACGATAACCATGCCTTCGAACATATCTTCCGGAACGTTATACCTATTGAGAGGATTCACTCGATCGGCGCTCAGCGCCAATTCATACGATCGTTTGATGCTCTCTGCGCCAATGGCGAAAGCGGGGTAAACGCCGAAGTAGTCGAGCGCCTCGCCGCGCCCCCAACCCATTATCTCTATCCCGGCATCTCCACACTCTGACGCAATATACTGCAAAACTGACCCAAATCCGCGTGACAGAATCGTCAAGAAGTCATATGTATAAACGTACCCGCCGCCACGAAAGGGCCAAGCGGGCAGCACCGAGTTCACGTCACATAGGTCTGTCATCCGAGCGCGCATGGCGTCAAATTCATCCTGGCTGTGGGCGAAGATCACTTGATCACCCATGGTCACTCTCCCGGCAATACGATTTTCACAAGCTGTCCTGATTTCGACGTGAAGTCGACGCTCCAACCATCCCAACTGTTTGCTTCTTCTCGGTCTAAATACTTCTTAAAGTTATCCATGAATTCCTCAACACCCACATCTGTTCTAAATTTCGGATCGAACCGCACCCCAACCGGCCCACTGTCCACACCAAAGCCTCCTTGAGGGGCGCAAAGGGTCCGCTCAAGGTCACGAGCAAGGTGCCTGTGTCACAACACCAGTGGAAGACAGCCAGTTTCCGTTCGATATCTGCGCCTTGGATGACACTGAGAACTGCGGGTTCGGCCCCGTCAACTCGCTTGCGGAATCTCCGAAGTAGATAAAAATCAGACTGCCGTCGCCCATCTCGAATTCTTTGCCTTGAAAATCCAGCCCACTTGGACCCGTTCGAAGGGAAAAGGCTTCACGATTGTGCAAAGAAAAACTTCCGTAAGCGGACACGACCTCATCTTCCCCGTCCTCCGACAAACTGCTGCGATGGTGGACTGAAATATATCTGTAAGGCCCAATTTCAGGCCCGCACCACACAAACTCCAGCCCGCCTCTACCCTCTGTCGCAAAAATTGGGAAAGCATTGTTCGAGCTCCATAGACAAGAGGTTAGGGTACTTCCCAGACTGGCAATTGCAACGAGCGACGCCAACACGCGCATCCCATTACGAAGCATTTCGTTTCTTTCGACAAATTTGGTCATAGTTCCCCTCCTTCAATCCAGCTTCGAGTTCGAAATAGTTCAGACATCCGGCGTTCCCGGTGAGTGCCTGCGAAACTCCCGCGGCTCCTATGTAATAGACCCCAAACGAACCGCACCCCACCCGCCCATTATTCGAAATGATTGCAGTCGGCGTCGACGTGCCACCCGCCGCTCCGTAAGACTCTCTATGTCGAGGGGGACACAGTTGACCGCTGGCGATGTGAGCACCTCGCTGCAATCAGTCGTCCGCGGCGACGACAAGATTCAAGAGATTCCGGCCGGGGGAAATCGCAACGAACTCATGGAACCCGTCAACCCCGACCACGTCCCCCCACTCACGTCTCGCCAACGTGCCTAGCAAAGGAAGCTCCCATACATCGAAGCCAACGGGAACGACGCTCTCAACGAACGCTTCCAAGTCCGACGAGAACGACTCCGGCTGCGGCCCATGCAAATCCGCCCACATTCTTAGCCGTGTCAAAACCCGGTCCCTATCGATCGGATTGAATTTGGAGGCGCGTATCGCGTCTAGTTTGTATGGCCCATGAACTCGCCCACCAGGATCAGCGGCGTCCGATCTAGGGACGTCATATCCGTGGTCGTACCAGGGGCTTGCGATAAGGCTGGCCAACACCTCAACAGCAGCTGCCGGCTCAACCACCTCAAACCTCCGCACATCGACCCAACGATAATCTCCGCGCGGGAACAGCATTTCACTGCCGCCTAAGTAGCGCAGTCTCTCGGCCATGCTCTTTTGCTCCAATCATCGCTCAGCTCGTCTCAGTTTTAAGTTGCGCCATCTTGCGAAGTAGGGGCGTCTGGAAGAACGCGATCACCGTCCTAGACTTACCCGCCTATGTGAATCTTCAACTGCTTACCCTCTCCCGCAATTTTTATGTCGATGGTGGGGCCGACCGACTTGGAGGTAGGGCGCCAACCGATGCGCGTGCCGTCCGCGAGCAGAAAAGCGCTGCCGCCATTCCCCGGGTTCGCAACGGGTGACGCGCCAGCAGTCCAGTTTTCATAAATTCTCAACAGCTCATCCTCTGTGGAAACTTGCCGCACGTTTGGTTGCTTGCCGGCATCGAGCTTGCTCCAGGTCTCCAGCAGGGTCTCTCGCGATACCAGCGGAACCTTCGGCGGCACAACAACGTCGGGCGCTCGAGCGGCACCTCGCGCGGCGGCCGTCCCTGCTGAGATCAGTGGGACCGCTGGTCTGATGGCTCGGTCGACGCCTTGAGTCCAGTCCCAGAGATTTGGACCCACTGGTCTTGTTTGCGGATGTTCGCTTCGGCGTATGCGCGTCCGCATGCCTCGTTCATGGCGACCTGGCCCGGGCTCGTGCCCACCTTCATGTCTCTGCCGCAAGCGATGGTTGGCGGCGGCGTAGCTCTGACGGCGGGGCTGGGCTTCGTGTTGCACGTTGTGTAGGAGAAGACGCACCCGTTGCGACACGACCAGTCCGAAGCGGTGCACCCTGTCGTGGTTGCGACGTGGCGAAGTGCGGTCGTCTGTGCTGAGCGTGATGCGGGCTTTCGAACCGTCGACTTCACGGCGGGCCCGCGCGATGCCTTTTGAAGAGACGCGAGCGCTGGGATTGAGAAGCTCCCGACCGACGAGTTTCGCCGGTTCGCCAGGTTGAGGAAGCCCACGTTGTTCCTTCGCGCCTGACCGGCGGACGAGGCGGGACGGACTGACCGGGTGCCTTCGCTGGCGCGCATATGCACGAACCCGAACGCGTCTGCGTAGGTGACGGGCGAGTTCTTGACGTAGGCGTATCTGTTGAGGGATTGCGGGTCGTCTTGCTGGCCGCGCCAGGTGTCGGCTTGCAGCCAGGACCCGAGGGAGGGGTCGTAGTTTCTGGCGTAGTAGTCGCTCGTCCCGAGGGTGGCATCACTCGGTTGCCCGTCGTAGCCGACGGCACCCTTCCACCCGGTGGTGGCGTAGGACGTGTTCCCGAAGTCGCCGTAGGCGACGAGGTCGTCGAGCATTCCTCCGTTGGTGGCGGTGGCGGTGACATCACGGGCATCGCCCAGGAGCCAAGACACCCCCGCGGGACCGGACTGCACCAGCGCGTCCCCACCCGCATCTCGGAGAACGCTGGACGCCCCGTGACGGGAGCTACCACCCGCCATGGGAAGGAGCCCGTCCCACGCGCTGGTCGCGCGGTCGGTTCCGAACGCTTCGGTGTCGCTCGAGCGGACGCGCCGGTCGAGACCGTCGTAGACGTAGGACGTCTTCCGCCCCTCGCCCGCGGTGCCGGTAAGTCGTCCGGCGGGGTCGTGGGTGTAGGTGGTCCGCTCTCCACTCACGGTTGCCGAGGAGCGCGAACCGGCAGCGTCGTACTCGTAGCGTGCCCCGTCGGAGGTGGAGGTCACCCGTCCGGCGGCATCGAGGGTGGAGGTGACGGTGCGGCCCCCGCTGGTGGCGCTGGTGCGGTTGCCGGCCGCGTCGTACCCGTATCGGGTGGTCTCCCCTGAGTTCGTTTCGGATTCGATGAGGCGGGCGAGGTCGTCGTACCCGTACGACTGCGACGCCGCGTCCGCCGCCCCGTCGGGGGCGGTGATGGTGCGTGCTTTGGTGGCGACGGACCCGTCGGGGTTCCAGGTGTAGTCGTAACTCAGCGACGCACCCGCGGGCGCTGCGGGTGCCGGCGCGGGCAGGGTCCGCCGGTCCAGGTAGGCCGCGGTCTTGACGCACTCCTTCTTCGCCGCACCCGCGACCGGCAGCGTCCGAGAGCCGAGATAGTCGTCGATGTTGCGGCATCCGTCGACCTGTGTCCGCAACGCCGAGACGGTGCTCGCCACAGCCGCGGTCGTCCCCTCGGTGGGCAGGGGGGTGGTGTGGGCGACACGGGTGACGTCTCCGATCGCGTCGTACGCGACCGACGTCGACACGCCGTTCGGCCGCTCGATGCCCGTGCGCCGCCCGACCGCGTCGTAGGAGTAGTGGACCTCACCGTAAGGAGTGGTCTGCGTCGTCGCGCGCCCCGCAGCGTCGTACGCGAACCGCGTGACCGTCCCGTCCGGCAGAGTCGTAGCTGCGGTGAGACCGGTGGCGGTGTACTCGTGCGTAAGCTTCTGCCCGTTGGAGTCGAGCTGCTCGCGCATGCGGCCGACCTCGTCGTAGATCCACCCGGTCACCCCGGTGGGGTCGGTCATCGCGATGGGCCGCTGCTCAGCGTCGTATTCGAACGTGACATCCCCGTCAGTGCGGGTGAGAGTGGCGATTTCGCCGCGCGCGTCGTAGCGGTACGCGGCGACCAGCCCGACCCCGTTCGACTCCCGCTGCACCCGCCCGGCGGCGTCGTACGCCGTTTCGGTCCTCTCGCCCGCGGGCCCCCTCTCGACGACGGGACGACCGGCCGCGTCGTACTCCCACCCCGTCGTGGCGCCGGTCGGTCCCGTCATCCCGGTCAAGAGTCCGGTGGCGCTGTAGGTGTAGGTGGTCGTGACATTGGTGTCGCTGTCGGCGGGAGCTGCGGCATCCGCGGCTTCGGTCACGGTCGTCAGGTTTCCGACCGCGTCGTACGCGTATGTGGTCGTGACGCCGTTCGCGTTCGTCGCGCTCGTGCGGCGGCCGGCGCGGTCGTACCCGAACCGCTGCCCGGCACCGAGCGCATCGACGGTGCGCACCACCCGACCGACGGAGTCGTATTCGACGCGGGTCTCGGCCCCCAGCGGATCGGTCTCGACGACGACCCGACCCACCGCGTCGTAAGTGGTGCGGGTCACCGCGCCGAGCGGGTCGGTGACGCTGGTCGTGCGACCGCCCGCGTCGTACGTGAACGTCGTCCGCCCGCTGTCGGCGTCGATGACGGCGGTGATCTGTCCGGCGGCGTCGTATTCGTAGTGTTCGACGGCGCCGGTGGCATCCGTCATCGCCACCACCTGGCCCGCCGCGTCGACTTCGAACAGCGTCGGGTTGCCGAGGCGGTCGATCGTGCCGACGAGGTTGCCGTCGATGTCGTAGACGAACTCGCTGGCATATCCGGCGGGGTCGGTGACCTTCGTCACCCGATCCAGTGCGTCGTAGGCGTAGGCCGTCACCCCGCCGGCGGTGTCGGTCTCGGTCGCCACCCGTCCGACCTCGTCGTAGGTGACACTCGTCGAGACACCGGTCGGATCGGTGGTCTTCACCGTCCGTCCGAGCTCATCGAGGGCAAGAGAGGTCACCGCCCCGGCGGCATCGGTGACGGCGGTCGGGATGCCGGTGGCATCGACCTCCTGCTCCCAGCGGCCGCCGTTCGGGTCGACGACGCCGGTCTCGCGGTACGCGGCATCCAGCAGCAGTTGTGTCGTTGCGCCCTCGGGGTCGGTCGACGAGACGAGGTTGTCCTCGCGGTCGTACGCGTACCGGGTCTCGCCGCCGTCCGCCGCGATGGTTTTCACCATGCGCAGCAGGGCGTCCCACTCGTACCGGGTCACGGCACCGGTGGCATCCGTCGCCGAGGTCAGGTTGTCGTTCCGGTCGTAGGTGAACGTGGTGCGCGCGCCCGTCGGGTCGACGGTCGCGACAATCCGGTCGCCCGCATCCCACTCCCACGTGGTGACAGCGCCGAGCGGATCGGTCACGGCTGTCAGCCTGTTGCTCGCGTCGTAGGCGTACGCGGTGCGCTGCCCCAGCGGATCGATGAGCGTGGTGAGGTTGCCGCGGGCGTCGTACTCGTCCCGGGTCCTCGCCCCCGACGGTGCGATCGCCGCGGAGAGGTCGCCGCCCGGGGTGTACTCGTACCGCGTCGTCGTCCCATCGGGCCGGTCCTCGCCCGTGACGAGGCCACGCGCGTCGTAGGTGTACGCCCATGTGCGTCCGAGCGCGTCGGTTCGGGATGCCACCTGACCCGACGGGGTCGAGGTGTACCGGGTCTCGTGGCCCGCGGCATCCGTCTCGCTCGTCAGATTCCCCGCCGCGTCGTAGACGTACCGCGTGGTGCGTCCGGCCTCGTCGGTGTGCGCGGTGACGTCCCCGCGCGCGTCGAACTCCCACCGCGCGACCTGCCCGGCCGGGTTCTCGACGCTGGTGATGCGGTACCGGTCGTCGAAGCCGAAGACGCTCCGCCGGCCCTCGTTGTCGGTGTAGATCGTGCGGCCCGCCTCGTAGACGAAGCGCCGCTCGGTGCCCTCCGCGTCGCGCTGAGAGACCACCCGGCCCTGGTCGTCGTACACGTTGACGAGGTACGTCGAACCGGAAGCGTCAGTCGCGGTGAGCATGCGATGCGCCGCGTCGTACGTGAACGAGCGGGTGCCGCCGGTCGCGTCGGTGAGCGAGACGAGATCCCCCGCACCGTCGTACGCGAGGTGCCACGTGCGCCCGTCCGGAAGGCGGAACGCCGTGACGCGCCCGACGCCATCGCTCTCCAGCGTCACCGTCTGCCCCGCGGCATCGGTCACCGAAGTCAGGGGCACGAACTGGTGCACGTTCGGGTCGGCGGCGCCGTAGGTGAGAGTGGTCGTGGCGCCCGCGGGGTCGGTGTGGCTAACAAGCTCTCCGATGCCCTCGATATCGGCCGCATCGAACACCCACGACGCGCCCTCACGGTCGGCGAGGCGCAGACGCCCCGCCCCCGCCTCGACGAGGGTCAGGTCGGGATCATCGGCCGAGGTGTAACCGCCCGCCCCGTCCGGGGTGAAAACGTCCGACGCGCCGTCGCCGCGCACGGTCAGCACGGACCCGTCGGAGAAGCGCTGCGCCCGTGCGCCGAGGCTGAACGACCACCCCGCCCCCACCCGCGAAAGGCGACCGTCCTGCGCGTTGTAGACGAGGGTCGCCTCAATCGCCTGCGCGCCCGGCCCGCTGAGCGAGAACAACGGGAACGATTCCACCAGGTTGCCGGTCGAAAACGACACCGGGTCGGCGCCTTAGATCTGGTGGTTCTGGTAGCCGAGGTTCCGCCAGCGGGCGAGCTCCGCCTGCGAGGGAGGAGAGGGCCACCCCCCGGTCGCCGGGTCGGAGCAGTCGAACCCCTGTGTTTCGAGGTAACCGCCGAGAGAGCGGAACGCCCCGTCGACGATGCTGCCGAACCCGTGATCGATCACCGGCCGGTCGAAATTGTGGTCGAGGTACAGCGCCTCGACGTGCGCGTACGCGCCCGGCAGGTTCGCGTACTCCGCGAAAGGGAAGTTCCGAGTGGATGCCGCCCGCTTCGCCGGACGCCCGGTGTATGCGGGCATCTGGTCGACGAACGACTGCGCTAGAGCGTTGTCGCCGCCGCGTCCGCGCGAGAACCCCAGCGTCCCGCCCTCCCGCTCCGTCCCCCATGCGAAGCCGCGGAGCGTGTTGAAACCGAAGCCCACGGTCGCATCGGGCTTCGCCGCCTCGGCCACCCGTGCCCGGGTGTCGCGCGAGACGTAACGCACGCCCGCGGGTCGCGTCACGGTCACCCGAGCGAGGCACCGGTCCTCGAGCATCCCGCGCAGGCGGTCGACGAGATCCCCGTTGTACGGGAACTCCGACGCCGGCGCGGGCGTCTGCACCGACCCCTCGTCGTTGTCGGGGTCCAGCACGATCCGAGGTCCGGGAGCGGGGACGAACGGGATGCCGATCACCACGAACTGCGACAGGTGATCCGACTCGCCCCGCACCGTGCCCGTCTCGGCGTCGAAGTACGACGGCAACAGCGACCACGGCTCACCCGGGTCGGAACGGGTGTAGATCTGCAGCGTCGCGGGATCAACCCCGGCCTCGGCGACCCGGGCCGCATCGACCGCGAGCGTCAGCGCGATACCCGGGGTCACGTCGTACACCGGGGGTCCGTCTGCGGACTCATCGTCGGGCACCTCGCGCAACTCCGCAGGGAACGAGGTGAGCCGCTCACCGGCGGCATCCGTCGCCGTGATCTCGACCACATCCGACACGACAGTGCTGGCCGTCTCAGCCGCCGCGGTGCGCATAGCCATCGCCTCGTCGGCAGGTTGGCGGGCTTCGAGCGTGACGCGGCGGTCGACCTCGTGTCCGGAGAAGACCGCACTCACACCGAGCTGGTCGGCACGCAGGGTGGACGCGGCACCGGGGTCCAGAGTGGCCGAACCCGCGGGCACCGGCGCCTCCGAACGCGGCTCCTCCATGCCCGCCACGGATGCCCCATAGGACGCGTCGGGCGACGCCGCCTGACGCACGCGCTCCAGCACCTCAGCCCGGGCCACGGCCGCGAGCTCCGCCGCGGTGGCGGGCGGCTCCGCGACAGCGCCGCCACCGAAGACCACCGCAGCAGTGACGACGGCCGCCACAGCGCGACGGATCACGCGCTCGTTCCCGTGCCCGCCCGGCGGCGACGCGTGCGCAGCGCGACCCCCACAGCCAGAGCAAGCGCCGCGGCGACGGCGACCCACAGCGCCACGACGCCGCCGGTCACGGCGAGATCGTTCACGCTCTTCACACAGGCGGCCAGCTCTGCGGCGTCCGAGACACCGTTGGCGTCGTAATCCTCCGTCCCGTCAGCGCACGTGCGCGTGCCGCAGATGACGAACTCGACCCAGTCCCCGATCCGATCGCCGTCGGCGTCCTCCCTGGCGTTCGAGCAGGTGTCGGAGCCGCAGACGAGCCGCTCCGCATAATCGGGGATGCCGTCGTCGTCTCTGTCGGCGGTCGGCGAGGCGCACGTGGTGTCACCGCAGGCCGGAACCTCAGTGGCATCCGGGATCCCGTCACCATCGCGGTCCTCCACCCCCGTGGCGCACGTCGCCGACCCGCACACCACACGCTCGACAGCGTCGGGAATGGTGTCGCGATCAGCATCCGCCGACGCGGACGCGTAAGCCGGCGACGGCATCGCCACCGCACCCACCGGCCCCACCACCACGGCGACCAGCAGCGCCATCATCACGGACAGCGAACGGAAAGCAGTAACGGAGCGCATCGGATCCTCTCGACGGAACGCACCTGAACGTTCCCTCTCCGAACCTGATGGCCCCGCCCAACGAACACCCGCCAGAACGGCGGATTACCCACTTTCGGTGACGGTGATTCACCCGGTTACCGCGCCTCCGCAGACCTCGCAACCCCCCGACGCCCCTTTGATGCCGCGCCTAACGTCGCTATCGACCGCCAGCGAAAGGAACGCGCATGTCCACCACCACCAAGGACGCCCCCACCAAGAACCGTCGCCGCCCCGCGCGCGGAGGCAGCGGTCCCGAGACCACCGACGAGCAGAACGCCGAACAGGGCTTCCAGGCGTCGGAGAAGCTGACCGACGCGCTCCAGGCCGTGCTGGTCGACCTCATCGAGCTGTCGATCCAGGGCAAGCAGGCCCACTGGAACGTCGTCGGCAAGAACTTCCGCGACACCCACCTGCAGCTCGACGAGATCATCGACGCCGCCCGGGAATTCGGCGACGAGATCGCCGAGCGCATGCGTGCCCTGCACGCTCTGCCCGACGGCCGCAGCGACACCGTCGCCGAGACCACGACACTGCCCGAGTTCCCCCAGGGCGAGGTCGACACCGCCGAGGTCATCGACCTCATCACCGAGCGCCTCGACGTCACCGTCGGCACGGTGCGCGACGTGCACGACGACGTCGACGACGAAGACCCCACGAGCGCCGACATCCTGCACGGCGTGCTCGAGCGCCTCGAGCAGCTGTCGTGGATGGTCAGCGCGGAGAACCGCGTCGCCCGCACGTCCTGACGACGCGACGAAGACACCGGATGCCGGGGCCTCGGGGCCTCGGCATCCGTCGTTCGCGGGCCCCCGGTTCCGACAGGGGCGGCCAGGGCGTCAGAGCCGCAGCACCTCGGTGACGCGCACGATCGCCGTGCCCTCCTCCTCGGAGGCGGCGAGGTCGACCTCGGCGCGGATGCGCCAGTCGTGGTCGCCGGCGGGGTCGTCGATGATCTGCTCGACGCGCCAGACGCCGTCAGAGGCCGACGACTCGTCGATGACGACGAGAGCGGAGGATCGCGCCGCTCCCCCGGTGCCGATCTCGTCGTGCTCGTCGAAGTAGCTGTCGAGGGCGCTCGGCCAGTCGACGTCGGGGTCGAGCTCGACGAGCTCGTCGTCGCGCTGCAGGGCGGCGAGCTGCACGCGGCGGAACATCTCGTTGCGCACGAGCACGCCGAACGCGCGCCGGTTGGTGAGGATCGACGGCGGAGCGGGAGGCACCACGGGGGCCGTGGGGTCGTCCGCGGGGTTGATGAGCTGCTCCCACTCGTCGACGAGGCTCGAGTCGACCTGCCGCACGACCTCGCCGAGCCACGCGATCAGATCGAGCAGGTCGGGGGTCTGCGCGTCGACCGGCACGGTCTGGCGGATCGCGCGGAACGCGTCGCTGAGGTAGCGCAGCACGAGGCCCTCGCTGCGCGCGAGCTGGTACAGCGAGACGTACTCGCCGAACGAGCAGGCGCGCTCGTACATGTCGCGCACGACCGACTTCGGCGACAGCTCGAAGTCGCGGATCCACGGCTGGCTCGAGGCGAACACCTCGTACGCCTGCGCGAGCAGCTCGTCGAGGGGCTTCGGCCAGGTGATCTCTTCGAGCAGCTCCATGCGCTCGTCGTACTCGATGCCGTCGCGCTTCATCGCCGCGACGGCTTCGCCGCGCGCGCGGAACTGCTGCTGCGACAGGATCGGGCGCGGGTCGTCGAGGGTCGACTCGATGACGCTGACGACGTCGAGCGCGTAGTGCCCGGTGCCGACCGAGGACGCCGGGGGCACGGCATCCGGCCCCCTCCCGAGCTCGACCTCGGGGTCGAGCATCTCGATCGCGGCGAGCGCGAACGGCGACAGCGGCTGATTGAGCGCGAAGTTCGGCTGCAGGTCGACGGTGAGCCGGATGCGTGAGGGGTCACGATCTGTCGCCGGAGCCCCCTCCGAAGCGACACTTCCTGACCCCTCACGCGAGGGCGGGACGACCTCGACCACGCTGGCCTGAACCAGGGTGCGGAAGATCGCGATCGCCCGCCGCGCGAGCTCGTACTGGCGGGGGCGGGGCTCGTGATTGTCGAAGACCAGCGAGCGGACGTTGCCGAAGACGTCGCCCCCGCGGGCGATGACGTTGATGAGCATCGCGGCGCTCAGCTTCATCTGCGGCTGCAGCGGCTCGGGCTCGGCCGCGACGAGGCGGTCGTAGCTCTGCTCGGTCCAGTTGACGAAGCCCTGCGGCGCCTTCTTGCGCACGATCTTCTTCTGCTTCTTGAGGTCGTCGCCGGCCTTGAGGATCTGCGCGGCGTTCTCGATCTCGTGGTCGGGTGCCATGACGACGACCGTTCCGGCGGTGTCGTAGCCGGCCCGGCCCGCGCGCCCCGCGATCTGATGGAACTCGCGCGCCGAGAGCTGGCGCATGCGGGTGCCGTCGTACTTGGTGAGCGCCGTCATGAGCACGGTGCGGATCGGCACGTTGATACCGACGCCCAGGGTGTCGGTGCCGCAGATGACACGCAGCAGCCCCCGCTGCGCAAGGGTCTCCACGAGCCTGCGATACCTCGGCAACATGCCGGCGTGGTGCACGCCGATGCCCGCACGCACGTAGCGCGACAGCGTCTTGCCGAAGCCGGTCGTGAAGCGGAAGCCGCCGATCGCCTCGGCGATCTCGTCGCGCTGCTCGCGGCCGATGATGCGGATCGACGACAGCGCCTGCGCGCGCTCCATGGCCGCGGCCTGCGAGAAGTGCACGACGTAGATCGGCGCCTGCTTCGTGTCGAGCAACTCCTGCACCGTCTCGTGCACGGGGGTGCGCGCGTACTCGAAGTGCAGAGGCACGGGGCGCTCGACGCCGGTCACCCGCGCGGTGGGCCGACCGGTGCGACGCGAGAGGTCGTCGGCGATGTCGGTGACATCCCCCAGGGTCGCCGACATGAGGATGAACTGCGCGCGCGTGAGCAGCAGCAGCGGCACCTGCCACGCCCAGCCGCGGTCGGCCTCGCCGTAGTAGTGGAACTCGTCCATGACGACCTGGTCGACGTCGGCGTCGGCCCCCTGCCGCAGGGCGAGGTTCGCGAGGATCTCGGCGGTGCAGCAGATGATCGGGGCGTCGGAGTTTACCGACGAATCGCCCGTGACCATACCGACGTTCTCGGCGCCGAAGATGTCGACGAGGGCGAAGAACTTCTCGCTCACCAGCGCCTTGATCGGCGCGGTGTAGTAGGTGCGTCCACCCCGGGAGAGGGATGCCGCGTGCGCGGCCACCGCGACGAGCGACTTGCCCGTGCCGGTCGGGGTCGACAGGATCACGTTCGCACCCGAGACGATCTCGATGACCGCCTCGTCCTGCGCGGGGTAGAGCGTGAGGCCGCGGGAGTTCGCCCACTCGACGAAGCCCAGGTACGCGGCATCCGGATCAGCGCCGACGGGAACGTGCTCGAGGAGGGGGGTCACTCCCCCAGCCTCTCATCCGCGGGGAGCCCCCGAACCCGCGGACGGGGCCGAACCTCCCGCCGGCGAGGCGGGCGTCGTCGTCGGGGCGCGTCAGCCGGGGGCGCGTCAGCCGCGGTCGCTGAAGACGCCGACGTTCTCGCCGTCGAACACGAACTGCATGCTCGTGCCGATCGGGAACCGCTGCACGAACGCGTCGGGCATGCCGTCGGCGACGACGAACTGGACGGTCGCCGGGAAGACGCCGGCTCCGCACCCTCCGTAGACGAAGTTGCCGCGGAATCCGCGGGTGTCGTCCGCACCCACCTCGTCGGCGTCAAGCAGGTAGAGGCAGGGGTTGCGGTTGTCGGTCGCGTCGGTGGGAGCCCGGCCCGTGAAGGCGGCGACGCCGTAGTAGTTCTCGTAAGCGCGCTCCGCGCCGGTGCGCTGGCCGAAGACCGGGGGGACCGCGGCGTCGGGAGCGGGTACGAGGGTGTCGACCTGCGGAGCGCCCGCCGCGGCGGTCACGGGGACGACCGTGAGGCTCGCCGCCGTCGCAGCGCTGGCGAGGGCGGCGACCACCGCGAGAGAGGCCGCCCAGATCCAGAGCCGCCGTTTCGATCCCACGAGGGCGGGGCGGTCGCGATCGCCGTCGTCGCCGTCCTCGTCCTCATCGTCGTCGGGGGCGACGAGAGCGGCCCGTGAGCCCGCGGCGGCGGCCGCGGAGGTCGACGGCACGCGCGGCGCGGGTGGCAGGCGATCCTGCCGTTCGAGATCCTCGAGCTCGCGCAGCCGCGCGACGGCGGTCGCGTCGTCGGCGATGTCGGCGTGGGGACCGTACGCTCTCGCGCGGAGCAGTCGCAGCTCCTCGCGCACGTCATCGTCCATGTTCTGAATGGTTCCACACCTGCACGCGTCCGGGGTCGTGCGCGGTGTATGCGTGGGAATAGATCGCGCGCTGTCGCGTTGCACCCGGCATGCGCTCCTTCGGCACACTCTCCTTCGGCCACTACGGCCCCCTCGGCGGCGGCCGCCAGCTCACCGCCGGCGACTCGATGCTCCAGGCGATCGACCTCGCCCAGGGCATGGACGACCTCGGGGTCAACGGCGTCTCATTCCGCGTGCACCACTTCGCCCGCCAGCAGGCCGCCCCCATGCCCCTGCTCGCCGCCATCGCCGCCCGCACCTCGCGCATCGAGGTCGGCACCGGCGTCATCGACATGCGGTACGAGAACCCGCTCATGCTCGCCGAAGAGGCGGCATCCGTCGACCTCATCAGCGGTAAGCGACTCGCCCTCGGCGTGAGCCGTGGCTCACCCGAGACGGTTGTCCGTGGCTACGAGGCGTTCGGATACACCGGCTCCGAAGACCCGCGCGGCGGCGACATCGCCCGCGAGCACTTCGACCTGTTCCTGCGCGCGATCGACGGCGAGGGGCTCGCCGAGCGCGACCCCCTGAGCCCCTTCGGTGGAGGCAGCGGTCTTCAGCGCATCGAGCCGCACTCCCCG
This sequence comes from Microbacterium sp. 16-032, assembly GCF_041079455.1. NCBI lineage: Bacteria > Bacillati > Actinomycetota > Actinomycetes > Micrococcales > Microbacteriaceae > Microbacterium > Microbacterium sp. 16-032. The sequence goes on along the minus strand of NZ_JBFYGQ010000004.1, from coordinate 32,419 downwards.
GGCCTGCGCACGCGCATCTGGTGGGGCGCCGGCACCACGGCGACTGCCGAATGGGCCGGACGCCTCGGCGTGAACCTCATGTCGTCGACCCTGCTCACCGAGGCCGACGGAACGCCGTTCGACCTCCTGCAGGCCCAGCAGCTCGACGCCTTCCGCGCCGCGTGGCGCGAGGCGGGTCACGAGGGCGAACCGCGCACCTCGGTGAGCCGCAGCATCTTCCCGATCGTGACGGCCGAGGACGAGATGTACTTCGGCGGCTCAGCCGGCAGCGACCAGATCGGCGTGATCGACGGCATGCGCTCGACCTTCGGCAAAACGTACGCGGCCACCCCCGACAAGCTCGTCGAGCAGCTGCAGAACGACGCCGCGGTGATGAGTGCCGACACGCTCATGCTCACGATCCCCTCGCAGATGGGTGTGGAGTTCAACCTGCGCCTGGTCGAGAACTTCGCGAAGCACGTCGCTCCCGCCCTCGGCTGGCAGTCGACGCTCGCGACGGTCTGAGCGAACCTCGAACGGACCCGGATGCCGATCACCTCGGCATCCGGGTCCGTTCGGCGTTTCGGGGCGACGCGACCGTCGTCGTCGCGCGTGGGACACCGCCGGCGGCTCGTACGGTAGGCGGGTGAGCGTCGTCATCCGCACCGCAAGCTTCCCCCACGACGCAGGATCGGTCTCCGCGCTCGTCGGCGACTATCTGCGACGGACCGAGGCCGAGAAGGCGGAGCACGGACTCGTCGATCCGCGCGCCGCGATGCCCGCCCGTTACACCCGTGAGATCGACGACCCCGCTACCGTCTTCGCCGACCGCCGCGTGCTGGTCGCCGCGGTCGACGGTGTCGACTGCGGAGTGCTGGCGGTCGGATCCTCCGGAGGCGTGACCGAGATCTCCCGGTTCTGGGTGCCCCCCGGCGCCCGCGGACACGGGGTCGGGTCGGCGCTGCTCACGGCCGCGCTACGCGGAGCGACGCGGCCGGTGCACCTCTCGGTGTGGGAGTGGCGCGAGCCCGCCCTGCGGATGTACCGCACCGCGGGCTTCGGGATCGTCCCGCCGTGGGATGAGCGACCGGGGCTCGTGTGCCTCGAGCTGCGATGAGGTGAACCGCACCGGCACTCCCAGGCCGGGCTCGTCAGCGCGCGGTGTCGGTGACCGTGACGCGCGCGACCGGGATCACCGGTAGCCCGTCAGCCCGTGCGAGCGGGCGATCGTCTGCGACACGAGGTACTCGCCCCACGCCACCGCGTACGCGCCGAGAGCAGCCCACACCCACGCGGAGGGCAGGATGCCGATGAGCCCGAGCAGCGCCGCGATCGTCAGCACGACGACGACAGCCAGCACCGGCACGATCGCGCGGGCGCCGATGACACCCGCGGAGGTACGCCAGATCACCAGCAACGCTCCCGCCGTCGCGACGAGGAGGATGACGGGGGTGAACCACGGCCCCAGGGCGCCCATGGTGATCGCGGCGCCGACACCGGCGGTCGTGAGCGAAGCGGTGCGGAGGGCGCGGATCCTCGTCGGGGAGGGCGAAGCGGCGATGGGATGCTCCTTCGAAGGGGCGGAAAGCGCGGAGGGACCCGACGCCGTCGGCGAAGGCGGACGAGATCGGCGTTTCCAGCGTACCCACGCCGCGATATGACTCCGCCGGGCGTTCGTGTCTACGGTGGGCGGGTGGGTATCTCTCTGACGCGCGCCGCCCTGTCCGAGCCGGACGACCGGGCCGCGCTGACGGCATTCCTCACCGCGAACACGTTCCCGTTCCACATGCGCACGCGTCCGACCGCGGAGCAGGTCGGTGAGGCCATCCGGGCGGGTGCATGGGAGGGCGACGACATCCAGACCTTCTGGATAGACGACGAGAAGGACGGTCGCGTCGGCGTGCTCCGTCTCGACGATCTCGACGACGCCACGGCGATGGTCGATCTGCGCCTCGCCGATGCTGCCCGGGGTCGCGGGCACGGTTCCGCCGCGCTCCGGATCGCCACCGACCTCGTCTTCTCCCGGCACCCCGCGGTCATCCGCCTCGAGGGCCAGACCCGCGAGGACAACGTCGCGATGCGGCGGGTCTTCGAACGCTGCGGATGGGTGTTCGAGGCGTACTACCGCGACGGCTGGCCCGTCGAGGGCGGTGAGCCCGTGGCATCCGTCGCCTACAGCGTCCTGCGTCGCGACTGGGCGAGCGGGATCACAACGCCGGTACCGCGCGGCCCCGAGGTGACCCTCACCGGAGAGCTGCGGTGCGCTGACGACGATCAGGCGGACCGCGTGCGCGCCCACCTGGACGAGCACCTCGCCCTCACCCGGGCCGAGCCGGGGTGCCTCTCGTTCGACGTCACCCCGACCGAGACCGACGGCGTCTGGCGGGTGTCGGAGCGCTTCCTCGACGAGGCTGCGTTCGACGCCCACCAGCGCCGTGTCGCGTCGAGCACGTGGGGACGCGAGACCGCGGGGATCCAGCGCTCCTATGTCATCCGCGGGAGGGCTCTGGATGCCGATGCCCTCATCGCCGCGGCCTGGGCCGCCGAAGAGATACTCCTTCACCCGGCCGTGCGCGTGCATGGGGGAGAGCTCGAGCGGTTTCTCGACCCCGACTTCGTGGAGATCGGTCAGTCCGGTCGCCGATGGACGCGGGACGAGATCATCGCCGCACTTCGAGAAGAACCGGGGGCCGACGCTTCGCCCGCCATCGAAGAGCGAGCCGCACGGGTGCTCGGACCCACCACCGTCCTGCTCACCTATCTGCTGAGATTCGAGGACCGTGTCAGCCGCCGGTCGTCCCTCTGGCGGTGCGACCCCGCACCGCGGTGCCTGTTCCACCAGGGGACGCCGGTCGGCTGACGCCTCACCCCATGGTCGGGTAGCCGGTGTGCTCGACGGGCGCGGTGTCGGGGTGGACGTTGCGGAACGCGGCGAGGTCGCGCACGTTCTTCTGCACCGCCACGACGGCGAACAGGCTCATGGCAAATCCAATGCCGTAGAACCCCTTTTCCGACAGGAGGAGTTCGGCGTTCCAGAGCCCGACGGACATGAGGGCGAGGGCGACGAGCAACATTCCCCACGCGACGCCGAGGTAGGCGCCGGTGACCGGGATGTCTTCGGCGCGGTCGCGCACCGCCTTCTGCACCGAGATGGCGGCGAACAGCCCGAGAAGGAACACCGAGAGGTAGAAGCCCTTCTCGGCGAGCGTCATGTGCGCGTTGTACAGGCCGATGAAGTACACCGAGGCCCCCAGCCCCAGCGCCACCCATGAGGCCCCCACGAACGCTCCGGTCGGGCGACCGAGCATCTGCTGCGTGTGGATATCCGTCATCTTTCCCACCCCTTCGTCGGGTCCCCTGACGGGGACATATGCCGTGGCCGAGAAGCTAGCGGAAGGTTCATGCCGAAAACGCCATGCAGGCGCGAGCGAGCGCGGCACGATGCTCGACGGGTGCGCCCCCGTCGACGCCGATACGGCGCGCCACCTCTTCGCCGAAGCACCGGGGTGGGAGCGCCTGCTCACCGACCCGGTCACGGGCGTGGTCCTCGGGGTCGACCGTTACCGTCCGACTCCGGCGATGCGTCGCTTCGTGCGCCTCCGCGACGTGCACTGCCGCTTTCCCGGATGCCGTCAGCCCGCCCGCCGCTGCGAGATCGACCACAACCACGATCATGCGAAGGGCGGTCGGACGAGGCTCTGCAACCTCGCGTGCCTGTGCAAGCGTCACCACGTCCTCAAGACCGAGACCCCCTGGACGGCCGCCCAGCAGCCGGACGGCAGCATCGTGTGGACGAGCCCGCTCGGGCGCCGCACCACCGACCCGCCCGAACGTCGGGTCGCCTTCGCGCCCGACCTCGATCCTCACCCCGACCCCGACCCCCCGCCGTTTTGAGCACGTTCGCGCCCTCCGCCAGCCGACGCCGCTCCCTCCGCCGAGCGCGAACACCCTCGCCCCGCGCCCACCTCGGGTGGTTGGCTGACCCGCATGCGACGCATCCTCATCCTCGGCGGAACCGCGTGGCTCGGCCGCGCCATCGCGGCGCACGCGGTCGCACAGGGTGCCGAGGTCACGTGCCTCGCCCGCGGCGAGTCCGGCGACGCCGCGCAGGGCGCCCGGCTGATCCGCGCCGACCGGGCAGCGCCCGGCGCCTACGACGAAGTCCGACACGAGTGGGACCAGGTCGTCGAGCTCTCGTGGGACCCGGGGTTCGTGGCATCCGCCCTCGATGCCCTCGCCGACCGGGCGGCGCACTGGACCCTCGTCTCGAGCGTCTCGGTGTATTCCCGCTCCGACATGCCCTTCGCCGACGAGACGGCGGAACTCGTGGAGCCGACCGATCTCGGACAGTACGCGGATGCCAAGGTGCACGCCGAACGGATCACCTCGGCCCGGCGCGGCGACCAGGCGCTCCTGGCGCGGGCCGGGCTCATCGTGGGGCCGGGCGACCCCACCGATCGCTTCGGCTACTGGCCCGCCCGCTACGCCCGCGGCGGGCGGGTCCTCGCGCCCGAGGCGACCGGTCGCCACGTCCAGGCGATCGACGTGGACGACCTCGCCGCGTGGATCGACCTCGCCGGCTGCACGGGCATCACGGGTCCGGTCAACGCGGTCGGCGAGGAGCTCCCCCTCTCCGCGGTGCTCGCGGCGGCCCGCGACGCGGCCGCTCACGACACACCCGAAACGGCGACCGAGACCGTCACCCTCGACGACGACACCCTCACCGCGCGGGGCGTCGCCTTCTGGGCCGGGCCGCGTTCGCTGCCCCTGTGGCTACCCGAGAGTGCGGGAGGCTTCGCGCGCCGCAGTGACGCCGCTTTCGTGGCATCCGGAGGGCGTCGCCGCTCTCTCGCCGAGACGATGGGCCGCACGCTGGACGACGAGCGCGCACGCGGACTGGACCGACCCCGTCAAGCCGGACTCACCCCCGCCGAAGAGGCAGAGGTCCTGGGCGCTTAGCGGCCGTTACGGTCGGCTGCGGAACGGGGAGGCGCCGACGACACCTCGAGCTTGTCGAGGCCGCGCAGCGAGGTCCAGATGAGCTCCTCACCCTTGGCGGCGTGCTGGGACGCCCGCACCGCCCGTTCGTCGGCCCACGAGTTGAGCACGTGGCCCGAGTGCCCGCGCACGTGCTCGAGCACGACGTCGGGGAGCCCGGCGGCCCGCCGAGCGTCGCGCGCCGCGATCAGCGCTTCGAGGATCCCCTGGTTGGCGACCGGCTTCTTCGCGCTCGTGACCCAGCCGCGACGGCGGTGGCCGTCCATCCACGTCGAGTACGTGTCGATAGCGTACTTCGAGTCGGCCTGCACGACGAGCTCGCGCACGTCGGCGTGATCGGTGATGGCGTACAACAGGCCGAGCAGCTCGCCGATGTTGTTGGTGCCCTCGGGGATGGACCCTGCCGCCCAGTGTCCGTCTTCGCCGACCCAGGCCCAGCCTGCGGGGCCGGGGTTGCCCTTGCACGCGCCGTCTGTGGCGACGACATAGCGGTCGGAGGACGCGGGCGACTCGGTACTGCTCATCCCCCTAGTCTCCCCCGGAGCGCCGCACACGAACGACGACGCCCCCGCCGACGGTCCGAACGACCGGCGGCGGGGGCGGGATCGACGACGTCAGTTGCGGCCGCTCTCGGCCTTCTTCTGACCGGCCTCGAGCACGTCACCCGCGGGCAGCTCCTGGTGCCCGCCGAACTGCAGGCGCATCGCCGAGAGCACCTGGTTGGCGAAGTGGTCCTCGCCGCGCGAGGCGAAGCGCTCGAACAACGACGCCGCCAGCACGGGCACGGGTACGCCCGTGTCGACGGCGGCCTTGACCGTCCAACGCCCCTCGCCCGAGTCCGATACGCGACCGGCGAGACCGTCGAGCGTCGGATTCTGCGCGAGGGCGGCGGCAGTGAGGTCGAGCAGCCACGACGAGATGACCGAGCCGCGGCGCCAGAGCTCCGTGACCCGGGCGGTGTCGATGTCGAACTGGTAGAACTCCGGCTCTTCGAGCGGCGCGACCTCGGCGGAGTGCTCGCCCTGGTGCAGCCCCGCGTCGGCGTTGTTCAGCACGTTGAGGCCCTCGGCGAGGGCGGCCATGATGCCGTACTCGATGCCGTTGTGGACCATCTTCACGAAGTGACCGCTGCCGGAGGGGCCGCAGTGCAGGTAGCCGCGCTCCTCGGTCGTGTAGTCGCCGGTGCGCCCGGGCGTGCGCTCGACCTCTCCCGGTCCGGGCGCGATCGTGCGCAGGACGGGCTCGAGGTGCGCGACGGCCTCGTCGTGGCCGCCGACCATCAGGCAGTACCCGCGCTCGAGACCGAACACGCCACCGCTGGTGCCCACGTCGACGTAGTGGATGCCGCTGTCGTCGAGCTTCTTCGCCCGGCGCACGTCGTCGCGGTAATTCGAGTTGCCGCCATCGATGATGATGTCGCCCGGCTCGAGCACCTCGGCGACCTCGTCGACGACCTTTCCGGTGAGACCGGCGGGGATCATGAGCCAGACGGCGCGGGGCTTCTGCAGCTTCGATGCGAGGTCCGCGATGCTCGTCGCCCCGGTCGCCCCCTCCGCGACCAGGGAGGCCACGGCATCCTGGTTCACGTCGAACACGACGCAGTCGTGACCGTCTCTCATGAGTCTGCGGACGATGTTGGCGCCCATTCGTCCGAGTCCGACCATGGCGAGTTGCATTGGTTCCCCGTTCGTCGTGGATCACGGACCGCGGCACGCGGCCCTTCCGCGAGTCTAGGAGCGTGCGGGGGCACCCGGGATCGGTGCTAGCCCTGGAAATCGTCGGGATCGACGTGGTCGAGGAACCTTCGGAATTCCTCCACGCGGTCCTCGTCGGCCCGGTCGCCGTCGAGCTCCACGGCGTCGTCGGGGACTCCGGCCTCGTCGAAGACGGCATCGGCCACGAGGATCGGCGCATCGGCGCGGGCGGCGAGGGCGATGGCATCCGAGGGGCGGGAGTCGAAGGTGCGGGGCCCGACCGGGGTGTTCAGCACCACCCGCGCGTGGAAGGTCCCCTCGTCGAGGTGGGTGATCTCCACCCGGTCGACCGACGCGGACAGCTCGCCGAGTATCGCGGTCATGAGATCGTGCGCGAGGGGGCGCGGAGATCCCGTGCCCTCGATCGCGACGAGGATCGACATCGCCTCTTGCGGTCCGATCCACACGGGCAGCACGCGATCGCGTCCTCGAGTCGCGTCGATCGGTTTCAGCAGGATGACGTGCTGCTGGGCGGGGTCGAGGGCGACCCCGACGACGCGCACCCTGATCATGGGGCCATCGTAAGGCCCGCGCACCCGCGTGGAGGATCAGCGCAGGATGCCGAGGGCTCGAGCCGCCGAGACGGCGGCGGTGCGAGAAGAGACGCCGAGTTTCGAGAACACGTGCGCGAGGTGCGACTTCACCGTCGCGTCGGTGATGTGCAGGCGCGCGGCCACCTCGGCGTTCGAGGCGCCTCGCGCGACGAGACGCACCACCTCGATCTCGCGCACCGACAGGGTCACCCGCGGCTCGCGCAGACGGGCGAGGAGGCGCCCCGCGATCGCCGGGGCCAGAGCGCTCTGCCCGGCCGCAGCGGCACGGACGCCGGCGAGGAGCTCGTGTGGCGGGGCGTCCTTGAGCAGGTACCCGCTGGCTCCCGCCTCGACGGCGCCGAGGATGTCGCCGTCGGTGTCGTAGTTCGTCAGCACGAGCACGTACGGTGGCGCGGCGAGCGCGCGCACCCGTCGGGTGGCCTCGGCTCCCGCCGCCCGTTCGCCGAACTGCAGGTCCATCAGCACGAGCTCCGGCGCGAGCGACGCGGCGAGGGCGACGGCCTCGTCGGGGGTGGCCGCTTCGCCCACCACCTCGATGTCGGCTTCGGCATCGAGCAGGGCGCGCACACCCGCCCGCACCACCGGGTGGTCGTCGGCGATCACGACGCGGATCATGCCGCCCCTCCCGGAAGGACGACGGTGATGGTCGATCCCGCGTCGGGCGCGCTGTCCACGTCGAGCACGCCGTCGAGCTGATCGACGCGCTCGCGCATGGCGCGCAGCCCGAAGGAGTCCGTTCCGAATGCCGCCTGCTCGGCGCCGCTCGCGTCGAACCCGATGCCGTCGTCGGTCACGGTCAACCGCGCACCCCCCGCCTGCGGGACGAGTCGGATGCGCACGCTCCGCGCCCGCGCGTGCTGGGCGACATTCGCGAGGGCCCCCTGGGCGATGCGGAGCAGAGCGGTCTGCGCGTCCATGGGCAGCGAGACCGCGGCATCCACTTCCACCTCCACGTCGACGCCCTCGCGGGCGCCCCACCCGGCGGCGAGACGCTCGAGGGCCGAGCCCAGGCCGCGATCGAGGCTCGGCGGAGCGAGCTCGCGGATGAACCGACGCGTCTCGGCGAGACCGTCGGCGGCCGTCTGGCGCGCGAGGCGCACGTGCGCGATCCCGGGGCCGTCGGCGTCGGCCCGCTCCGCCGCGTGCAACAGCATCTGGATGCTCGACAGCCCCTGGGCGACGGTGTCGTGCAGTTCGCGGGCGAGTCGCGCGCGTTCGGCGAGCGTCCCCTGCTCGCGCTCGGCGGCGGCGAGCCGACCGCGCGTGGCGATCAGTTCGGACATGAGCGCCTCGCGCTCCGCGGCCCGCCTCTCCAGAGCCCCGTAGCCCAGGCCGATCAACAGCGCCACCCCCGCCCCGACGACCGGACCGACGACCCCGCCGACGGTGAGCCCCCCGTGCACGGCGAAAGCGGCGATCGTGAGGGCCGTGGTGCCGACGACGGCGAGCGGTCCGGCCGCCCCCGGCAGGACGTGCAGGTACAGGAAGAACAGGGGGAACACGAGGTACGCCGCTTCGGGCACGAGCCACACCAGCGCCGCCCACACCACCGTGAGCGCCACCACCCACACGACGCTGCGCCGCGAGCGCCCCGAACGCGCGACCCAGAGCCCCGCGAGGTACACGACCCCCAGCACGCCGGCGAGCACGAGGGCGAGCAGCGATCCGTTCGTCAGCAGGACGCGCGCGACGACGAGGGCGAGCAGGCCCCCGAAGAGGGCGTGCAGGCCCACGCGCAGCCCCGTGAAGACGGGGGCGAGGGGTCGATGGCTCATGTCACGCTCCAGGCTACGGATGCCAGGACCCCGGCGGATCATCCGAAAGGTGGAGAGAGAGTTCGCCCACCCCGCCGATGCCCGCGAGCCTTCCCCTGGCGAGGCTGGGACGGTGCCGGCGAGAGTCGTCGGCGGAAGGAGGCGACGTGTACGTCGCATGGCGCGATCTGCGGTTCGCCCGCGGGCGATTCGCCCTCATCGGGGCGGTCGTCGCCCTCATCACCCTGCTCGTCGGCTTCCTCTCGGGGCTGACGGGCGGCCTCGCCGCTCAGAACGTCTCGGGCGTGCTCGCCCTCCCCGGGGACCGGCTGGTGCTGCACCCGGTCGACGGCGCGAGCGCGACCTTCGCGGACTCGACCATCGAGGCCGACACCGTCGCCGCCTGGCGCGCGGCGCCCGGAGTCGACACGGTCACCCCCGTCGGCATCACGCAGACGCGGGCCGAGGGTCCCGGCGCCTCGACCGCTGTCGCCCTCTTCGGGCTCGACGCGGGTACGGCCTTCGCCGCCCCGCGCCGCGACGACGAGGTCGACCTGTCGGCGGGCGCCGCGAAGGCGCTCGGGGCGGCGGTCGGCGACGACGTGTCGATCGCGGGCTCGTCGTACCGCGTGGCCGCGATCGGAGGTGACGAGTGGTACAGCCACACGCCCGTCGTCGCGCTCAGCACGGCGGCCTGGACGACCCTCGCCCAGCGTCTGGGTGGGACGGGGCAGCCGACGGTGCTCGCCGTCACCGGCTCCCCCGCGTGGGATTCCGTGGCCGCCGACACCGGCACTACGGCATCCACTCCTCTGGCGAGTCTCACGGCGCTGTCGACGTTCCGGTCCGAGATCGGTTCGCTCGCGCTGATGATCGCGATGCTCTTCGGCGTCTCGGCCCTCGTGGTCGGAGCCTTCTTCACCGTGTGGACGATGCAGCGCTCGGCCGACATCGCCGTCCTCAAGGCCCTCGGGGCGAGCACCCCCGCCCTCGTTCGCGACGCCCTCGGCCAGGCGTCGGTGGTCCTCATCCTCGGGGTCGGTGTCGGGATCGGTCTGACCGCCCTGCTCGGGGCCGTCGCCGGCGGCACCCTGCCCTTCGTCCTGAGTCCGCTGACGACCCTCGCGCCCGCGGCGGTCATGATCGCGCTCGGCCTTCTCGGCGCGGCCGTCTCTCTGCGCACCGTCACCTCGTCCGACCCTCTCACCGCCCTCGGGAGCACCCGATGATCCTTCTCGACGACGTCACCCTCACCTACCCCGACGGAGACGCCCGCGTCACCGCGGTCGACCGCGTCACGCTGGAGGGACGACCGGGGATCGTCACCGGCATCACCGGTCCCTCGGGATCGGGCAAGTCCAGCCTGTTGGCCCTCGCCGCCACCCTCATCCGTCCCGACTCCGGGCGGGTGATCGTCGCGGGAACGGATGCCACCCGGCTCAGCGCCTCGGGAGCGACGGCGCTGCGACGCGATCGCATCGGGATCGTGTTCCAGCAGCCCCAGCTGCTTCCCGCCCTCACCGCCCGTGAGCAGGTGCGGGTGATGGCGGAGCTCGGGGGCTCCGGTCGGCGCGAGCGACGCTCTCTCGTGCGCGCGCGGGTCGACGAGCTGCTGGAGGCGGTCGGGCTCGGCGCCGTGGCGGACCGTCGTCCCGCACATCTGTCAGGTGGTCAGCGCCAGCGCGTGGCGATCGCCCGCGCCCTCGCGCACGAGCCGCGGGTGCTGCTGGTGGACGAGCCGACGAGCGCCCTCGACAGCGCCCGGGGCACCGAGATTATGGCGTTGCTGTCGCGGTTGACGCGCGAGCGCGAGACGGCGACCCTTCTGGTGACGCACGATCTGGTGCACGCCGATGCCCTCGACGAGATGGTCGAGGTCGTCGACGGGCGGGCGGCCCTCGTCACCAGCCGTACGCGTTGAACCACTCGCGACGGCGATCGGCCTCGGAGCGCGATTCGTCGCCACGCCACGAATCGTGTGGCTCCAGAAGGCCCTCGCCGTCGCGGCTCACGAACGCCCAGCAGACGGGGCACAGCGCGCGCCCGCCGGGGAACCCGTCGTCGAGGACCGGGGCGGGTTCTGCGGGGGTCCCGGCCGCGGCGCACTCCGGCGGGTCCGCCTGCAGGTCGTTCCACAGCAGGCGTCCGCCGGTGCGGTGGTGAAGGCCGCGGTGGCCGTCCTCACGGGTGCAGATCTCGCCGTTTCTTCGGCTGAGGCACAGCCTCCGGGCGGCGCCCGGAAGCGCTGCCAGTGTTCGCGTCATCCTTCGATTCTCGCCGCTGCGAGCGCAGCGGGGGCAGGTGCGGGATGCGCACGGGGCGATGGGGGCCGGTGGGGAAGGGATCGGCGGTCATCGCTGACCACCACCGGTGCGACGAGAGAACATGTCGACCTCCTGATGGTTCGACCATCCGCCCGCGAGCCGAGGATTCCGAGGGGGTTGACAGGACCGGGGACGGTGCTAGGCATACCCCACGGGGGTATCATCGGGGCATGCACGGATACGAGGGCCACAAGGACGACCTCCTCAAGCGCCTGCGACGGGCCGAGGGCCAGGTGCGCGGCATCGCGCGCATGGTCGACGACGACCAGTACTGCATCGACATCCTCACCCAGGTCTCGGCGGTGACGAAGGCGCTCGAGAACGTCGCCCTCTCCCTGCTCGACGATCACCTGTCCCACTGCGTCGCCGAAGCCGCCGCGCAGGGCGGCCCCGTCGCGGAAGAGAAGCTCAAAGAAGCCAACCAGGCCATCGCCCGGCTGGTCCGCTCGTAAGGAGAACCCATGACCGAACAGCGCATCGACCTCGGCCTCACCTCACCCCGCTCCTCCGGCGGCGGCTGCGGCGACGGATGCGGGTGCGGCCACGGGGCCGCGGCATCCCCCGCCTCCCCCTCCCGCGCGGACGCGGGGGCGTCGACGGTCCTCCGCGTCGAGGGGATGACCTGCGACCACTGCGTGCGCGCGGTGACCGAAGAGCTCAACGCCCTCGACGGCGTGGAGGTCGTCGACATCGACCTGCGCGCGGACGACGCGTCGCTCGTGCGCATCACCTCGACGGGCCCGGCCGACGAGACCGCCCTGAGCGCCGCGATCGACGAAGCGGGCTACACGCTGGTCCGCTGACCGAGGACGCACCGACGACCGGCGTCACCACGCAGGCGGGCTCAGAGGACGCGACGCACCAGGGCGTCGACCGCCGCGTGGAAGGTCATGTGCTGCGACACCTCGACGGCGCGGTCGTAGCGCGGGCCGCCGAGCGCCACGAAGACGGCACCGACGACCTCGACGTACCCGACGATGCACCCCTCGCGGGCAACCTCGTACAGGTCGAGGTCGATGCGCGTCCACGGGATCTCGGTGAGAGCGGGCGGGGCCGCGAGCGGTGTCGCCCCGGCTTTCGCCGCCGCGCGGGCAGCCTTCGACGATCCCGGTCGACTGAGGGGTGCTTCCATGACCATGCGAGAACTCCTTGGGTCGTACCGGGGTGTTCTCACAGTGCGCTGTCGCCCCCTGATCCGCGCCGCCCTTGACGGAATCGCGAAACGGCGATACGCCCGGTCAGACGGCGTTGCGCGCGGGCCGCCCGCGGCGCGGACGATCCTCGGACAGGTCGAAGGACTCCGCTCCGGCGGCGAGCTGCTCGACCTCGTCGAGCCAGCGCAGGTCCGCCTCGAGCCTCTCGCGGCGCGCTGCGCGCACGATCGCTGAGGGCACGGCATCCGGCAGCTCCTCGTCGACCTCGGCGAGCGCCGCGCGGGTCGCGTCGCGTTGCACCGACAGGATGCCGGGGACGTCGGCCCCGGGGAGCGTCACCGCCAGCGCGAGCTTGAGGGCGACGTCGTCGCGCCCCTCGACCAGTGAGGCACCGGACAACCAGGCTCGCGCCTCGGCGCGGCCGTCGTCCGTGAGATCCCAGAGCACGCGCGCCTCGTCGTCGATGCCGGCGCCCTGGACGAGGCCGTCGCGCTCGAGGCGTTCGAGGGTGGTGTACACCTGCCCGACGTTGACCCGGGCCCCCGTGCGCCGTTCGTACTCCGCGCGCAGCTGCGAGCCGTAACAGGCGCCGCGATCGAGGATCGCGAGCAGGCTCAGACGAACGGACACGACGCCTCCTGGCGGGTCTGAAATGACTTGCCGAGTATATCGTTCGACGCCGAGGGATCCCCCGACGCGCCGCGGAGCCCCGGCGTAGCATGTGGTCTGACCACACAATCCGGTTCGATCGGAGGCTCCTGATGGAGTGGCTCGACCCCCTCGCCCTCGCCCGCTGGCAGTTCGGGTTGACGACGCTTTACCACTTCCTCTTCGTGCCCCTGACCCTGGGAATGTCGCTCGCCGTGGCGATCTTCCAGACGGTCTGGTACCGCACGGGGGACGTGCGGTGGCTGCACATCACGCGCTTCTTCGGGAAGATCTTCCTGATCAACTTCGCGATGGGCGTGGTCACCGGCATCGTCCAGGAGTTCCAGTTCGGCATGAACTGGTCGGCCTACTCCCGCTTCGTCGGCGACGTCTTCGGCGCCCCGCTCGCCTTCGAGGGCCTGCTCGCCTTCTTCCTCGAGGCGACCTTCATCGGCCTGTGGATCTTCGGGTGGGACAAGCTCCCCCGCCTCGCACACCTCGCGAGCATCTGGATGGCGTCGATCGGCGCGACCCTGTCGGCGTACTTCATCATCGCCGCCAACGCCTTCATGCAGAACCCCGTCGGCTATCAGATGTCGGCGGACGGTCACCGCGCCGAGCTCGTGGACTTCTGGGCCATGCTCACTAACCCCGTCGCCCTCGCGGCCTTCCCCCACACGATCTTCGCGGGCTGGATGTTCGCGGCCATGGTCATCGTCGCGGTCTCGGCCTGGCACATGGCACGCGGGCGCAACACCGACATGATGCGCAAGACGCTCCGCTTCGGACTGTGGTCGACGGTGGTGTCGTTCGTCCTCGTCGCTATCGTCGGCGACCAGCTGAGCCTCGTGATGGTCGCGACCCAGCCGATGAAGATGGCGGCGGCCGAAGCGACCTTCAACACCGTCTGCGGGCAGGATGCCTCGTTCTCGATCTTCACGCTCGGCACGCCCGACGGAACGAGCGAGCTGTTCAGCATCCGCGTGCCGTTCTTGCTCAGCATCCTGTCGACGCACTCGCTCGACGGCTGCGTCGAGGGCATCAACGACCTCAACACCCTGTACAGCCAGCAGATGTTCCCCCAGTTCGCCGACCAGGTCGACGGCAACTTCGCCCCCGTGCTGTGGGTCACCTACTGGGCGTTCCGCTGGATGATCGCCCTCGGCGGCATCGCGGCGCTCGTCAGCGTCGTCGGCCTGTGGGTCACCCGCAAGAAGGCCACGCGCCCCGTCGCCGGCTGGATGTGGCGCGTCGCGATCTGGGCCGCTCCCCTGCCGATGCTCGCGAGCCTCGTCGGGTGGGTGTTCACCGAGATGGGCCGTCAGCCCTGGATCGTGTTCGGCCTGATGCTCACGCAGGACGGCGTCTCGCCGAGCGTGCCCGGCTGGAGCGTGCTGATCTCGCTCGTCGCCTTCACCCTCGTCTACCTCACCCTCGCGATCGTCGAGTTCGGTCTCATCGTGAAGTTCGCGCAGAAGGGCCCCGAGCCGCTGCCCGACCCCGATGCCGAACACGACGACTCGGTCGAGAACACCCCGACCACGGTCTACTAGGAGCCCCTCATGGACCTCGCATACCTCTGGTTCTGGATCGTCGCCTTCCTCTTCGTGGGCTACTTCGTGCTCGACGGCTTCGACTTCGGCGTCGGCATGTCGATCCCGTTCCTCGGCAAGGACGACATCGCCCGACGGCAGATCATCAACACCATCGGCCCCGTCTGGGACCTCAACGAGACCTGGGTGATTGTCGCCGGCGCCGCCCTGTTCGCGTCGTTCCCCGAGTGGTACGCGACCCTGTTCAGCGGGTTCTACCTGCCGCTGCTCGCGATCCTCATCGCCCTGATCGCCCGCGGCGTCTCGTTCGAGTACCGCCACCAGCGCGACTCGCTGAAGTGGAAGCGCGCGTTCGACCGCATGATCTTCTTCGGCTCGGCCGCCCCGGCGTTCCTGTGGGGCGTCGCCTTCGCCAACATCGTGCAGGGGGTCCCCCTCGACGCCGGCCACGAGTACGTCGGCACCGTGCTGACGCTGCTCAACCCCTACGGCATCCTGGGCGGGCTCACGACCCTCACCCTGTTCTTCGTGCACGGGGTGTACTTCGTGGCCCTCAAGACCGACGGCCAGGTGCGCGCCGACGCCCGCTCGCTCGCGAAGAAGGCGGGAGTGCTGACCATCGCGCTGGCCGCCCTGTTCCTCGGCTGGACGATCGTGAACGCCGCGAATGCGGAGGCGCCCCTGCTCCTCGGTGTCGTCGCCCTGGCCGGTGTCGCCGCCCTGACCCTCATCGGGTCGTGGATCGCGAACCTCCGTGATCGCGAAGGCACCGCCTTCACCCTCGGCGCCGTGACGATCGTCGCCGCCGTCGCAGCCCTGTTCTTCGCCCTCTTCCCGAACGTCATGCCCTCGACGCTCGCCGCGGGCTCGAGCCTCACGATCGACAACGCCTCGAGCACCGACTACACGCTCACGATCATGAGCTGGGCGGCGCTGATCTTCCTGCCGCTGATCCTGGCGTACCAGGGCTGGACGTACTGGGTGTTCCGCAAGCGCGTCACCCGCGCCCGCATCGAGAAGGCCGCGCTCGTCGCCCACTGAGACCGTCATGAAACCCGTCGACCCCCGGCTGCTCCGTTACGCCACCGCCTCCCGCGGCTTCTTCGCGGTGACCGCGGCGATCGTCCTCGCCCAGACGGGCACGATCATCGGATTCGCCTGGGCGCTCACCAGCGCCCTGGTCGGCGTGATCACGGGCCGACCGGTCGGCGAGCTGTGGGGGTTCGTCGGGGTCGCGGCATCCCTCGTCCTGCTCCGCGGGCTCCTCGGGGCGGCCTCGGAGCGCGTGTCGGCCCGGGGGGCGGCCGCGGCGTCGCTGCAGCTGCGGGCGGCCGTGATCGGCGCGGTCGGACACCTCGGCCCCGCCTGGCTCGCTCGCCGCAATGCCGCCTCGCTCGCGGTCACGGCGGGCCACGGTCTCGAGGCGCTCGACGCCTACTTCGGCCGGTACCTGCCGCAGCTGGTCGCCACCGCCCTCACGATGCCTATCCTCATCGGGGCGATCACGCTCGCCGACCCGCTGTCGGGCCTGATCGTTGTACTCACGATCCCCCTGATCCCCCTGTTCATGGTGCTGATCGGCTGGGCGACCCGCGGCGTGCAGCAGAAGCAGTACCGCACCCTCGGCCGCCTGGCCGCGCGCTTCGCCGACACCGTCGAAGGCCTCGGCACCCTCAGGGCCTTCGGTCGGCAGCATCGCGCGGCGGACTCGATCGAGACGATCACGCGCGACTACAAGCGCGAGACGATGACGGTGCTGCGCGTGTCGTTCCTGTCGGGGTTCGCGCTGGAGTTCCTGGCATCGATCTCGGTCGCGATCGTGGCGGTCACCATCGGCTTCCGCCTGCTCTCGGGCGATCTGAGCCTGCTCGTCGGTCTGTTCGTGCTGCTGCTCACCCCCGAGGCGTACCTGCCCCTGCGCCAGGTGGGCGTGCAGTTCCACGCCGCGTCCGAGGGGGTCGCGGCGACCGACGAGATCTTCGACACGCTCGACGCCGCGCGCTCCGCCCGAGAGGAGCGGGGCCCGGATGCCATGACCTCGACGCTCGGATCGACGGTGACGCTCGAGCGGGTCCGGGTGCACCGCGAGGGACACGCGCTGCCCCGCGTATCGCTGTCGGTAGGGCCCGGAAGGGTGGTGCTCGTGACCGGCCCGAGCGGCGTCGGGAAGTCGTCGCTGATCGCCGCTCTCCTCGGGTACGCCGCGCACGACGGCCAGGTGCGCGTCGACGGCGTCGCCGTCCCGCACGCCCGCGACGCGGTCGCCTGGGCGGGCCAGCGGCCGGGGCTGGTGTCGGGCACGGTCGCCGAGAACGTGTCGCTCGGGTCCCCCCTCGACTCCGGCCGCATCTCCGCCGCCCTGGCCGACGCGGGCGCATCCGACATCGACCCCGGGATCGTGCTCGGTGCGGGAGGAGCGGGCCTCTCGGGCGGCCAGGCGCAACGCGTCGCCGTCGCGCGGGCCCTGTACCGCGCGCGAATCGGCGCGGTGCCGGTGCTCGTGCTCGACGAGCCGTCGAGCGCCCTGGATGCCGACACCGAGGCCCACCTGTGGAAGACCCTCCGCCGCGAGGCCGACGCCGGCCGCGGCGTGCTCCTCGTCTCGCACCGCCGCTCCGCCCGCGCGATCGCCGACGAGGTGGTCGAGCTCACGCCCCCGTCCCTTTTGCGTGAGGGGTCGGAATCTGTCGCTTCAACGGGGTCCCAGGCGACAGATTCTGACCCCTCGCGCGCACGCGGACGGCAGGTGCGGTCGTGAACGCGCGTGTCCGCGGCATCCTGCGCTCGGCGATGCCCTCGCGGCGACGCTTCGCGCCCGCGGTGCTGTCGGGTTTCGGCACCGCGGCGAGCTCGATCGCGCTGCTCGCGGCGAGCGCGTGGCTCATCGCGCGGGCCGCCGAACAGCCCCTCGTGATGTACCTGTCGATGGCGGTGGTCGGGGTACGCGCGTTCGCCCTGTCGCGGGGAGTGTTCCGCTACCTCGAGCGCCTCACCGGACACGACGCGGCCCTGGAACAGCTCGCGGGAGTTCGCGCCGATCTCGTGCGCGACCTCGTCCCCCACGCTCCCGACGGACTCGCGCGCTCGCGGCGCGGGGGGCTGCTCTCGAGCGTCGTCGACGACGTCGACGAACTGCAGAACCTCCCCCTGCGCGTGGTACTCCCCCTCGCGGTCGCCGTCCTCACCTCGCTCGCCGCCGTGGTGTTCACCGCGATCGTCTCGTGGCCCGCGGCCGTCGTGCTGTTCGTCTGCCTGGCGGTCGCGTTCGCCCTCGCGGTCGTCGTGGGCGGGGCCGCCGGTGCCCGCGCCGAGCGCTCCATCGCCCCCCTCCGCGCCGCCGTCGCCGACGCGGTGCACGACCTGCTCGCGAACCTCGACGTGCTGACGGCATACGGAGCGCTGGATGCCGCGACCGAGCGCGTCCGCCGTGCCGATGCCGCTCTGCGCCGAGCCGTCGTCCGACGCGGCGGGGCGCAGGGGCTCACCTCGGGAGCCGTCTCGGTGCTCGCCGGGGTCGCCTCGCTCGCCGCCCTGCTCGTCGCCGCCCCGTCGCTCGCCGGTGGATCCCTGTCGGGCCCGGAGCTCGCCGTCGTCGTGCTGGTGCCGATGGCCGTGTTCGAGGTGTTCGGGCCGGTGCCCCTCGCCCTGGCCTCCTGGCGCCAGGTGCGCTCCGCGGCGGAACGTATCGCCGACGCCGTGCCCGAAGCCGTCCCCGACGGACTCCCCCGCGACGAGCACGCCGCAACCGGTGCGGCGCCGATCCTCGGCGCGGGCCTCGAACTGACCGGCGTCCGCGCGCACTGGCCGGCACGCGACGACCTCGACGCCGACGCCGGCCGCCTCGACGACATCGCCCTGCGCCTGGGGCCGGGCGAGCGCGTCCTCGTCACGGGTCCGAGCGGAGCGGGCAAGACCACGCTGGCGCACGTGCTCACGCGCTTCCTCGACTACGAGGGCTCGTACCGGGTCGGCGGCATCGAAGCCCGCGACATCTCGGGCGACGATCTGCGCCGCACCGTCGGGATCATCGAGCAGTCGCCGTACCTGTTCGACGAGTCCGTGCGCCAGAACCTCCTCTTCGCGCGCGAGGGCGCCACCGACGACGAACTGTGGACGGTGCTTGAGCGCGTCGGCCTCGATCTCTGGGTCCGCGAGCGCGGCGGCCTCGACGCCCGAGTCGGCGACCGGGGTGGGCTGGTGTCCGGCGGGCAGGCTCAGCGTCTCGCGCTCGCGCGGGCGGTGCTGCGCGACTTCCCGGTGCTCGTGCTCGACGAGCCCACCGCGGGCGTCGATCCCGCGGCATCCGACGCTCTGCTCGTCGACCTGCTCGGTGCGATCGGACGGGACCGGGCCGTCGTGCTGGTCTCGCACGTCGAGGTGCCGGAGGGGCTGGTCGACCGCGAGGTGCGGCTCGAGAACGGGCGCGTGGCGGCGGCCTGAGTCAGCGTGACGCGACGAAGCGGACGCGCTCCGGCGGCACGCTCCACAGCACCGTGTCGCCGGGCCGGATGGATGCCGCCTCGATCGGCGCCACCTCGGCGGAACCCTCGTCGGTGACGACGCGCACGCCTGTCGGCGTGGGCTCCACGGAGACCACGCGGACCGGAGTCCCCTCTCCGAGTCGCGCGTCGGTCGCACGGTAGACCGCCGCGAGAGCGGCACCGTCGGTCGCGGCGAGCGCACGAGACGCCGGATCCGCCGACGCGAGCCGGAGCGCGCCCCGCACGAACGCCCCGCCGCGGGCCTCGCCGACGAGCCGCTCCAGACCGGCGATCCGCGCCGCGACGTCGGTGAGCGGTGCCGATAGCACCTCGCGAACGGGCCCCTCCTGCGTCACCCGCCCGCGCTCCACGATCACGAGGCGGTCGGCCAGGGCAGCCGCATCGATCGCGTCGTGGGTGACGGCGACGGTCGTCACGCCCGCGAGCCGCTCCCGCAGCATCGCGCGGATCTCCGAGGCCGTGACCGCATCGAGCGCGACGAGGGGTTCGTCGAGCAGGACGACCCGCGGCTCGGCCGCCAGAGCCCGGGCAACCGCGACGCGTTGCTGCTCCCCGCCCGACAACTGTGCGGGGCGCCGATCGCCCGTGCCCGGCAATCCGACGCGGACCAGCCACTCCTCGGCGGCGTCGCGGGCGACGGATGCCGTTACCCCGGCCGCCCGCGGACCGAAGGCGACGTTCTCGCGCACGGTGAGGTGCGGAAAGAGGCGCGCCTCCTGCCCGAGCAGCACGATCCCCCGGTGCATCGGGGCGGTCCGCGTGCGCGGCGGGCGGTCGAGGGCCCGCCCGTCGACCGAGATCTCCCCCTCGTCGAGCGGCGTGAGCCCGGCGAGCGCGCCGAGCAGCGTCGACTTCCCCGCGCCGCTCCGGCCCATCACGGCGACGGTCTCGCCCGGGGCGACGTCGAGCGTGGCGTCAACGACGAAGTCACGGCGGCGCACGCGGATGCGGGCGCGGAGCTCAGCGGCATCCGGAATCGTCATCTGCCCACCCCCGGTCGCCACCCGCGCACGAGCAGCAGCACGGCGACGGCGGTGATCAGCAGCAGCAGCGACAGAGCGACCGCGGTGCCCTGGGACACTCCCGCTCCGTTGAACGCGGTGTAGATCGCCAGCGGCATCGTCTGCGTGACACCGGGGCGGTTGCCCGCGAACAGCGCGGTCGCCCCGAACTCCCCGATCGCTCGAGCGAAGCACAGCACCACTCCGGCGACGATGCCGGGAGCGGCCAACGGCAGGGTGACGCGCCGGAGGATCGTCGCGCGCGACGCCCCGAGCGAGGCGGCGGCGCGTTCGAATTCGACCCCTGTGCTGCGCAGCGCCCCCTCGACCGCGAGGACGAGGAACGGAAGGGCGACGAACACCTGAGCCAGCACGACAGCGGTGGTGGTGAACGGCAGGGCGAGGAAGCCGAACCAGCCGTTGCGCCCGAACAGATACAGCAGGGCGACGCCGCCGACCATCGGGGGCAGCACGAGCGGCACGGTGACGACCGCGCGCAGCAGAGCCGCCGTCCGCGCGGGACTGCGGGCGATGAGAAGGGCGAGAGGGATGCCGACCACCGCGCACACCGCGGTGGCCGCGGCCCCCGTTCCCAGCGACAACGCCAGGGCCGAGAGGGCGGCCTCCGACGTCACGTCGCTCCAGAGCGTCGCCCACTCCACCCGCGCGATGAGGGCGGTGAGCGGAACCAGCAGGAACAGCAGGCCGAGCACCGCCGGCACGATCAGCCAGCGGGGGATGTATCCCGCCGCTCTCACGGCGCGCGGAAGCCCGCGTCGGCGAGCACGCGTTGCCCGTCCTGCCCGAGCACGAACGCCACGAATGCGGCCGCGGCCTCGGGGTTCGGGGCACCGGTCAGGGCGGCGATCGGGTAGCGGTTGACGACGGCGTCGGCACCGGCCGGCACGATCGTCTCGACGTCGTCGCGACCGTTGACGTCGGTGGCGTAGACGAGACCCGCGTCGGCCTCGGAGGCGGCGACCTTGGTGAGCACGGCGGTGACGTTCTGCTCGGAGCTGGCGGGCGTGACGGCGACTCCGGCGTTCGACAGGAGGGTCTGCGACGCCGCGCCGCACGGGACCTCGGGGGCGCACAGCACCGTCGTGACCCGGGCCAGGTCCGCGAGGGTGGCCACGGCGCCGGGATTACCCTTCGGCACGGCGATCACGAGGGTGTTGCCGGCAAACAGCTGGGGGTCGGGTGCCTGCTCCTTCACCTTCGCCATGTTCTTCTCATCGGCCGAGGCGAACACGTCGGCCGGCGCGCCCTCGCCGATCTGCGTCGCGAGGGTGCTCGATCCGTCGTACACCGCGCTCACCGTGACCCCGGGATGGGCGGCCTCGAACGCGGCGGCGATCTCGTCGAACGACCGCTGCAGCGAGGCGGCGGCGTACACCTCCACCGTTCCCGAGAGGGAGTCCTCGGATGCGGCGGGCGCGGGTGCGGAGCTCGCGCACCCGGCGAGCAGGGCCGCCGCGGCGGCGACGACGGCAAGACGGAGGGGGCGGCTCATGACGTTCCTTTCGGCGCGCCGGCGGCTCGCTGACCTCCCATTGTTCCGCATCTGCGGAGTTGCCGGGCGATTTCGTCCGCTCAGGCCCGCGAGACGGCATCTCGCCGACGAATCGGTTGCCGCCGGACGCAGAGTCGTCAGCGAGATACGGTCTCGACGGGCAAAGCCCCGCCCGGCGCTCGCCCGACGATCCGGGGTCTCAGCCGCGCGGGGCCTCGACGGTGACGACCGTCGCCTTCACCGAGGCCACTGCGAGCGAGCCCGGCTCGAGCGCGAGCTCTTCGGCGGCCTCGGCCGACATCAGCGACACCACCCGGTGGGGCCCGCACTGCAGGTCGACCTGGGCCATGACCCCGTCGATCTGCACGCGGGTGACGATCCCCACGAAGCGGTTGCGGGCGCTCGAGGCGATCGCGGTCGGGTCGTCGGGCTCGGCCGCGAGCGCCACCGCCCGCGCGGCCAGCGCCGCCCCGGGGATCTCCGTCGGCGACGCCCCGGTCGTCGGCAGCGCACCCTGGTCGATCCACCGGCGCACGGTGTCGTCGCTGACTCCGAGCAGACGCGCAGCCTGCGCGATCCGGAAGGTGTTCGGCATCCCCCGACCGTACCCCTCCTGTGAGACGCGGGCCCGTCGCCCTCCCCCTCCCCGCGCTGACCTAGGCTCGACCCATGGATGCCAAGCACGCGAGCCCGACGCGACGGCCGGTGGCCGTGGCCCTCGGTGCGACCGTGACGTCGTCCGGCGCGACGGCCCTCCCGGCGACCGGCGCCCCCTCGCCCTCGACGGCACCCGGCGCCACCGCCCTGGCCTCGACCGGAGCCCCGCAGTCCGGCGGACTGCTCGACCGCTTCGGCCGCGTCGCGACCGACCTACGCGTCTCGGTCATCGACAAGTGCAACCTGCGTTGCACGTACTGCATGCCGGCCGACGGGATGCCCTGGCTCCCGCAGACGCAGTTGATGTCGACCGACGAGATCCGCCGCATCGTCCGCGTCGCCGTGCAGTCCCTCGGTGCGGAGGAGCTGCGGATCACCGGCGGCGAGCCCCTCGTGCGCAAAGACCTCGAGTTCATCATCGCCGGCATCCGCGAGGACAACCCCGACCTGCCCATCTCGATGACCACGAACGCCGTGGGTCTCGATCGCCGCGCCCAGGCGCTGAAGGACGCGGGCCTCACCCGCCTCAACGTCTCGCTCGACACCCTGCACCCCGAGACTTTCGCCGAGCTCACCCGCCGCCCGCACCTCGACAAGGTGCTCGCGGGCCTCCAGGCCGCGCGCGCCGCGGGCCTCGGGCCCATCAAGATCAACGCGGTCCTGCTGCGCGGCATCAACGACACCGAGATCGTCTCGCTCGTCGATTGGGCCGTGACCAACGGGTTCGAGATGCGCTTCATCGAGGACATGCCCCTCGACGGAGACCGATCGTGGATGGCGACGAACGTCATCGCCGCGCGCGACATCCGCGCCGAGATCGAGACGGCGTTCTCTCTCACCCCCGATCCACGCGGACGCGGCGCCGCCCCCGCCGAGCGGTGGGAGGTCCGCCGCCCCGGAGAGACCGCCGTCGCCGGACACATCGGCATCATCTCCTCGGTCACCGAACCCTTCTGCGCCGCCTGCACACGTACCCGGGTGACGGCCGACGGCAAGGTGCGCTCGTGCCTGTTCTCGCACGAAGAGACCGACCTTCTCTCGACCCTGCGTGCGGGAGCCGACGACGCCGGTATCGCGCAGGTCTGGCGCGAGGCCATGTGGGCGAAGCCCCGCGCCCACGGCTCCGACCGCGTAGGGCTCGCGCGCCCCGACTTCGTGCAGCCCGAGCGCACGATGAGCGCGATCGGCGGATGAAGCCGCTCGTCGAACCGGTGGCGTCGCTCGCCCCCGAAGAACTCATCCGCACCGCTCGTCACGCCGTGCTCGCCGCGATCGGCGAGGAGGGCCAGCGCCGCCTGGCCGCAGCGCGCATCGCGCTCGTCGGAGCCGGCGGCCTCGGCTCGCCCGTGCTGCTCGCGCTGGCCGCGGCCGGGGTCGGCGAGCTCGTCGTCATCGACGACGACACCGTCGAGCGCACCAACCTGCAGCGCCAGCTCGCGCACCGCATCACCGACATCGGCACCGCCAAGACGGCATCCGCCGCTCGTGCCGTGCGCGACCTGTCGCCCCTCACCGTCGTCCATGAACGAACGGTACGACTGACCTCCGACAATGCTGCCGAGCTCTTCGCGGGCGCACACCTCGTGATCGACGGGAGCGACACCTTCGACACGCGAGAGGCCGTCGCCGCCGCGACCGAGGATCTCGGCATCCCCCTCGTCTGGGGAGCCGTGCAGGAGTGGGCCGCCCAGGTGACCGTGTTCTGGTCGACTCCGCCCGAGGGGCACGCGCCCGTCGTGCTCGGCGACCTCTTCCCCACCGGTTCCGCCGGAGAGCCGCCCACGTGCGCCCAGGTCGGCGTGCTCGGATCGCTGTGCGTGCAGGTCGGGGGGATGCTGGCTACCGAGGCGATCAAGCTCGTCACCGGCGCGGGAGAGCCTGTGCTCGGCCGGCTCGTCGTGATCGACGCCCTGCGCGCCCGTCACGACGTGATCCCACTCTCGCCCGCCGCCCGCCCCGCCGTTTCGTCCTGACCCCGGAGGCCCCGATGACCCCGCTGCTCACCGTCGAGGACCACCGCGCCCGCGTGCTCGACGCCGTCACGCTCCTGCCCGTCGAGACCGTGCGCCTCGCCGATGCGGCCGCCCGCACGCTCGCCGCCCCCGTGCGCACTGCTCACGACCTGCCCGGCTTCGACAACTCCTCGATGGACGGCTTCGCGGTTCACGTCGCCGACGTCGAGGGGGCGGATGCCGAGAACCCGGTGCCCCTGCGCGTCGTCGCCGATCTGCCGGCCGGGTCGTCCGACGACCCGTCGTTCGGTGCCGGCGAGGCGGTGCGCATCATGACGGGTGCGCCCGTGCCCACCGACGCCGACGCGATCGTGCCGTTCGAAGACACCGCAGGAGGCCTCGCCGATTCGCTGGGCACCGTCGAGGTGCGGCGCGCGCCCGCGGCATCCGGAGCCTTCATCCGCCGCCGCGGCGGCGACACCCGCGCAGGCGAGGTCGTCCTGTCGGCCGGGGAGCGCCTGGGACCGTTCGCGCTGGCCGCGGCCGCCGCGGCAGGCGTCGCCGAGCTCGAGGTACACCGCCGCCCGCGGGTCGCCGTCGTGTCGACCGGCAGCGAACTGGTCGTCCCCGGGGTCGTCCCAGGGCGCGGTCAGACCCCCGACTCCAACTCGACGCTGCTGGCGGCCCTCGTCGCGGAGACGGGCGCGGAGGTCACGGTGACGTCGAGCCTGCAGGACGACGCGAACGCCATCCACGCCCTGCTCGATCACGCGGCCGACGTCGACGTCATCGTCTTCAGCGGGGGCGTGAGCGCCGGGGCCTACGAGCCCGTGCGCCAGGCTCTCGAGGGGCGCATCGCGTTCGAGAAGGTCGCGATGCAGCCCGGCAAGCCCCAGGCCTTCGGCGCGCTCGATGACGGCCGCCTCGTCTTCGGCCTGCCCGGCAACCCCGTGAGCGTCGCGGTGTCGTTCGAGGTGTTCGTGCGCCCCGCCCTCCTCGCCCTGCAGGGCCGCACCGTGATCGACCGGCGGATCGCCCGGCTCACGGCATCCGAGACCTGGACCACCCCGCCCGGCCGTCGCCAGTACCTCCCGGCGGCGATCGACCTCGTCGCCGGCACCGTGCGCCCCGCCACGGCGGGCGGATCGGGCTCGCACCTCGCCGCCTCCCTCGCGCGCGCCGAGGCCTTCGCGATCGTCCCCGCCGAGGTGTCCACCGTGTCGGTGGGCGACCCGCTCGATGTCATGCTGATTCCATGACCTTCACCCACCTGGATGCCGCGGGCCACGCCCGCATGGTCGACGTCACCCTCAAGCAGCCCACCGTCCGCACCGCCTCGGCGCGCGGCTTCGTGCGCTGCGCCCCCGAGGTGGTCGCCGCCCTCCGCGATGGCACGGCCCCCAAGGGCGACGTGCTCGCGGTGGCCCGGATCGCCGGCATCCAGGCCGCGAAGTCCACTCCCGCCCTCCTCCCGCTCGCGCACGTGATCGGGGTGCACCGCGCCTCGGTCGACCTCGAGATCACCGACGAGGGCGTCGAGATCGAAGCCACCGTCGGCACCGCCGACCGCACGGGCGTTGAGATGGAGGCCCTCACGAGCGTCTCGGTCGCGGCGCTGGCGATCGTCGACATGGTGAAGGGCATGGACAAGGGCACGGTCATCGAGAACGTGCGCATCGTGTCGAAGACCGGCGGCAAGTCGGGCGACTGGGTGCGTCCCGGAGAAGACGCATGAGCGTGCGCGTACGCTACTTCGCCGCCGCGGCGGAGGCGGCAGGAACGGATGCCGAGGACCGGGCCGAACCGTCTCTGACGGCGCTGCGCGCAGCCGTCGTCGCCGACCACCCGGCTCTGGGCGAGATCCTGGATCGCTGCGCCGTGCTCGTCGACGGCACGCGCCACGACGACGATGCCCCACTCGCGGGGGTCACGCACGTCGACGTGCTCCCGCCCTTCGCCGGGGGCTGAGCACTGTCGGACCCCGGCTGCGTGGCCCGCGGCTCTTAGCCGCCCAGGCCCTTCCACTCCGTCGTGCCGTCGGCCTCGACCTGGCGCTTCCAGACGGGTAGGTCGGTCTTGATCGTCTCGATCACCGTGCGGCACACCTCGAACGCCTCGGCGCGGTGACCGGATGCCACGGCGATCACGACCGCCGCCTCGCCCACGCCCAGCCGGCCCACGCGGTGGCTGACCGCGACGATCGCGTCGGTGCCGGCGGCCGCACTTTCGGCGATGCGGTGCAGGGTCTGCTCGGCATCGGGGTGCGCGCTGTACTCGAGCGCCACGACGGCGCCCGAAGCGTCAGGGTCGATGTCGCGCACGCGCCCGACGAAGGTGGTGACCGCTCCCGACGACGAGTCCTCGACGGCGTCGAGGTGGGCGTCGAGGTCGAGGGGCGTCTCGGACAGGCGGGCGATGCGGACGGCGCTCATGAGTGGTCTCCTCCGGCGAGCTGGTCGAGCACGTGGGGCGCGAGCTCGGCGATGACGGCGATCCCGGATGCCACGGCACGGGTCGACCCCGGAAGGTTGACGATCAGGGTGCCCGGGTCGACGATGCCCGCGAGGCCGCGCGAGATGACGGCCATCGGCGTGTCCGCGAGCCCGCGGCGCCGCAGCTCTTCGGCGATGCCGGGGATCTCGCGGTCGAGCACGCGTGCCGTTCCCTCGGGCGTGCGGTCGGTGGGGGCGATGCCCGTGCCGCCGGTCGTGACGATGAGCCCCGTCCCCTCCGCGATCAACGCACGCAGGGCGGTCGCGACACTGTCGGCCCCGTCGGCGACCACGACCGCGTCGGCGCAGTCGAATCCCGCCTCGCGCAGCAACGACACGGCCAAGGGTCCCCCGCGGTCTTCACGGAGGCCCGCTGCCGAGCGATCGGACACGGTCAGGACGCGAGCGTGATGGGGCACGCGGCTCAGCCTACGGGCGCGATCGATGGCGTGGGCCCGGTCTCGGGACGCGATCGGCCTAGGCCGAGGGAGCCGCGGTCGTCTCGACCTCGGCGATCTCGGGGGCGATGCGTCCGGCCTTCGCCTTCGGGGCGAGGTCGTCGCGCTGCACGTGTTCGGCGGCGGCGGTGATGCGCCGGGCCATGCCGCTGAAGATCAGCCCGTGGAAGGGCAGCACCGACAACCAGTAGAGCCGCCCGGCGAGCCCGGTCGGGAAGAAGAGGGCCCGCTGGTCGAACCGCGCACCGTCGCCCTCGGGCGTGGCCCGCAGCTCGAGCCACGCGCCTCCCGGCACCTTCATCTCGGCGCGCAGGCGCAGCAGGTGCCCCGGTTCGATCGCCTCGACGCGCCAGAAGTCCAGGGCGTCGCCCACGGTGACCACCGACCGGCTGCGACGGCCACGGGCGAGGCCCACCCCGCCGACCAGACGGTCCATCCAGCCGCGGATCGCCCAGAGCAGCGGCGAGGAATACCAGCCGTTCTCTCCGCCGATCCCCTCGATCACCGACCACAGTTGGGCGGCGCTCGCTTTCGTCGTCATGGTGCGGATGTCGGTGTAGACGAGTCGACCCGCCCACTCGGGGTCGCTGGGCAGCGGATCGCTCGGGGCGCCCGACACCTCGGCGTCTTGCCAGCTGGTCTCGATCGCGTCGTCGTTCACGCGCCCCAGCGCTCGGCGCACGGCCTCGCGGTACGGCATGAGCCCGCCCTCGGGGCGGGGCACGAGGTCGTCGATGGCGCGGTCTTTGACCACGCAGTCGTTCTGCAGGGACTCCACGAGCGGCCGCGCGATGGACTTGGGGATCGGGGTGACCAGGTTGACCCAGTGCGAGGCGAGGCGGGGCGTGAGCACCGGCAGCGAGGCGATCGCGCGCTGGGGCAATCCGGCCTCCATCGCGTAGCCGTTCATCATCTGGCCGTAGCGCAGCACGTCGGGCCCGCCGATGTCGACCGCCCGGTTGACGTTGGGGGCCACGCGCGCCGCGCCGAGCAGGTAGTGCAGCACGTCGCGCACGGCGATCGGCTGGATGTGGTTGCGCACCCACTTGGGTGCGGGCATGTACGGCAGCACGTCGGTGAGGTGGCGCACCATCTCGAAGGACGCCGAGCCCGACCCGATGACGACGCCCGCCTGCAGCACGAGGGTCGGCACACCGCTGTGCAGGAGGATCTGTCCCACTTCGACGCGCGATCGCAGGTGCGCCGAGAGCGTGGCGTCATCGGGGTGCAGGCCCCCGAGGTACACGATGCGAGAGACGGATGCCGCGGACGCCGCGTCGGCGACGGTCTGGGCGGCCACGCGGTCGGTGGCCTCGAAGTCGCGGGCGCTGCCCATGGAGTGGATGAGGTAGTAGAGCACGTCGACGCCCTCGACCGCCGCACGGACGGCCTCGGCGTCAGTCGCATCCCCCGCGGCGGTCTCGACCTCGTCGCCCCAGGGGAAGGCCTCGACCCGTCGCGGATCGCGGGCGAGCACGCGCACCCGGTAGCCCGCCGACAGCAGGCGGGGAACGAGCCTGCCGCCCAGATAGCCGGTGGCGCCGAGCACCAGAGCCCTCGGAGCCGTCCCGTCGGAGCGGGGCTGGGCGACGAGCGCGGGTTCGCGGCCGGTGGGGGCGGAGAGCTCGGTCATGCCCGACACCGTACGCCGGACGTCCGACATCGCCGGGGGCTTGACGACCGCCCGAGACGCCTTGTTAGCACGACCGCCCCGCGCATGCCCCGGACTGGAAACGAAACGCGGATCGGGGTAACGCTAGAAGGATGAACGAGAAATCCCCCTCGGCATCCGAAGCCCCCCGGCTCGAAGTCGACGACGTCATCGTCGTCGACAAGAAGCGCGTGCGCACCGCCATCGGCGGCACCGTCGTCGGCAACTTCATGGAATGGTTCGACTTCGGCATCTACGGCTACCTCGCCGTCACGCTCACCGCCGTCTTCGCCTCCGACCTGCCCGACCCGTGGGGCCTGCTCGTCACGCTGCTCGGCTTCGCGATCTCCTTCCTCGTCCGCCCCTTCGGCGGTTTCGTCCTCGGCCCCCTCGGCGACCGGATCGGTCGGCAGAAGGTGCTCTTCCTCACGATGGCGATGATGGCCTCGGCCACCGCGCTCATCGGCATCCTGCCCACCTCGGCGCAGATCGGGCTCTGGGCGATCGTCCCCCTCTACCTGCTGAAGATGGTCCAGGGCTTCTCCACCGGTGGGGAGTACGCCGGAGCGACCACCTACGTGTCGGAGTTCTCCCCCGACAAGCGGCGCGGCTTCTGGTCGTCGTGGCTCGACGTGGGCTCCTACGTCGGGTTCGCCGCCGGTGCCGGAGCGGTGGCCATCACCACGGCCATCGTCACGAACGTCTCGGGCCCCGACGCGATGACCGAGTACGGATGGCGCATCCCGTTCCTGCTCGCCATCCCCCTCGGCATCGTCGCGATCTGGTTCCGCCTGAAAATCCCCGAGACCCCCTCCTTCGAGCAGACGCACGCGGCCGAGGCCGAGAACGAGATCGATAAGGACGACCCGATGTCCCGCCAGGGCCTCGCCGGGATCGTGCGCCACCACTGGAAGTCCCTGCTCATCGCGATCGCCCTCGTCGCGGCGACCAACACCGCGGGATACGCCCTCACCAGCTACATGCCGGTCTACCTCGAGAAAGAAGTCGGCATCTCGAATGTGGGCTCGGCCGTCGCGACCATCCCCGTCCTTCTGCTGATGTCGGCCATGCTGCCGATCTTCGGCCGGCTCAGCGACCGGGTGGGCCGCAAACCCATCTACGTCGCGGCCGCCGGGTCCGCTCTGGTCCTGCTGATTCCGGCCTTTCTGATCATGCAGATCGGCGAGCTGTGGGCCGTCATGATCGCCCTGGTGCTCGCGGCGGTGCCGGTGGCCTTCTACGCGAGCATCGCGGCATCCACTCTGCCCGCGCTCTTCCCCACCGCCTCGCGCTTCGGGGCGATGGCGATCGCGTACAACGTGTCGGTGTCGTTGTTCGGCGGCACGACCCCGTTGTTCAGCCAGGCGCTGATCGACTGGACGGGCAACACGCTCATGCCGGCGTTCTACATCATGTTCTTCGCCGCGATGGGGCTGGTCGCGCTCCTGGCCATGCCCGAGACGGCCAAGCGCCCCCTGCTCGGTTCCGTGCCCACGGTTGAGACCCCGGCCGAGGCGAAGGCGCTCGTCGCCCGTCAGGACGACGATCCGCTGATCGACACGTCCACCATGCCCCTCGAGCTGAACCGGCCGTAACCGCCGACGACGAGAACGGGACGGGATGCCGGGTGATCGGCATCCCGTCCCGTTTTTGTCCTCCGGGATTCAGCGGCGTCGGCCGTTGCCGAACAGTCCGCGGATGACGCCGTTCACGATGCTCTTGGTCGCCCCGCGTCCGAGCAGACCGTCGAGGCCCGCGGTGGGGGCGCTCGTCCGGCTGCGCGGGGCGGCGGTCGACCTCAGGATGCGGTCGTACTCGCGTTGCGCCTTCTTCTGCGCCTCGGCGTTCGCCTTGTCGATCGCGGCCTTCTGCTTCGCGTACTCGGCGGCGTCGGCGGCCTCTTTCTTCGCGCGTTCAGCGGCAGCCTCGGCCTCGGCCGCCGCCTGCATGCGGGCGCCGAGGATCTCGCGCGCCGACTCACGGTCGATCGGGGTGCCGTAGGTGGAGAAGAGGGGGGATGCCGACACCGCCGCCGCCATGGCCTCGGCGGGGATGGGCGACATCGAGGCGCGCGGGGCGAAGATGCGCGTCCACGCCACGGGCGTGGGGGCTCCCCGTTCGCTCATGACCGTGATGACCGACTCGCCGGTCCCGAGCTCCTGCAGCACGCGCTCGAGGTCGTATCCCGAATCCGGGTACGTGCGGACGGACGCGCGCAGCGCGGTGGCGTCGTCGGGGGTGAACGCGCGCAGGGCGTGCTGCACGCGCGAGCCGAGCTGGGCGAGCACGTCTCCGGGCACGTCCTTGGGCGTCTGCGTGACGAAGAACACGCCCACGCCCTTCGACCGGATCAACCGCACGGTCTGCGTGATCGCCTCGAGGAACGCCTTCGACGCGTCGCGGAACAGCAGGTGCGCCTCGTCGAAGAAGAACACGAGCTTGGGCTTGTCGACGTCGCCGACCTCCGGCAGCGCCTCGTAGAGCTCCGCGAGCAGGTACATGAGGAAGGTCGAGTACAGCTCGGGCCGCGCCGCCACGTTCGGCACCTCGAGCAGGCTCACGATGCCCGCCCCCGCGGCATCCGTCCGCAGGAACACCGAGACGTCGAGTTCGGGCTCACCGAAGAAGCTGTCAGCGCCCACGGCCGCGAACGCGACCAGCTCGCGCAGGATCACACCCGCGGTCGCCGCCGACAGCCCGCCGATTCCCTTGAGCTCGGCCTTGCCCTCGTCGCTCGTGAGGTAGGTGAGCACCGCGCGCAGGTCCGAGAGGTCGACGAGCGCCAGCCCCTTCTCGTCGGCGTAATGGAAGACGAGGCCCAGGCTGGACTCCTGCGTCGCGTTCAGCCCGAGCACGCGGCTGAGCAGCAGCGGACCGAACCCCGACACGGTCGCCCGCACCGGGATCCCCGAACCGACGTCGTCGCCGAGGGCGAAGAACTCGGTCGGGAACGACCGCGCCGACCAGTCCTGACCGAGCGCGGAGGTACGCGCGAGGAGCTTCTCGCTCGAGGTGCCCTCGGCCGCGAGACCCGACAGGTCGCCCTTGATGTCGGCGGCGAACACCGGGACCCCGTTCTCGGACAGCTGCTCGGCGAGCAGTTGCAGCGTGCGTGTCTTGCCGGTGCCCGTCGCCCCGGCGACGAGCCCGTGCCGATTGGTCATCGCGAGGGGGATGCGGACGGGGACGGATGCCACCGGCCCGCCGTTCACGAGCACGCCCAGGTCGAGGGCGGCTCCGGTGGCGGCGTACCCCGCGGCGATCTTGTCGACCTGGGCGGCGGAGAGCGGGCCTTCGACGGGGGCTGCGGGGGTCGGGGCTTCGGTGGGGGCCGGGGCTTCGGTCGGGGCCGGGGCCGGGGGCTCGGCGGCGCTCACGGGTGCCGATGCGGGCGCGGCCGGGGCCGGGGCTGGGGCTGGGGCTGGGGCTGGGGCTGGGGCATCGCGCTCCTCCGGCGGCACGACCGGCGCGGGGC